>NZ_JAJEJR010000003.1:600000-900000 GCF_021390595.1 Paraburkholderia sp. HP33-1 | reverse complement strand
CTGAGGCGCTTAAGAAGCGTGGGCGCCGCCACGTGAATCGCACCCAGGAAGAGTGGCCGCAAATCTAGAATTCGGCCGATTTCTCCGCGCGGACGGAACGCTCCCGACGCTGTCGCCGCCCTGGAATATTCAAGCCTGAACCTGCGTTCCGCAAGCTACGGGAAACGCATCGCCGCGCGTTCACCGCGCGAATCAGGTCAATACATTGCATTCTCGTGCATTGATTGCGACCTGGACCGGTCAATCCTCCTCTGCTGACACCCTACTTCCCGGCAATCCCACCTGGCCGGAACCGTTCAGCCAACCGCGTCGCAGTCCACGCCGATCTGAGTCACCTCTGAACAAAGTGCAGCTAGTCGGCGCATTGACGCTCGATCGTTCCATTATCGGGACGATGTGTTTCCTTCCCGCCAGCTCAGCAACCTAGCGGTTACGATCCGCTCATGAAGGGTCGCACAGATTCTCAATAGCACGATCCCCAAATAGTCCTTATCGCGTACTCGATAGTACCGATTTACCTAACTACGGGCGAACTGTTGCGGCCCACCGCCGGATCAAAGCAACCTCCATCGAAAACGCCGCCTCAAAAAGCTCCGGGATAGGGAGCGCGGCAAATGAAGTCACAAACAATTACACTAGGAGACTCAACGTGAAATGCAACGGCGCAATTCAGTTCGCAATACTATTGATAATTTTATTTGCGGCCGGGACATCGTACGCGCAAAGTAGCGTCACACTGTATGGCATCGTCGATAGTGGACTTCAGTTCACCAACAAGACATTTGATGCACAAGGACGTGATAGCAGCGGTAAGACCTTGGCGTTGATCGACAGCGGCCTGCTGCCTAGCCAGTTTGGTCTCACTGGCACCGAGGATCTCGGCAACGGCGTAAAGGCAACGTTCAAGCTTGAAAGCGGCATTAGCGTGGCAAATGGCGGGTTCAACGACTCAAATGGTCATCTGTTTGGCCGCCAGGCGTGGGTTGACCTGTCAGGTAACTTCGGAGATTTCAAAGCAGGCCTGCAGTTCTCATCGTTCTTCAATGCAATCTTCGCGACAGATCCGCGCAGCTACTCAAACTTCGGAAGCGCACTGGTTGTCTATGCCGACAATGTGATAGCTACCGGCGCCTTTAATGCGAATGCGATTTCGTACACAAGCCCGGATCTATATGGCTTCCAGGGAAGCGTTATGCTCGCGCTGGGCGGTGAAGCCGGCAACTTTCAGGCCGGAAGACAGTGTTCGGCGAGTCTGCGATACACCAATGGATCGTTGCTCATCAACGCCGCCTTTTACGACGGCAACGCCGGCGGTACGGTAAATACACCACTTCCGACCACGCTAGAGTTTGTCGGACGCGAGATTGGTGCGTCCTACAGCTTCGGCAAGCTGAGTGCATCGGCTGCTGTCGTGAACTATAACGTCGCAAATTCGTTCAACAACTATGTGTATAGCCTTGGCCTGCAATTCCAGGCCACTCATCAGTTAGCCCTGGACGCCGGCGTCTACCTGACCACGGATCAGAACGATCACGCAAATCGCTCCGTAATGGGCGCCATCGGGACGAGGTATTTCCTGTCCAAGCGCACGACCTTGTACGGACAGCTCGGCGCAGTTCACAACCGAGGTTCCATGAACTCCGGCCTCTCAGTAAGCGGCGCTCTGTATGGTGTTTCCGGTACGACGATTGGCTTTGATATCGGTGTTTCACACTTATTCTAGCCTTCCCGCGAGTTTTTTTATCCGAATAGCCGAAGAGCGGCCGCTCTCAGATCAAAGGCTCGAATCCTGCCACTCTCGATATCCGACGCTTGCGATACCCGCCTGATCCCCATGACGGAAAGAAAGCGGCAAGTGTCATGCGTAGCGAAACCAAAGGAGACACGTCATGCAATCGAAAGATCGTAGATACGAAAATCTGTTAGTTATACTTCTATTTTTTACCGTTGGTTCGGTATTCTTCGATCGACTTTCTATCAATTTCCTGTTTCCATTCATGCACGACGCCTTCGCGCTAACGAATGCGAGAATAGGCATCGTTACGTCTGCCCTCGCACTAACCTGGGCGGTTTCAGGCGTTGCGCTCGGGGCGTATGCGGACAAGAGGCGCCGCCGTAAGCCGGTACTGATCGTGGCGGTTCTTGTCTTCTCCCTCTGCTCGATTTCGTCGGGCCTCGCCGGCACATTTTCGGCTCTGGTACTCGCGCGTGCGTTGATGGGCTTTGCCGAAGGCCCCGTTCTTCCGATCAGCCAGTCATTGATGGCGTTTGCATCGAGCCCTTCACGACGCGGCTTCAACATGGGCTTCATTCAAGCCTCCGCAGTCGGGTTACTCGGCTCCGTTCTGGCGCCTGCGGTAATCGTACCTTTGGCGAGCTCACATGGATGGCGTTTTGCATTCTATTGCGCTGGAGTGCCGGGTTTGGTACTCGTACTGTTCTTGTCGATCTGCATTCGCGAACCCGGCGACACTGCGCATCATAAACTCGACGTTTCGAGCACGGATCAAACGAGTTCGCTCAGGCACGCACTGGGCAACAGGAATATTCTCATCTGCATGATCATGAGCTGTCTTTTCATAACGTGGTTCCTCGCCATCATTGCGTTCGGCCCCGCGTATCTGATTGAGAAACGACACTTCTCCCCGACTGCAATGAGTGTTTTCATGACCACGATCGGCGTTTCGAGCGTAATCTCGGGATTCGCGGTACCGGCGCTCTCTGACCGGATCGGGCGCAAGCCTACTCTGATTGCATTTTCGGCGGTTGCCGCCTGCGCGCCGATGGTCATCGGCTTCCTGAACGGCTCGCTCCCCGTGCTTTGTATCGCGGTTTTCGTGACCTATCTAGGTTACGGTTGCTCGCCTATATTCCTCGCAACGATTCCAGCCGAAAGCGTTTCTCAGCACGCCATAGGCAGGACAGTCGCCTCCGTGATTGGCGTTGGAGAGGTTATTGGTGGCTTCCTCTCTCCCACGATAGCGGGGTATGCCGCTGATTGGTATGGCCCAACGGCGCCTTTCCTGATTGCATCGGGATCAGCCGGTCTTGCGCTCATAATGTCCGTCTTTCTCCGAGAGACGGCACCAGGCAGGCGGCGCGATAGCGATGCGATGGAAAACAAGGTGCTCTACACGCCTGCCCGGTGACGAAATCGCATTCTGCGTTCACTCGAAGCGGTCGGATCGAATCCTTGACGTCGGAAATCTCTCATACCCGCGTTGGCACGCTTGCGCCAACGCAAACTTGCTGTGTGTTGTCTAAATCATCAATATTCGCCGTCTTCGGTTTTTATTCTTTTCACTGACCGGCGCGACACGCGGTGGCACCGCGTGTCTTCCGCCATAAGACAATATTGATTTTTAGCGGACCGAGGTCTTCACATCTTTTCTTCCGCTCGGCACAGCTTCCGCTTTGCCTGAAGATTGCAGAAATACGCCGCGCAAAATTGGGCGCACCAGACTGGCAGCTAGATGTACGTCGACGACAGGCCACCGTCCACGGGCAAATTGACACCTGAAATCCCGCGTGCGGCGTCACTGCAAAGGAACGCGACCACCGACGCAATCTCATCGCTAAATGCCGGACGCTTGACGCGCCCTGCCTCTTTAGCGACGTGATCCTGACCAAGCATTTGTACAAAATTGCCGAGAATAGGTGTAAAAACAGCTCCAGGTGCGACGCAGTTCACCCGGATACCTCGCTCGAGATATATTTTTTGGGATTGCGTTAGCGTCCACACAATCAGAGCCTCCTTCATGTACTGGTAGTAGGTATCTTGCGGCGGAGGATAATCCGTGAGCCAGGCAAGCCCTGCTTCAAAGCTCGGTGTCTCGGCAAGTGCACGATGCTCGGGAAGACGATCAGCCCACTGCCTGCCCAGGGCCGAGGATATATTGACGACGGCTGCCCCTTCCGGCATCCGTTCGATGAGTTTCAGAGTCAGATGCCGCAGGCCGAGGAAGTTGACGCGAGCCACCGTATCAGCCGGCACTGTTCCTGGTACACCGGCAATATTGGCGAGGGCATCCACGTGGTCGGGAAGCATCGCAATGGCGTCGTCGATCGCCGCCTTTTCCGAAAGATCGGCCCTGACGAAGCCATCGAGGGAAAGCGTCGGACTATTGCGATCGATACCAATTACTCTCGCGCCTTGCAAGCGCATGAGCTTTGCTGTATCGGCACCAATGCCGGAACTGACTCCTGTAACGACAACGGTCTTGCCATGGAACGTCATGGTATGCGTCTCCTTGAGAAATGTGGATGCGGTGCGTGGGATAAACGGGCGTGGCTGAAGAGACCGAACGGCGGTGCAATTTACATACGCCGTGGAATCACACAGAACAGCGAAGTCAAAACGGACATTGCCTTGAGCGCTACGGCGTGTTGTTACCGTAGCGAACGGCGTAAAAGACAATGATCTTCAGAAAGGGTACTTCGGTACTTCCGATTTAATGGTCATCCATTGCCAGCGGGTGTACTGGTCAATATCAGCCGGTCCGCCCACTGCTGTCCCGTTGCCTCCGAGACCAGGACCACCGAATGGGTTCGTGCCGTCATTGTTGACGGTTTGATCGTTGATGTGGATCATCCCGGCGTTCAGTCGCTCGCCGATAGCCATTGCGCGTGCGAGGTCGCGGCCTATGACTGCTGCAGCCAGCCCCCCACTGCTGTTGTTAGCCAGCGCGACGGCCTCGTCGTCAGTGCGGAAGCTGATCAGATTAACCACTGGACCGAACGGCTCCTCATCGAAGCTACGCATACCAGGTTTGACGCCGGAGAGTACGGTTGGCTTATAGAAGAGTCCCTCGTGGCTACCGCCTGCGTCAAGAGAAGCACCTGCCGCGACGCTATCTCTAACGAGACCATCAAATCGTTCTAGCTGACGCATGTTAATAAGCGGGCCGAGGGCCACCTCTGGACTGGCTCCATCACCCACACGCAATTGATTTGCCTTGTGCACGAGACGTTGCTTCAGTGCTTCTGCGACCTGCTCGTGCACAATGACGCGATTGCTCGCCATGCACACCTGGCCCTGATGAAACCACGCGCCGAACGCGGCAGCACTCGCGGCGGCATCGAGGTCGGCATCCTCGAGTATGACAAGGTTGTTGGCGCCGCCAAGCTCCAGCGAAACCTTCTTCAGGTGCCTGCCTGCAAGCTCGCCGATACGACGACCTACGGCGGGCGACCCGGTGAAGGCAATCATAGGTACCCGGTCATCCGTAACAAGGGTCTCCCCGGCATCAGCATCGCCCGGCAACATCTGGAACACGCCTGCCGGCAGCCCTGCGTGTCTGAACATCTCGGCCATGACGACGCCGCCAGCAAACGGTGTGCGCGGATCTGGCTTGAGCACCACTGAGTTGCCCAATGCTATTGCCGGAGCAACTGAGCGGATACCCAGAATCAGAGGAACGTTGAATGGTGAAATCACACCGATCACACCGTGCGGCACACGTTTGGCGATAGACATGCGACCAGGGGTGCTGGGCAGTACTTCGCCTTGTGCCTGCATCGGCAACCCGGCGGCGATCTGGCACAAGTAAGCAGCCTCCTTGACTTCACGCTGACCTTTGGCCAAGGTTCCGCCCGTCTCCCGGGCAATTGCCAACGCTAGCGGTCCGCAGTTGTGCTCCAGCCATTGGGCACAACGCTGAAGCATGGCAGATCGTTCTCGCGGATGTTTTGCCGCCCAGCCGGCCTGAGCGGCATAGGCATGTCCGATTGCTCCGCGCATGTCCTCCGAATCGGCGATTCCGCTCTTGCGCAACAGCAGCCCCGTCGCGGGCTCGAATACCTGTCGTGTGCCCCCATGTGCGGCGCGCCAGGCGCCGTTGTCGAACACGTAGCCAGCTTCCGCGTTTGCCTCAATAAACAAGAGGCTCTCAGAATCATTCATTCTGTCTCCTTGCGCCGCTTAAGCACGGCGAGATGTTTTGACGTTTATGGAGCTCTTACGGAAGTCGCGATTGCAGATGGGTCAAGTCAGCTGCATGACGACCCCTTGCTATGAATCTTACTAGCCGCGGAACGAACTGATAGAATGGCAACGCTACGTTTCAAAAATGGAACGATATCGTGGACACAGTTGACCCGAAGTCCCTTCTTGTTTTTGCGAAGGTCGTGGAATGCGGCGGAATCAGTGCTGCGGGGCGCCTCCTCTCCATGCCGAAGGCAACCATCAGCCGCGCGATCTCCGGGCTGGAGACTTCACTCGGTACGCGCCTGCTCGAACGGTCGTCACGAAAAATGCGCCTTACGGAATCCGGCGAAACGATCTTTGGCCACTGTCAGCGCATCGCAGAAGAAATCGAAGAAGCGAAGGCCGCAATTGGGTCAATGCAGAGCGCAACACGAGGTCATCTTCGAGTTGCCTCTCCGCTTACGTTCGGGCGCTCCTTGCTCTCGCCAATCCTGCCGCGATTTCTTTCCCAACACCCCGCGTTGCGCGTGGAGGTCGAGCTAACCAATCGACGCGTCGATCCGATTGAGGAGAACTTTGATTTCGTCATTCGCCTCGGTCCTCTTGCCGATACCTCGTTGGTCGCGAAGCAGCTGGGAATGATTCATTTTGTGCCGTGTGCAAGTGCGCAATATCTTCAGTCACACGGCGTTCCGAAACAGCCCCTGGATCTGACGCGTCATTCGGTCATCGATATCTTCGACACCGAGGGCAAGCACCACTGGACATTCACTCGCGCGGGGCAGCGAATTGAAGTCGAAGTTTCTCCACGTTTCGACGCGAACGACCCAATAGTCCGACGCGATGCGGCTCTCTCAGGAATCGGCGTGGCACTGTTGCCGTGGTTCCTGGTCGAGGAAGAAGTCCGAACGGGGCAGTTGCAAGTCGTGCTACCTCAATGGCGGTCAACGAGAACAAACGGAATTTACGCGCTCTATCCAAATCGGCGAAGCCTTTCCCTCAAGTCGCGTGCCTTCCTGGCTTTTCTGGAGGAAGAGATACCGCCCAAGCTTGCAGGTGAACCATCCACTCTGCGGCGACGTTCCCCGTAACGACGGTAGCTTTCTGTCCGGGTACTGTACGGGCGGTCGTATTCCGGGGCCCTGTACCCCAAAACCGCCCTTCCCTCCACGTGGCTCTATTTGTCTTCGCCCAGACGACGAAGGCATCGAGCCAAGTATGGCTGCTTGCGCTAGAGCCAGCTACGCCTCTTATTCGCGCCGCCTCACTACAGCGCGGCCGCCACTCCCTGCAAATCTTCGCCCTCTACGTCGCGTTGCCTGAACGTTGAGACTGGCTCAGAAAGCGATGCGAGGCGTCGAAGACGCTCGCACTTGAAGATTTTTCCTTTTTAACTGCCGGCAGTCTCCCATGATGTCTCGTGCTGGAGCGTTCCATCGACGGAACGTTGCGTTCCCTATTGTCGGCTTTTGGACATGAATTCGAAACACTATAGTTCGAGGACAATCTATGAACCCTTTTGTCAGGTAACGAATGAACGGCTCGCCCTCGCAAGAACGCACCGACTACACCGGCTTGACTCATGCACTTGCACAAGTCAACGCTCAACCTCTTTGGGATCGGTTTCGAAGTCTGGTGACCCGTGAGCCAACTCCACCCGATGAACCTCACATCTGGCCGTGGAAATCGATGCTCCCGTTGATAGAACGAACCGCGCGCGAAGTCAGCATGGACGATGCAGAAAGACGTGTTCTTCTGCTTACCAATCCAGCATTCGACGGGATGGTCAAGACGACGACCAACTTGAACGCCGCTCTTCAGATTCTCGAGCCGGGCGAGCACGCGCATGAGCACCGGCACCGTATCGCAGCGATTAGGCTTGTACTCGAAGGCAACTCGGCCACTACGGTGGTTGATGGAAAACATTGCGAAATGCGCCGTGGTGATCTGGTCCTAACGCCCTCGTTGTGCTGGCACGGACACTACAACAACGGTGACGAACGCGTCGTCTGGCTTGACGGCCTCGACTTGCCGCTCGCACTTCACAACCTTGGCGTCGTATCGTTCCAGCCTGGCCCTGCCAACGTGGACGTACAAGCGCCTCCTGCTGACGACGCCTTCACTCAGGGCGGCATCCTTCCCCAAGGGCTCTCGCACGAATCGCCTCACTCACCGATGTTCCGCTACAGCTGGGAGGCTACCAAGCGGACGTTCGAATCAACGCCGGCGGCATCGGACGGTTCCAAGCTGCTGCGCTACACGAATCCGAGAGATGGCGGAGCTGTAATGCCGACACTCGACTGTTACGCATTGGAACTTGCTGCCGCCCAGGAAACGGTCGCTCGCCGCACCACGTCAAACGCCATTGTCGCAGTGCTGGACGGCGAAGGCGAAACTCGAATCGGCTCGAAAGTAATCCGTTGGCGACGTAACGACGTCTTCACCGTTCCGCACTGGAACTGGGTCTCTCACCGAGCGGAGCATGAAGGTGCCCACCTCTTCATGATGACGGACCGCGAAGTGCTCGCGCGTCTCGGTTATCTGGTCGAAGAGATACGAGGCGGCGAGGCTTGAATACAAAACTGACCAAAAAGACACGAAATTCAGGAGATCAATTCATGACTATTGGTAACGAGGCGGGTCGTCGTATCGACTCGGACGTGGTCGTCGTCGGTGCGGGCATCGGTGGTCTGACACTTGCACTCGCCCTTCACAAGAAAGGGGTTCCTTGCCGGATTATTGAGGCTGCGCCGCAAATCTTGCCTTTGGGCGTCGGCTTGAACCTGCTTCCCCATGCGACTCACGTACTCAACCAGCTCGGGGTGCTCGAGGAGGCAGAGAAGAAGGGCGTGGCGACACGCGAAGTCTGCTTTTACACGCGAAACGGCCAACTCGTGAACAAGGCGCCTTGCGGACGCTTTGGCGGATACCCATTGCCGCAACTATCCATACACCGTGCCGATTTGCACGAAGTGCTCGTTCGTGCGGTAAAAGACCGGCTGGGATCCGACGCAATCGAGTTGGGGCGTCGATGCGTAGGTGTATCACAAGACTCGAATTCCGTCGAAGTCAAGCTTGTGGGGAATGACAAAGTCGAACTCGCGTCAATTTACGGTGGTGTCGTTGTTGCATGTGACGGCGTCCACTCCGTAGTTCGAACCCAGATGCATCCCGCAGAGGCGGTGCCGCGCTATGAGGGAACCACCTTGTATCGAGGTACCACTCGTTGGGAGCCGTTCCTGACTGGCGCCACCATGTTTTATCTTGGCGCGCATGAAACAGGCAAGCTGGTCATGTATCCGGTTCGAGACAACATCGATTCTGATGGAAAGCAGCTGATCAATTGGGTTATCGAGCTTGCTTCGAAAAACGACCAGATGTCGCGCGACTGGAACCGGACGAGCCGCGTTGAAGACTTCATCGACCATTTCGAAGATTGCCGTTTCGACTGGCTTGATATCCCGGCCGTGTTGCGGGCCGCCGACTCGATCTTTGAATACCCCATGGTCGATCAGGAGCCGCTCCCCTTCTGGTCCCAGGGCCGGGTCACGCTACTCGGCGATGCTGCTCATCCGATGATGCCCCGTGGTTCAAATGGTGCAGCCCAAGCGATCATCGACGCCATTACCTTGGCCGACCTTCTCGCTGAGTCGAGCGACCCCGTCGCGGCGCTTGAAGAATACGAGTCCAGGCGACTGGATGCGACCAGCAAGATCGTTCTCGCGAATCGTCAAATCTCCCCGGATGCGATTCTCAGGGTGGTGGAGGAGCGCACGGGTGGCAAGCGCTTTTCGGCCATTGAAGATGTTCTCTCTCAAGAAGAGTTCGAACAGTGGCAAATCCGCTATCGTCGCGTAGCCGGCTTCACTCACGAAGATCTTCAACACTAACCCAGATATTGCATCGCGCCCCTCCTGGGGCGCGGCTTCCATCATGAAACTCTGCTGGTTCAACAACAATCGATTGGGCGTTGTAGTGGGTGACGAAGTTCTCGACGTGACGGAGGCGCTACTCGCGTTACCCAAGCCGCACTACCCCGAAAATTACGGTGACCCGCTCATCGCTCACCTCGGCGAAGTCAAGTCAGCTATCGAAGACCTGCACGAGCAGGTACCTCGATACCCGGTTAGTGGCTCAATGTTTTTGAGTCCAGTCGCCTGCCCATCGAAGATCATCGGTGTGCCCGTGAACTACTCGGACCACGTGCGCGAAGCGAAAGATAATCCCGTCTTTAAGCAGTATGAAGGCGGAGTCGAAGAGCAAGGGCTTTTCCTCAAGGCTTCGAGTTCCTTGGTAGGGTGCAGCCACGGTGTTCAGTTGCGGTTTCCTGAGCGCGAAACGCATCACGAGATTGAGCTGGGTGTTGTCATCGGCATGCGCGCTTCGCATGTTTCAGAGAAGGACGCATTGAGCTACGTCGCCGGCTACGCGATCGCGCTGGATATGACGATACGCGGCAACGAAGATCGCTCGTTTCGGAAATCGGTTGACTCGTATTCTGTACTGGGGCCATGGCTAACCACCGTCGACGAGATTGCCGACCCGCAAGCACTCGCATTGAGCTTGAGCGTCAACGGGTCGGTCCGACAGCAGTCGAATACCAGTAACATGATTATGGGGATTGCACGTCAGATTTCGTGGGCTTCAAGCTATTACACATTGCTCCCGGGTGACATCATCATGACCGGTACTTGCGAAGGTGTCGGCCGGGTCGTCGCCGGTGACGTTATGCAGGCCACCATCGAGGGTCTCGGTTCGATAACAGTCGAGGTAACTGACTTCTAGCATTTGGCCCAGGCGGTCTCATGCCGGTTTGGGGTAGCCATATGATTACGCTTGCTGCAATTTGTATCCCCATTGAACGCCTCAAGCGCCTATGGAACAATGGACGGAGATCAAATATAGCAGGACAAAACGTGCATCATGGCTCATGACCAACAACGCCACCGGACCGTTCTGCATTTCGCGCTCTATGGCGCGGAAGCCGACCAATCCTGGGTCGACATGGTGCATTACGAACGCATTCCCCTGCGTGCCGGCCGTTTCGAGTTCGACATCAAACCGCATGTCCACGATGCGCTGATCCAGGTGCTCTATGTCACCGCAGGGGGCGGCGAAACCTTCATCGACGACAAGACCTGGTCAGTCGAAGCGCCATGCCTGATCGTCGTGCCGGCGCGCTCGGTACACGGCTTTCACTTCCGGGGCGACATCGACGGTCACGTCATCACCGCCGCGCAGTCTGCGCTGGAATCGCTGGCGATGACGGCCGCGCCCGAGTTGCTGGAGTTCATCCGCACGCCGACGGTGCTGTCGATCGATCCCGAAGTCGAGCGCGGCACACCTCTGGAGACCCTCTTTCAGTCGATCGGGCACGAGGCGGAGAGCCACGAGCGCTGGCAATTCACCGCAGGCGCAGCACTGACGATCACCCTGTTCGTCAAGATCGGGCGCCTCAGCGAGAGCGCCCGGCTTTCAGCCAGTTCCGAGCGGCGGACAATGGCCGCGCGGATCGAGCGGTTCCGCGCCCTGCTCGACCGCCATTGCCGGGAGCGGCGGCCGGTCGCCAGCTATGCCGACGAGATGGGCGTGAGCACCGGCCAGCTCTCCCGCATCTGCCGAGCTACCTTCGGGGTCTCGGCAATCGAGGCGATCGATGCACGCTCGATCCATGAGGCCAAGCGGCTGCTCGGCTATTCGACGCTCAGCGTGAAGCAGATCGCCAGCGAACTGGGCTTTCAGGATGAGGCCTATTTCGGTCGTTTCTTCCGCAAGCAGACGGGACTCCGGCCAACCGATTACCGCGCCGCCGCCCACGATCGATCCTTGCCGCCTGCAAAGGGAAGCGCGGACTGACTCGACCGCGCCCCCCATCCGGTCTAGGCCGACAACCCACCCAGCTTGACGAACAGGTGCTCCGGCCCGGAGTTGGTCAGATTGTTGCCCCGCACATACTGGATCGGCCTTGCCGGATCGAGCGCAATCTCGCCAACCTTGCGGGCCAGCGCCTTCGTCGCGATCAGCGTCTCCAGCTTGGCGAGCGGCGCGCCAAGGCATTTGTGCATGCCGTTGCCGAAACCCAGGTGGCCACTGGAATCGCGGTCGATGTCGAACGTCTCACCCTCGGCAAACTTGCGGCTGTCGCGGTTCGCAGCCGACAGCAGCAATCGCACCACCGCGCCCTTGGGCAGATCAACGCCCGCGACAGTGGTCGCCTCGGTGGTGATACGGCTCACGCGCTGGACGGTACCACGGTAGCGCGCCACCTCCTCGACGAAACGCTCAGCATCGGCGGGGTTTTCGCGGATACGTGCCAGCAGATTCGGCTGCTCGGCGAACATGCGAAAAGCGTTGGCGACAAGAATAGTCGTCGTGTCGTGCCCGGCGATGAAGACGAAGGCGCACAGCTCCTTCGCTTCCTTTTCCGAAAGCAGCCCGTCCTTCCACATGCGCGCGATATGCCCGCCGATCGACTGGCTGTCGGTGTGAGCGAGCCGCTCCATCGCCTCCTTCAGGTAAGTGAAGAAAGCCTGCGCGCTCTGCTCGTCGGTGCCGGTCCCCGGCGCATTGCGGGCGAGGCGCCCAAAGTAGCTAAAAGTCTCGTCCGACCAGAACTTCATCTTCTCCTCATCCTCGTTCGGCACGTCGATCATCGTGGAGATGGTCGAGATGCTGAGCGGGATGGCGAAATCGTTGACGACATCACCGCCGCCTTTGGCAATCATCGCGTCGAGCAGGTCCTCCGCCCTTTGCGCGATCTGGTCGATAAAGGGATCGAGCGCCAGCGGCAGGAAGGACGGCTGGACAACCTTGCGTAAACGCGAATGGTCGGGCGCATCGAACAGCGTCAGGAACGTCAGCGGCGGCGGGCTGACGACCTCGGAGGAAAACAGCTTCGGGCTGCGGATCGCCTGGTAGACATCGTCATAGCGCGAGAGGAACCACACGTCCGAAGTCGCCGACTGGCAACGCAGCACCGGCGCATGCTCGCGCATCCAGCGGTAGTGCTCGTAAGGGTCGCCTTGCGAGCCGTCGTCGACCACCTTGAATGGCTCCAACCCCTCGGGCCAGTCCAGTTCGTGTGAATAGGCCGGAAGGGTCCTGGCCGTAAATGGGCAGACCTGCGGCGGGTTCGCCGGCACGGCAGACGGGGGAGGCGGCGGCGCCGCGACCTTCGGTGCCGTCTTGCCCAGCGCCATACGCTCCAGCGCCCGGCTCATCGTGGCCTTGGAATGGAGGGCATGCAGCGCAATCACGTCCCGCGCCGCGTTCAGGTCACCCAGTTCGAAGGCGGCGACAATGTCCCGGTGCTGCTGGACGATATCGCCTACGATCTCGATCTGGTCGGTCAGCGCGCGAGCGATGTAGTCCTGCACGGCCAGTTGCCGGTAGAGCGCGATCAACTGGGCGTTCCCGGACGCTTCGATCGTGAACATGTGGAAGGCGTGGTTGGCCTCGATGTAGCGAGGAACGTCGGTGAAGCGCCGCCCGGACACGAACGGCGCCGTCGCCTCGGCGAGCTGGCGGAAGTTGATCAATTGTTCGCTCGACAGCCGGCCCATGGTCAGCTGAGCCGCCCCCAGTTCGAGAGCCATGCGCAAATCGAAGGCTTCATCGACATCAACAGGAGCGATGCGCTCCTCGCCGGTCTGAACCACCAGGCCGGTGCCGGAGAACTTCTCATAGTAGAAATTGCGCGGCGTTAGCCTTTCGGACGAGAGAAAATCGCGCACCGCATCAACCATCGGCGGCGGCCCGCAGAGGTAGACGTCCGCGTCGCCATCGTTGAGCTGGGAGGGGATGATGTGGTGGGTGAGATAGCCCTTGTTGGGATGGGCACTGTCGGGGCTGGAGACGGTGCAGGCAAAGGCGAAGTTCGGCAGGCGCTGTGCATAGGTTTCGAGCCGGTCGATGCCAACCAGATCCTCATCGCTGTTCACACCGAGGATCATGTGGATCGGATACGGGCTGCCGCCGTCCTCGACGATCTTGTCCAGCATCGAGAGGAACGGCGCGAGGCCCGTGCCCCCCGCCAGGAACAACACCGGCCGCTCGATGGGGCGCAGGTAGAAGCTGCCCATCGGACCGCGAAACTCGATTGGGTCCCCTACTTTGGCGGTTTCGCAGAGCCAGGTCGACATCGTCCCTTGACGCACATTGCGCACAAGGAAGGACAAGTGCGGCTTGGAAGGCCCCGAACTGAAAGAATAGGACCGTGTCTGATCGGTGCCGGGCACCCGGACGTTGACATACTGCCCCGGAAGGAAGCTCAGATCTGCGCGGTTCTCGAGTTCGACCGAGAAGGCGATCGTGGTGGCTGACGCACGTTGGCAGGCGACGATCCGTCCTTTGTGGGAGGACGGGCCGGTACCCGAGACATCGGAGTTCGTGGCGATCTGGATCACGCAGTCGGAACGTGGGCTCATCTGGCAGGTGAGAACCTTGCGGGCGCCCGCCTCCTCCGGGCTTAGCACATCTTCCACGCAGTCGCCCAGAACGTACTCGCCGGACTCGCAGACCGCCTTGCAGGTACCGCACACACCGTCACGGCAATCGAGTGGAATATTGATCCGGGCGCGAATGGCGGCATCGGTGACGTGCTCGCCCTCCTCGCACTCGATGAAGCGGGTCACTCCGTCCTCAAAACGGAGGGTTATCTGATGGGCCATGCCGGTGTCTCCTCTAGAGCCGCCCGAACCTGCCGCTTCGCTGGCGGTAAGTTCGGGCGGGGGCGCGTGCGAGGTAAGCCTGTTTCTCGCAAGCGCCCAGTGGGTTTAGTGACACCAATTTAGAGCCTGAACCGCGTTCCCCTCAACGGACAGAGACGACATTAACCCGGACAAATCGTGCATTGTGATGGAGCCGGATGATCGTAGAAATCTGGACCTCACCCGCCTTCGGTGCCCAGAAAATACACGTTGACCACATTGACTCCGCCGCGCTTCGGAGCGCACGGCGCGAACGCAATTCTTGTCTGATAGTGGGGTCTGTAGAGCGTCATCCCCAACAGCGGCTCCGAGAAGCGCAGAGGGTATGCTGAGCGGGTTGCCGGCGCGGAGATAGAAATGCGCCTGATGAAAAGACGGATGCGGGATCTCGGGGGGCCGGGCGGCGCGCCCCGAGATACATCCTCATGGAAGATGAGAGAGAATCAAGCGAGCATCACTGCTGCTTCACTCGATGGGCTCGTACGGCAAGCCAACGTAGTTTTCCGCGATCGTCTTGAGCCCGGCTTCAGAAGTCGTGTAGTAATCGTAGTCGGTACGCTGCATGCGTTTGTCGAAGGCGTCGCGGTCCGAGAACTCGTGCAGGAGATTCGTCATGAACCATGAGAAGCGCTCCGCCTTCCACACCCGGCGCAAAGCGATCGGCGAATACTTTTCCAGTAGATCGGTACGGCCGTCGCGGTAGACGCGAGTTAGGATTCGATACAGCGTGCTCACGTCGCTCGCAGCGAGATTCAGGCCTTTCGCGCCGGTCGGCGGCACGATATGCGCCGCGTCGCCAACGAGAAACAGCTTGCCGTACTGCATCGGCTCAACGACGTAACTGCGCAGCGGCGCGATGCTCTTCTCGAGCGAGGGACCCGTGACGACCTTCTGCGCCACGTCCTGCGGCAGGCGTACCTTCAACTCCTCCCAGAAGCGCTCGTCGGACCAGTCCTCGACCTTCTCGGTCAGGGGCACTTGCAGGTAGTAACGGCTGCGAGTCGTCGAACGTTGGCTACAGAGCACGAAACCCCGTTCGTGATGCGCATAGATCAGTTCATGATTGACGGGCGGAGTGTCGGACAGCAGGCCGAGCCAGCCAAACGGATAGACGCGCTCGTAGTGCGTGAGCACTTCCGAGGGGATCGTCTTGCGCGAAACGCCATGAAAGCCATCGCAGCCCGCGATGTAATCGCAATCCAGACGGAGTGTTTCGCCGTTCTTTTCGAACGTGACGTAGGGTGCTTCGCCTTTCACGTCGTGCAACTGAACGTTGGCCGCTTCGTAAATCGTGGTTGCGCCGCTGGCTTCGCGCGCCGCCATCAAGTCGCGCGTGACTTCGGTCTGGCCGTAGACCAGCACCGTCGAGCCACCTGTGAGCTTCTTCAGGTCGATCCGGTCACGCCGCCCACCGAAAACGAGTTCGATACCGTCGTGAACCAGCCCTTCGGCATCCATACGCTCGCTCACGCCCGCTTCGCGCATCAGGTCGACCATGCCCTGCTCGAGCACGCCTGCCCGGATTCGGCCGAGCACGTATTCGCCGGTCTGGCGTTCAAGTATGACGTTGTCGATGCCCGCCTTGTGCAGCAACTGCCCCAAAAGCAGGCCGGACGGCCCGGCGCCGATGATCGCTACCTTCGTCTTCATGACCGTTGTCTCCTGTGTTTCCCTAGTCCGTGACCTTCTACTTTGCTCGTCGAGCCCCAATGCTGGCGCCACGGTTGAATTGCATTTTTCTAGAAATACACAGCGCTGTTAAGGCAATTTTTTCGATTAAAATTGGACTTTTCGAAAGTCCACACGGACCGATATAGCGGCGACGAACCCATGAAGCACCCGACGCAGCACAGCATCCCCGTCTTCATGTTATACGGGGAAGGGCCTGACTGGAGCACACTTGACTTGCTGCACTGCGAGTCAATCCCCGAGCGAAGCAGAGTGCACGACTGGGAAATCCGGCGGCACACGCACGCGGATCTCGCGCAACTCCTGTACGTCCAGAAAGGCGTCGCTGAGATCGAAATCGAGGGAGAAAAGACGCGCATAGACACGCCATCGGTCCAGGTCGTGCCGCCTATGTGCGTGCATGGCTTCCAGTTCTCGCCGGAAGTCGACGGATACGTGATCACGATCGCCGCGCCCCTGGTGAACTGGCTCCAGCAGCAAATCGATGCGCCTCGCAGCGTTCTCGAGCACCCGGCCTGTTATTCAGTCGGCGAGGACCTTCCGTACCTGAACACCCTGTGCAGCAGGTTGAACCAGGAGTATGGCCTGCCTGCACCTTCAAGGGACCTGATGCTTCGCTCGCTTGTGAGTGCGCTCGTCGTATGGGTCAGTCGTCAGGGTCAACAAGGCGAGGAAAGGGGCGAATCTCAGGATCGTGGTCACGCCCATCTGAAGGCCTTTTCTGACTTGATCGAACAACATTACCGGGAACATCTTCCAATCAGCCGCTACGCCGAACATCTGCGCGTGACACCGGTGTACCTGAATATGGTTTGCCAGCGAATCGCAGGCAAGAGCGCCCTCGCGCTCGTACATCAGAGATTGTTGCTCGAGGCGAAGCGCAGTCTCACCTACACCTCGCTCAATATCAATCAGGTATCCGATTTTTTGGGCTTCACGGAGCCGGCGTATTTCACAAGGTTCTTCAAGAGATTCACTGGCGTTACGCCCAACGCTTTTCGCAAGCGAAAATGATTGCACTGCTGCCGACATCGGACTGTAGTGCAGAATAGTTCGCGCGCCATGAATGAGCAGGATTCGCAAGTATGTGCCACCACGTCGGCTGATGGCTTGCAGGCGTGGTTTGCCTCCGGTTAAGCCCCAAAAAGGATTAACGAAAATGCGAAAGATCAAGTGGACGTTGTGGTTGACGCTGGCCGTCGTCACGCTTGCATGGCTCGCGTCGGACAATCCGCTTCCGCGTCCGGTTACGGTGTTCTCGTTGCGACAGGTCTGGACGCAATACACCGGGCTGATGGCGATCGCGGCAATGAGCGTCGCGCTAGTGCTGGCGAACCGTCCGCGCTGGCTGGAAAAGCCGCTCGGGGGCCTCGACAAGATGTACCGTCTGCACAAGTGGCTCGGCATCGCCGGGCTGACGTTCGCGGTGCTGCACTGGCTGCTCGTCAAGGGCGTCCAGTGGGCGGTCGGCTGGGGCTGGCTCGCGCGTCCGTCTCGCGGGCCGCGGCCTCCGGTCACTTCGGCCGTGCAGCAGTTCCCGCGCGACTATCAGGGGCTCGCCGAAACCGTCGGCGAATATGCATTCTATGCGGCGGTCGTGCTGATCGTGCTCGCACTGATCCGGCAGTTCCCGTATCGATGGTTCGCGAAGACCCACAACTGGCTCGCCGTGCTGTACCTGCCCCTTGCGTTCCACACGGTCATGCTGCTGCGCTTCGGCTACTGGCGCGCGCCGGCCGGCGTCCTGGTCGTGGTGCTGCTCGCGGCCGGTATTGTGTCGGTCGTACGCGTGCTAGCCGGGCACGTCGGTGCGCAGCGCAAGGTCGAAGGACGCATCGCGTCGCTCACCTGGTATCCGGAGCTGCGCGTGCTGCAGACGGCCATTGATCTGCAGCACGGCTGGCCGGGGCATGCGTCGGGGCAGTTCGCGTTCGTCACGTCGGACCGCAGCGAAGGCGCACATCCTTATACGATCGCGTCCGCGTGGGACCCACGCGCACCGCAGGTGGTGTTCTTCACGAAGGAACTCGGCGACCACACGAGCATGCTCAAGGACCGCCTGAAGGGGGCATGCCGGTGACGGTGGAAGGGCCCTATGGCTGTTTCACTTTCGCAGACCAGCGCACGCACCAGATCTGGATCGGCGCGGGCATCGGCATCACACCTTTCATCGCGCGGATGAAGGAGCTGGCGCAACATCCGGACCGCCGTCATCGGATCGATCTATTTCATACGACCGCGGACTTCTCGCAGAAGGCGATCGATCAGCTCGTCGCCGATGCGAACGCAGCACAAGTGCAGCTTCATCTGCTGGTGGATGCGAAGCATGGCAGATTGAACGGCGCGCGCATTCGCACGGCGGTTCCCGACTGGGCAAGTGCAAGCGTGTGGTTTTGCGGGCCGCCGGCATTCGGCGAAGCGGTGCGCAACGATCTCGTCGCGCACGGTCTCGACGAGGCCGACTTTCATCAGGAGCTGTTCCAGATGCGCTAGGTCGTCGCGGCGTTCCGGTCAGGCGAAGAGGTCGATGATGGTGCCCAGCGCACCGATTGCCGGTGCGACCTTCCCTGCGACGCTGGAAACCTTCACTGCGACGCTGGAAACCTTCGTTGCGGCGCTGGAAATGTCGCTTACGACGTTCTCGATTGATCGCAGAGGATTGGACTTCGATGACACTGCCGTTGTGTGCTGATACCTCGGTGTGGTCGCTACGGAACTGATACTCACGTACGCCTCCAGGAAAAATGAAAGAAGTTGCCGGCAGCCGCCCCGAATAGCAGATTGCAGAAACAGAAATGCTTCAGGAACTGCGACCTATGCTCACCGCGCCGTAATACCGAGTACTTTGAGTAAGACCTTCGTAACGTGCAATCGCCGTTCTGTCCGATGACGACATCACCAAGCCTGAAACCCCGAATTTATTGGATGCCGGGCCCGAACAAGGTTGACAGCCCGCCAGTCAATTGTCGAAGTATTCAGCGCGAAACGTCGCCGAACTCTTACGGCATATCAGCGTATGCAGGAAACGCCGAAATAATATGGAACATTTCCCTTACATGCAAGGGTGAACGTTTGCATTTTGGGCGCCGATTGACGAGCTGGTGAATATAGGCGGCTCGTATCTGGCAAGTCCTTGGACAAGGTCATCGTTGATGACAGCACATTGGACCTGGGCCGGCAGATGAGCTTCGATGGGCGACCAGCGCATTGGGTAACGCTTGCACACGCGCTGATTCAGCACCTGATTGACTGCAAACCCGACCGTTGCGGTCGAGTCAGGTCTGCCACGACGGCGTCGTGTGCCGTAGTTGATCCGCGGATTCACCCGACAGATGGTCAGCGTCCACTGCGCATCGTCGTTGGGGGCGCCGAGACTCATGTGCCGGCGCTCGCGTACGTCCGGTCTAGTTCAGTCAAGGAATGTAGCTCAGCCCCCTGGCGCACCAGAGCCCTCGAGCCTGAACCACACGACCGGTCGCGAGCGCGACCGGTCGTGTGGTTCGTCAGAACTGATATCCGATGCGAATGTTGCCCTGCTGCGCGGAGGCATGCGTGGTGTTGATCAGCGTGTCGTAGCTCAGCGAAACATCGAGATGCTTCAGCGGATGCAGCGTCACGCTTGCGCCTGCCGTCAGATACCCGCGCGGCAGGCTCGTGCCCGGCGCGGTAAACACCGTTCCGTCCTGCGACGCGACGCTGAGCGCACGGTTCGCATCGAGCAGCTCGTGCGCGTAGCCGAGACGCAGTTGCGCATTGACAGGCCGGATGGCATCGCCGAACACCTTGTCGAGTGTCACGCCCACATACGGTTGCAGGCTGTGCACGTTATCCGTACCGACGTTCAGGTCCTGCCCCGCCGCGCCGCTTTCATCGAAACCGTTCGCATGGAAGTACGCATAGCGCAACCCGACGCGCGGCGTCACCGTGACGCTGCCGAAGCTCATCGGCAAACTGGCCTGGCCGCCCACGTTCAGCTCCTGACCCATGTGGTCGCCTTCGGCCGTTCCGGTGGTGCCAAACGGACGCTTTTGCGTAAGGAAGTCGAGCCCCGCGCCGGCGGTAGCCGCAAGACTCACCGGCCCCACATTGCGTGCGCCGTACAGCGCTGCGCGCAGCGTGTCGGTGGTACCTGAGTCGCCCGTCACCGCTTCGTTGATGTCGGTGTGATCGTAGCCGACCGCCACACCCCCGATGTAGTCGCCATACCTGCGCTCGAGACCGGCAAGGAACCCGTAGCGGTTGCTCCGGAAATCCGGTGCGCCGTTCGTGCCGCCCACCTTCGTCTGGCTGCCCGTGGCGGTGATCCAGCCCGCGGGGGCTGGAGTCACGCCCGATGCCGATCCGAGCCGATCGAGCAGCGCGGCGTTCTGCGACTGTGCCCCGAGGATCGCCGAGGTGCCCAGCGCCGTGTAGATGCTGGTGCCGACCGGGTCGATCACGCCGGACAGCGTGAGTTCAACGGCATTCCCGCTGTAGTCGACGGAGGACGACAGCGAGGCGACGTAAGCCGCGTTCGTGCTCGCGGTGCCCGTGGTCGTGACGCTGCTGAATTCGCCGCTGATGCCGTTCGACGCCGACACCAGCGTGTACTTTGACCCCGGCGAATACGTGCCCGGATCGTAGGTGATCGCGAGCACGCCGTTCAGCGTTGCGCTGCCGTTGACCACCAGTTTGGAGGCAGCGGTGGGACTGACTTCGATGGACAATGTCGCGTTGCTCGCCTGCGTATAGTTGCCGCCGATGGTCAGCGTGCCGACGGAGCCGCCTGGGGCCACCGTGCCGCTGTTGCTGACGTCGCCGGTTACGGTGCCATGGCCGCGCAGCGTGCCGTCCGCATCGACCGTGACGTTGCCGCCGAGCACGGCCTGTGAATTGTCGATGTCGCCCACTTCGAGCAGACCCGCCGCGATCTCCGTGGTGCCCGCGAACGAAGCGCTGTTGCCGTCGAGGATCAGCGTCCCCGTACCCTCTTTGATCAGGCTGCCCGTGCCCGTGAATGCGCCGCTGAATGTGCCGCTCGCATTCGTGAGTGTCAGCGTCTGGCTGCCGAGCGCAACCGTACCGCTACCGGACAGGTTCTGGACCGATGCCCCCGAGTTGGTGCCGGAGATATCGAGCGTGCCGTTGTCGAGGACGTCACTCGATAGTGCGATGCTGCCGGCCCCCGACAGCGCCAGCGTGCCGCTGCTGATCGTCGTCTCGCCCGAATAGGAGTTCACGCCGGACAGTGTCAGTGTGCCGGTGCCTGACACCGTTACGCTGCCCGAGCCGGAGATGATTCCACTGACGTTGAGGTTGTTGTCATTGCGGATTGCCAGCGCCGCATTTGCGTCGTCGAGCTGGATGTTGCTGCCCAACGTGATGCCGGTATTCGCCGCACTGATCGTCGCGCTAACACCGCCCGTGCCCAATTCGATGGCACCGCTCGTGGTCGAGCCCGTTTCCAGGGTGAGCGTGTTGACGCCACCGGTGAAATAAATCGCATCGGCTTGCGCCCCGCTGTTGCCTGCCAAGCCACCGGCGATGGTGCCGAAGTTCGTGATCGCGAGATTCGCCCCACTGATGCCTGCGCCACCCGCCCCCGCGCCGCCACCACGGACCGCCGAGCCCCCCGATCCGCCAGTAATGGTGCCCTCGTTGTAGATTGTCGTACCCGCCGAGCCAATGACGTCTATTCCGTCACCACCGCCACCACCACCGCCGCCCGTCCACAATCCATTAAAAGAATCGCCGCCTTGGCCGCCGTTTCCGCCGGTAACGGAGCTGAACGGCGAAACGATCAGGGTTTCACCGGCGGCGGTAACGGTTACGCCCGCGCCACCGCCACCACCGCCGCCCCCGCCGGAGTAGCCCAATTGAGAATTCGTGCTCGATGTACCGGCCGCACCGGCAGTGCCGCTAACTGATCCGCTGACAATTACCGATCCAGACACATTTTGTCCCGTTAGGCCTCCGCTCCCGCCCGCGCCGCCTGTCCCCGCTGTACCGGCATGGCCATTACCGTTACCCCCCGCTCCGCCAGTGCCATAGTAAACGCCAGCCTGATAGTTGTAGAACCCTGATCCGCCTTGACTGTCCGCGTACGCGATCGAGGTTACGCCCGTCAGCGTCAATGCGACCAGGCCCGCCACGTGGACGCGCGCGACGCGGGACCGGCTGCATTTCCTCGATGATTTTCCAGCACAAGTGGTCAGTTCCGACACAGCCTGCCAGGCCCCGATTGCTGTGTTCCAGATAACGCGGTACGCGTGATTCATGAGTAATTCCTGTCTTGTTGTTCTGATTTGACAGAGCGACTGATGCAGCTATTCAGCTAATCAGCCGTTCCCGACCCAAGCGGTTCAATGGCTCATTCGCAACAATAACGGCGGCCAGCGCCTTAACTTGAGTGCTGGAAAGGCAGGTGTATATACGCAAACGTTTTACGTGGATT
The DNA here is from genome assembly GCF_021390595.1 of Paraburkholderia sp. HP33-1. Taxonomy (NCBI): domain Bacteria; kingdom Pseudomonadati; phylum Pseudomonadota; class Betaproteobacteria; order Burkholderiales; family Burkholderiaceae; genus Paraburkholderia; species Paraburkholderia sp. HP33-1. The sequence goes on along the minus strand of NZ_JAJEJR010000003.1, from coordinate 877,244 downwards.
TGCCTTTCCGAATTCCCATTCAGGCCGCATTAGCCACGTCAAGAATCTGTGCGCTAATGCCAGCCTTCCCGTTTTTCTGGAGCAGGGCGGACATTTCGAAACGGGCCGACCAGCCAATGCAATTCCGCGACGAAAAAACAGCCTGCATCGGCACTGTCAACTTGAGGGAGTTCGACGACGCTGATGGATGAGGTGCTTTGGCTCAGAAAGCATTCGACGGAGTTTGGGTGACGTTCGTCAATTCGCGCCATGCGGCGAACCTGCCCGCGCGGTGTTTGCGATAGAGAGAAGCGAGAGGCAGATATCGTTTCAGTGCGAAGTGCTCCCGGATCGGAAACCGGTGGCCGTGATAAAGCGAATCCGTTTTCGTCATCGCCTCACGTTCCGCTCCCTCCAACGTGGCATCGCCCAGCCGGGCCTCGATTGCTCGTCGACATCAATAGTTGAATGCATCGACAAGAAGACAGCGCTCCAGGCAAATGGATTTCAACCCGTGTAATGGCTATGCATCCGGGGACTTGCCGCTCGGTTGATTCGCCCGGGGCGAAGCGCTACCGCCGCGCGTTCGGTGCTATCCGCACCTCCGCGCGCGCCGACGACGCTCTGCACCAGGCTGTCCATTTCACCGATCACGTGGGCCAGTTCGGCTGTAATCACGGCGAATTCGCGTCCGAACTGTCCAGCACGCGCCGCAGCAACACGCGCATTCAGCGCGACGATATTGGCACGCATCGAGATCGCTGCCACTTCATGGGCGACGGCCATCTGCCGCCGGCGTGCAGCCTCCTCGACACTCTGCATTTCGTCCTGATACGCCTGCGTAATGGCCTGTAGTAGTTCCAGCAGCGGAGAGGCTTCGGCGGTGAGCCGGCCAATAGCTGCGTCGCGGCGTACGCAAACCGGCTCGGAATTCCGTTCGAGCGCTTCGATGGCGTCCGCTGCGACTCTCATAAAGCCACGAATGCGCTCGTCCGCCCTCTGCGAGCCAAAATAGAGGTCATGGAGCTCCTTCGAGAATGCGCCGGGCAAACGATCGTCGCCGTCGACTAACTGGGCGTGCGCTTGTGCGAACGTCGCGAGGCACGTGCGTGCGACGGCAAGCGCCGCCGCTTCGCCGCGTACGCTCAGCAGAACGTGTAGCACGATGCGCTGCGAGAGCATGCGCTGCCGCCCCGCGAGGTTGATGAGTTCGCCAACGATTTCCCCGGATACCGTATCTGTAAGTTCCCGCTTGTTCATCATAAGTAACACGCCCGATCCCGAGAATGGTCCGATATGCGAGGCGAATTGTGGTGCCTCGTTTCACGCAAACAAAAAAAATCCCGAAGCGCACCGGGCATGCAAACCATGCACACCGTGTCGCTTCGGGACGCCATTGCCCCCGCTTGTTCAACTATCCGCCGCCTTGCGCGCGGTCTTCGATTGATTGGGCCGCCGTTGGCCCGATCCTTTCCATAGAGCAATACGTGTGCCATCGGGCGCTCCACGGCACATCACGCGGCAGCGGCCAATAATCAGCGCGGCTGCGGTCAAGCGCTGCCCCATTTGATGTGCCGGTCGCGCCTACTGTTGGTGCAGCGCACCCCATGCGGGCGCGTGCTGATTCGACCGGCCTCTCGCTTCCCGTACCCCGGCTTCTCTCACTGCGCGCCAAGCCGGCGCACTGTCCGCATTGCCGAGGACGTCCCTTTCAGGCGGGCATTGACGAGTTCGTCGAGATTGAATGTCGAGTGCTTGCCGACCTGGGGAAGGCAGTCACGCACCCACGAATCTGCCGCGTGGCGCCCGGTGTCCCGCAAGGCACGGAAAAATTCAATTGAAGGGGTGCCCTTCGAAGCCGCACCAATCTGGCTCATGAATCTGTCGGATCGGATCGCGTGAAAACGCTTGCGTGTATAGGGCTTGCCACGATGAAGCAAGCCCGGGTTTTCGTCGCTGAGCGCATTGATCAATTCGATCTGACGCACCTCCGATACCCACGATGCGCCAAAGCTCAACTCATTGATGCGATTGACGATCTGCCGGGGAAATTGCGGCGGATCCTGCTCGCGAAACAATGGATCAATGAGCACGCTGAGGATATCGCTCGTCGAATCGACGAGCGGGTCAAGCGCGGGATTCGCCATGTAGCCCCCGTCCCAGTAGAACTCGTCGTCGATTTCAACCGCCTCGAAAATCGTCGGCAGACAGGTCGACGCAGTCAGAACTCGCGCGTCGATTTCCTCGGGCTTGAAGATCCGCAGCGCGGTGAGGTTGACGTTTGTCGCTGCGACATAGAGTTCCGGTGCGCCGTGTTCGTGCCGCTTGATCACGGAGAAGTCGGGGATGACCTGCTCCACGATGGACGTGAGAGGATTTTTCAGCCACGGCGTCGCGTATGGCGAGCTGATCTGCTGCAACATGCCTTGTCCAATTACGAACGGATTCAGGTCCACATTCCAGCGAAACGGCGCCCCCAGGAAATCCGTGGGGAAGTTGTAGAACGGGTGCCAGTAAGAGCAGCCGCCGACGAGTGTCCAAAGTTGCTCCAGCGCTTTCCTTGCGTCGTCGACACTTCTGTCCAGCCCATATGCACACGCGGCGCCATTCAACGCGCCGCCGCTCGTGCCGCTGATGGACGTGATGACGAGCCTGTCCTGCTCGACTTCGTCGAGCAGGCGATCGAGCACGCCCCAGGTAAACGCTGCATGCGCGCCGCCACCCTGAAGCGCGAGCCCAATCTGCGGTGCATTGTGCTTTGGCATCATCTTTCCCTGTATCGGTCGATGGTGAGGGAACGGACTGCGCTGAACTTCTAAGGATAGGAAATTTCAGGAGACGGCGAATCGACCAGAACCCTGCTGTGTGCTCTGGCGCACAAAGATATAAGCGAGCGATCGGCGACTTGCTCGCACTTGAGGTGAAGCTCTCGGCGCGGATGCCTTATCGGCGGATCGTTGCAATGATGCGCGAGCATCAAGGACGATGGTGTTATGGCAAGACGCCGATGCGTACCTTCCTCGATTCACTGGAACTCGCCAGGGAGAAACTCATCCCCCATTGATCGCTTTTTTCTATCGGCTCGACTACCTGTCAGATTGAGTTTCGGCTAATACAGACAAGCTGGCACAGAACCACCAGCCTGGCGCCGAATCACGAACTGGCGTTGCTGTTTGACACGGCGACGTTTGTTAATGATCTCAGGCGGTAAATTGTCTTATCCGCAGTCGCTGGTCACATCAGAACGTCGCCCACGTTTCGGCAGCCGCGGCCTTCGACGCGACGATGGCGGCGCCGGTCGTGGCGCCGGACGATCGCGCGGCTGTTTTCGCTATCGTGTGGGTACTGGCCGACTTCCGCGCGGGCATGCGCGGCCTGCTCTCCTGAGCGACCATTCGCGACACGGAAGCATCCGTGTCGTCGACCTTGAACACGGAGACGGCACCGCGTAGTTCGACGGCCTGCACTTCGAGCGAGCGGGCCGCCGCGGCCGATTCTTCGACCAAAGCGGCGTTTTGCTGGGTCACCCGATCCATCTGGCTGATGGCGGAATGGACCTGCTCGATGCCTGCGGTTTGCTGCTCGGATGCAGCCGATATTTCCGCCACGACGGACGACACGTTTTTGACCGCCTGCTTGATCTGCTCAACGGTAGCGACGACCTCGCCAGCCTGCCGCGAGCCGTCCTGAATCATCCCTACCGACGTTTCGATCAACTCCTTGATTTCCTTGGCCGCTGCCGACGAGCGCTGCGCGAGTGTGCGCACTTCGCTCGCGACCACGGCGAACCCTCGACCCTGCTCCCCGGCACGCGCTGCTTCTACTGCCGCGTTCAACGCGAGAATGTTGGTCTGAAACGCGATGCCTTCGATGAGTCCGGTGATTTCCGAGATCTTGGTCGCACTGTCGTTGACCCGGCCTATCGTCTCGACCATCCCCTGCATCGCCGCGTGGCCCGTGTCGGCGATATTGCTGGCGTCTATCGCGAGCAGATTGGCCTGATGGGCGTTGTCGGTATTCTGCTTCACCGTTTCGGTCAACTGCGTCATGCTCGCAGCGGTCTGCTCGAGAGAGGCGGCTTGCTCTTCCGTTCTGCCGGCCAGCGCAGTATTTTCCGACGAAATTTGCTCCGCTGCCGCGCCGATCGCCTCGATGCTGTTTCTCACGTCACCGATCATTCGCACGAGACTCCCGTTCATCGTCTGCAACGCGCGCATCAGTTGACCCATTTCGTCGTTTGTCTTCACCTCGATGCGCGACGTCAGGTCACCTCGCGCGACGCGGTTGGCCGAGTCGACGGCCTCTCGCGCCGGCCTGGCGACCGAGCGGGTAATCAACCATCCTCCGGCGACAGCAAGCGCGATCGCCGCCGCGGCCAGTGCTGCGATCATCAGCTCTGCGGTACGCGCGGCGGATGCGGCTTCCTCGCCGCTTTGCGTCATCAGGTCGGACTGAAATTTCACCAGCTCATCCAGCGCGTTGAAATAGGCATCCTGCTCCGTGCGCAGTTCGCCGAACATTGAGTCACGCGCTTCGTCCTTGCGACCCTGTCCAATCAGGTCAACGACTTTCGCGCGTGCAGCGACAAACCCGGCTTGCTTCCCTTTCAGGTCGTCAAAGAGCTGCCGTCCCCGTTCAGAATGGATGAGGGCGCTGAGCTTTTCTGCCAGCGCCGTATTACTGCTGCGCGACTCTGCGATTTTTTCCAGGTACGTCCTGGCCTCGTCAGCGCTACCGGTGAGCAGTGCATTGCGTAGGTTTCGCGCGGCAAGATTCGCATGGTCCTTTATTTCGTGAGCGAACTCCGACTTCACATACGTCTCTTGTACCAGTTGCTCGATACGCTGTTTCGAGGCGCTCAATTGAATCATCGCGACCGCGGAGACTCCGATTAACAGAAGGATTACCAAGCCGAATGCGACGGCAAGACGGGAACCAATTTTCAGGTTTTTCATATTTTTTTTGTAAGTGGACTTGCCTCGGCGAAACCCGACACGCGGTTATGCAGGAGCACTCCTTTTCGAACAGTCTGATCCAGTTTTGTGTATGCCGTGTAGGGCGGCCTGAGTGTTGAATGCGGGGGTCCGTGTTCCTCGCCGATCCCGCTTTGCATGCCGTCCGAACGCGAATTGCAACGGCCGCTATTCGTGCTCGACGAGGAACACTGAGATTGCGCCGCGTAGTTTCCGGGCTTGCTCGCGCAGAATACCCAACGCCGAGGCAACGCCCTTCACGTGTTCCACATTGCCTCCAAGGGCCGTGGCCACCGGCGCGATACGCGAGCAGGAACGACTCATGCCGGCCCCTCGTACGACTTGGGTCGTGATTGTTGTGCGGATGGAATGCCTGCCGCGTTTCGGCCGCCATCGAGCCGATGTGGCGCAACCAGCTTCGCCACTTAGGCATTGCGCGGAACAATCAATAGGATGCCCGCAAGCGCCAACCAGACAGAGCGTGCCAGAGCGCCGCCTCGTAGTGCGAATGCAGACCGTCGTTGCTCTCAGGTGGATGTGGCCGGGCTGTTTCCGCGACTACGTTGCAATTGCGAGATCAGTTTTACCCTAGACAGGCTATTAATCTTACAAATAAGACATTGACCTAGCAAGCTTTTTGTTGCAGCGCATCGATTGCTTCGAGTGAGCCCTCTAATTCAAAATCTAAGCTCAGCCCAGTTTTGCAACGTAAGCGGCCGGCGAACCCGCCTTGACGAACGGTGAGCTAGGCGGCAGATGTAAGAGGCCGCCGGTCATGTGGCAGCAATGCGGCGATGTCGCTCGCCCTATGAGTGGGGAAGCGCGTCAGGATGTCTTTCAGATATGCGCGAGGTTCGTGGCCGTCGAGTTGCGCTGAGCGGATGATTCTCATGATTGCAGCCGCACGTTGGCCAGCGCGCAACGATCCGGCGAATAACCAGTTGGCCCTGCCGATTGCCCATAAGCGGATCTGATTTTCTACCCGGTTGTTGTCTATGGGAACGTGTCCGTCATCGAGATAGCGCGTAAAACGCCAACGATAGAAACGACTTCGCTCTCCGGTCGGTACGCGATGATGTCCCACTTGCGGAAATGCGTAATCCGCAGTTCAGGTAACAGATCATCGCGAGCAACATCGCAGGCTGCGAACGTCCGCAACTTCACGCAATAGTCGAAGATTGTGTCGGCGTATCGTTCGCCGGCCTGTGCAATACGTTGTTCGAATGCCTGGAGGTGCGCCAGCGCTTCCGGAGCAAACGGGATGCGCCAATTCATTAACGTGTTGGCGCCGCCGGATCCGCAGACGCCAAACTGACAGAAGAAGATCATGCGTTCTGCGTGATCGCGAGCAAGTCGTGACCAATAAGCATCTGGCATCAGAGTACCGATACTCCGGCAAGGGCCACACGCCAGGATTTGTACTCGCTGCAATTTGCTCGCCGCTTCCCTATAAATAAATGAGGGGAGGCGATGGGTTCATTGCATCAGGCCACATCGGAAGAAATGCGTGCTAGCAAGCCGTTGACGTCCCCGATTGTCCGTAGCGGGCAACCATGTTGGTGAACCTCATGTCGTCTTCGATCCTTCGAATAGCAATTAGCGGATCGATCGCATCCATACGCGCTAGCGCATGGAATGCTCTACGCTATATTTGTGCCGGCCGCGGTTTCGCTTTAGTTCACGCCCATCGGTGCGCTGTCGTCACAGACGTCGGTTGTCACGTGCTCGAAATAAGTCCTTCACAGTTCCAGGCAAAGCGATCGCCATGGAGGTGCGCTATGTTTCATCCAACCTTATCTCGCACCTGGTTTTACGCCGCCGTGACATCGGCATGTCTGACCGGTTATCCCTGCGCGCACGCCACCGCGATCTCCGGGTCGGCCAAGGACACTCCCGCTGCCACGTCAGCGTCTGCCACTGCGCCAGCGAAAGAAAAGCGCGTCGAGGCCGACAGCGCGAGCGCACCGATCGACTTTCCGGCGATTGTCGAGCGCTATGGACCGGCTGTCGTGAACATCCGCGCGACGGCTCAGGAGACGGCGCCGGCGGGTGCGGCGCCCTCGCCTGCTTCGGGGCCCGAGTCCGAAGCTATCAATGGTGACGATCCCATCCTTGCGATCTTCAAGCGATCCGCGCAATCGCAAGACGGCGCGGGTGGTTCGCCGCGCGCGATGTCCGGCGTCGGCTCGGGTTTCATCGTGAGCCCGAATGGTCTCATTCTGACGACGGCGCATGTCGTCGATCAGTCCGATGACGTCACCGTCCGACTGACCGACCGGCGCGAATTCAAGGGAAAGGTAGTGGCCGTCGATGCGCAAAACGATGTCGCTATCATCCAGATCGACGCGACGAAACTGCCAACCGTCAAGCTCGGCGATTCGGCGCATGTGCGCGTCGGCGAGCAGGTGCTGACGATCGGTTCGCCTGACAGTTATCAGAATACCGTCACGGCAGGCATCGTCAGCGCGACCTCGCGCACGCTCTCCGATGGCAGCACGTTTCCGTTCTTCCAGACAGACGTGTCGCTGAACCCCGACAACTCGGGCGGCCCCGTGTTCAACCGCGCGGGAGAAGTCATCGGCATCGACGTGCAGGTATACGGCGATGGCGACCGTGCCCAGAGCCTGACGTTCGCCATCCCGATCAATACGGCGAACCAGGTGCGCTCGCGGCTGCAAACTCAGCAAGGCGAGGACGTGAACGCGCGCAGCAATCTTGGCATCCAGGTGCAGGACGTCGATCCGAGTCTGGCGGGTGCGTTCGGTCTGCCACGCGCGGCCGGTGCGCTGGTGATTGCCGTCGAACCCGGCAGCCCGGCGGCAGCGAGCAACCTGAAGCCCGGCGACGTGATCGTGCAACTTGCCGACAAGCCGATCGAAAAGTCGGCGGATTTCGTCGCGCAGGACGCGGCAATGCAGGGCGGAACGAAAGTCCCGGTCATGCTGATCCGCAATCACAAGCAGATGACGTTGACGGTGCACCTCGGCTCATCCGCTCAACCCGCGAGTGCGGTCGAGGTAGCAGGCGCGGGCGCGGCAGCAGGCGCGGGCGCGGGCAATGCCGGCCCGCTCGATCATCTCGGGCTGACGATGCATCCGCTGACGGACGACGAGCGGCGCACCACGGACCTCGCCGAAGGCCTGATGGTCGAAGGCGCGTGGGGCGCGGCGGCCAACGCCGGCATCAAACCAGGCGATGTCGTGCTGTCGCTCAACGGCGCGCTGGTCGAGTCGCAGGATGAACTGGCATCGCTCGCGGCAAAGGCTGGCAAGAAAGCGGCATTGCTGATCCAGCGCGATCACGCGCGCCGCTTCGTCACCGTCGATCTCAAATGAAGGGAAAGTGCCTGGTTCAGAGCGGGCAATCGCTACGCGCCGCCCGCTCCTTCTTTTTTGCTATCGACCGGAAGAGTCCGTCTCAGCCGCTTCTGAGGCAACCACGAAAGTTCTGCCCGGCCAAACCGGGGTGAATGTACTTTGCGTGCGAAATCGGATCGGGGACCACACTTTGAGCCGATTCGGCTCCACTAATCGCACCAGAACCCAGTCAAAGACCTGCACCGCAGGCCGGTGCGCGGATATCCTGGCGCAAAAACGCGCCGTTCCGCAAACGTCTCAAACGGTCGTGGCATGCGACCGGGCACCGGACCGGTTCAGGTTTTCCGGGAAAACGCGATGCCTGATATCGCCATTACGATAAGTTTTCTTATCTTAATGCATTGTTCTATGAGCAAAACTCACGCTCATGAAATCGCGTTCGACCCCCGCACCCTCGTTGCCCGCCCGCACTATCCCTGCAGGTCGACGGCAGGCAGACCGGCTTTCATCGGGAAACGGACGAACCGATCATCTCGTTCGCCGCGCCGCCAGGATATGAGACGTATCGCTGCCGGGGCTGGTACGGTGTGATTTGCCCGAAACTCGCGTTAGGTCGCGCCATACCTCGGAAGGGTCCGCTGCCTGGGATAGCGCGTTGCGAAGCACTCCGCGGCTCTTGAAGGCTCTTTGCAAGATCCTGCACGATGTGCGGGAGGCGTGCACCAGCGCGGGCACATTTGCGACCCATCAGGGATCAAAGCTGGATTAAGACGCAACCCCTAGCCGGCGTTCACGCCACTCGAAAGGCCTTGCCCGGCAAGGATCTCCGGCAACAACTCGACCACTGGCACAGTTGCTGCTCACTTGAGTTCCAACTTGTATCCAAGATTGAACTCATGTCTCAGGATGCCCGCTTCCGAGTCCGCGCTCTGCTCGACTCCTATGCAAGCAACAGCACGACACCACGCCAGGTTGTCGAGACGTTGATCGCCCGGACTGAGGCCTCCAGTCGTCCGGAAGTCTGGTTATCGCGCGTGAGTGCGGCAGATCTAGCCAGCCGCGCTGCCGCGCTCGAAGCAGCGCACGCGCAACTGGGGGCTGCCGTCTTCGAGCGGATGCCGCTTTTCGGCGTACCGTTCGCAGTGAAGGACAATATTGATGTCGCCGGCATGCCGACCACCGCGGCCTGCGACGCCTTCGCATACACACCCCGCACCTCGGCGTTCGTAGTCAATCGACTGCTCGATGCGGGCGCCATCCTGATCGGCAAGACGAATCTCGACCAGTTCGCGACAGGCCTGGTTGGCACGCGGTCACCATATGGCGCCGTGCGCCAGATCGAATCCGATCTGCACATTTCTGGCGGATCGAGTTCGGGTTCGGCGGTCGCGGTCGCGGCCGGGCTCGTCGCGTTTGCACTCGGCACGGATACGGCAGGCTCCGGACGTGTTCCTGCCGGCTTCAACGAACTCGTTGGTTTGAAGCCAACGCCAGGCCTCGTGAGCAATCGTGGCGTGGTACCGGCGTGCCGAAGCCTCGATTGCGTATCGATCTTCGCGCACGATGTTGGTGACGCCTGGGAAGTCCTATTGCAGATGGCGAAGTACGACGGGGAGGATGGCTATGCGCGCCGCGTGCCGTCACTCGGGGTTACCCATACGGTGCCGCGTCTCGCTGTGCCAGAGCCGTTGACCTTCTTCGGGGATGCGCACGCGCAACAGGCGTTCGCCTCCACGCTCGACACGATCGCAACGCGCCTGACGATGACGCCGGTGCGCGTGCCGTTCGAACCCATGCAGCGAACCGCGGCTCTCCTGTACGACGGCCCCTGGGTGGCTGAACGGCGGGCAGCGCTCGGGGCCTTCTTCGAAACCCATCGCGCCGATATCGATCCGGTTGTCGCGGAGGTCATTGCGAAGGCGGACAGCTACAGTGCCGCCGATGCGTTCAAAGGCCAGTACGCCCTCGTCGCACTGCGCCGCGAGGTCGAAGCGCTGTTCGAGGCAATCGATGTACTGATCGTACCGACCACCCCCACGCATCCGACTTTCGACGAAGTGCGCGCGGACCCGATCCGCACCAACAGCCAGCTTGGTGTCTACACCAACTTCGTGAATCTGCTTGATCTGTGCGCGCTGGCCGTGCCAGGCGTGCGCCGGGCCGATGGCCTGCCGGCAGGGGTAACGCTGATCGCACCGGCGGGCGCCGACCAGCGGCTCGCCGTACTCGGCGCGCAAATCCAGGCGCTCTTCATGGCGCACGCCGCGGCCGACGACGCCGCCATCGCCGACAGACCACTGCCGTTCGAGGAGCCAACTGTGACGCTCGCCGTCGTCGGTGCGCATCTGCGAGGGCAGCCCCTTTGCTGGCAACTGCTCGAAGCGGGTGCGCGTTTCGTCGAAACCACCACCACATCCGCGCAGTACCGCCTTTATGCGCTCGCCGGCACGTCACCGGCCAAGCCGGCGCTGGTGCGCACGCCACACGAGGCCGGCCAGCCCATCGAGATTGAGTTGTGGGAAGTGCCGCTGCGCAGCTTTGGCGCTTTTGTTGCCCGGGTGCCCGCACCGCTCGGCATCGGCAGCGTGCAGACAGCCGATGGACTCGTGGTCAAAGGCTTTATCTGCGAGCCCTCGGCGGTCGGCCCGGGCAGCGGCGCGCGTGACATTACCGGGTTCGGCGGCTGGCGCGCATGGCTCGCCGCCGAGGCCGAAGCACAAGCCTGAACCGCTATGCAACCTTGAATTTAACGAATCGAATTCACGAGGAGTCCAACCATGACCAAGCGTCGCGATTTTCTCAAGGGGGCAGGCGCCCTCGCCCTGGGCAGCGCTTTCCCGTTCGGCCTCGCCTTCGGCGCAGAACGACTTACGGTCGGTGTTATCTACGTCGGCTCGCGCGGCGACTACGGCTACAACCAGGCCCAGGCGCAGGCGGCTGCCGTCATCAAGAAGCTGCCGAACGTGAAGGTCGTCGAGGAAGAGAACGTCCCCGAGACCGTCGCCGCGCAAAAGACGATGGAAGCAATGATCGAGCAGGACGGCGCGACGCTCATCTTCGCGACCTCGTTTGGCTACTTCGATCCGCATGTGCTGAAGATGGCCGCGAAATATCCGAAGGTCCACTTCGCGCACTGCGGCGGCCTCTGGAAGAGCGGCAATCCTGCCAACATCTCGAGCTACTTTGGGTACATCGACGAATGCCAGTACCTGAACGGTGTCGCGGCGGGCCATGCGAGCAAAACGAAGAAGCTCGGCTTCGTCGCGGCCAAGCCGATTCCGCAGGTGCTGCGCAACATCAACTCGTTCACGCTGGGCGCGCAGTCGGTCGATCCGTCGATCACTACGCACGTGATTTTCACAGGCGACTGGTCCATGCCGGTGAAGGAAGCGGAAGCCGCGAACAGTCTCGTCGATCAGGGTTGCGACGTGCTCACGTGCCACGTGGATGGTCCGAAAGTCGTGATCGAGACGGCGGAAAAGCGCGGCGCGATGAGCTGCGGTTACCACGCAAGCCAGGCGGCGCTGGCGCCGAAGGGCTATCTGACCGGCGCCGAATGGGACTGGGCAACGCCCTACAAGCTCCTCGTCACCAATGCGCAGACGACCAAGCCGCAACCGAACATTCTGCGTGGCGGCCTGCGCGAAGGCTTCGTGAAGATGTCGCCGTATGGCGCGAAGGTGACGCCGGATGCCCGCACCAACGCCGACGCCGTGAAGGCGAAGATGGTCGCGGGCGACTACGTAATCTTCAAGGGGCCGATGAAGGACAACAAGGGCGGCAGCGCCATTGCGTCCGGCACGAGTTACGCGCAGACCGATATCGCGCTCGAAAGCATGAATTACCTGGTTGCCGGTGTGGTCGGCCAGATCTGAGGGTCGTTTGCGTCCTCGCGAGGAGTCGTGATGTCCGCTTCCCTTTCTCCCGCTCAAGGGCAGTCGCGAAGATTGCCCGCAGGCCTCGCGCGCCTGCTGCTTGCCGTGTTGCCCGCCTTGCCGACGCTCTGCGCGGTCGCAGCCACGCTGGTCCTCTTCGGCGCGTTCCTGCTCGTCCAGGGACAGCCGGCCGTCGAAGCCCTTGGCCTCATTAGCCAGGGCGCTTTCGGCTCGTCGTTCGCGTGGCAGAACACCTTGCTGCGCGCCGCGCCGCTCATGCTCACGGCACTGTGCGTCGCGCTGCCCGCTCAGGTCGGTCTGATCGTGATTGGCGGCGAAGGCGCACTTGCGCTGGGTGGCCTTGCCGCGGCTGTCGCGCCTCAGTGCCTGCCGCACGCCACGCCCTGGTTCATTGCCACGCCTCTGATGGCAATAGCCGGCATGCTCGCCGGAGGACTGTGGATCACTGCAGTGGGCGCGATGCGGCAATGGCGTGGCGTGAACGAGACCATCAGCAGCCTGCTGATGTCGTACATCGCCATCGCCGTTTTCAAGTTTCTTGTCGAAGGACCGCTGCGCGATCCCGCAAGCCTCAACAAGCCGTCGACGCTACCCGTTCCCGACGCCATGACCATCGGTGCGCTGCCGGGTCTCGACGTCCACTGGGGGCTCTTCTGGGGCGTGCTCGCGTGTCTCGCCGCGTGGGTGCTCGTACGCCATAGCACGCTCGGCTTTGCCATGCGGGTGACGGGCGGCAACGTGCGTGCGGCGCGCCTCGTCGGCCTGCCGGTGGGCAAACTTGCGCTCGCCGCCTGCGCGCTGGGCGGAGCATCGGCGGGACTCGCCGGGATGTTCGAAGTGGCGGCTGTACAGGGCAGCGCGAATGCATCGCTGCTCTCGGGCTACGGCTACGCGGGCATCCTGGTCGCGTTCGCGGCGCGGCAGAATCCGTTCGCCGTGATCGTGTGCGCGCTGATGGTGGGCGGCATCGAGGCGAGCGGCAGCCTGCTGCAACGACGCCTCGACCTGCCCGACGCCGCCACGCTCGTGCTGCAGGGCCTGCTTTTCGCGAACCTTCTGGCCTGGGAGGCACTGGCTCCTCGCCTCGCCGCCTGGCGCGTGAGGCTGCAGACCGCCGCGCTCGACGCCTCTTCTGTTTCGCTGGAGCGTACTCACCATGTCTGACCTTCATTCGCCCGTGGCCGTGCTGCTGCTTTCGCTCTTCGCGGGAGCCATCCGCGTGAGTACGCCCTACCTGTTCGTGAGCCTCGGCGAATGCCTCACCGAAAAGGGCGGCCGCGTGAATCTCGGCCTCGAGGGGATTCTCGTCTCCGGTGCCATGTGCGGATACGCAGGCTCGTATCTGTTCGGGTCGCCGTGGCTTGGCGTGCTCACGGCGGCAGCGGCCGGTCTTGTGCTCGGGTGCCTGCATGGACTCGTCTGCTCGCTGCCGCGTGTCTCCGATATCGCGTTCGGCATCGCACTCATGCTGTTTGGCACCGGCCTTGCGTTTTATCTCGGCAAGCCGTTCATCGAACCGCAGGCGCCCATGCTTCCGTCGATCGATCTCGGCGCGTGGGCCGCCTCGCCGCAGGTGCACAACGCGCTGCACATCAACCTGCTCTTCGTGATTGGCGTCGTGCTTGCCGTCGCCCTGCAGTGGGGTCTGCGCTCGATGCGCTGGGGCATGACGCTGCGGCTCGTGGGCGAGAACGCCGAGAGCGCCCGGGCGATGGGCTATCCCGTCACGCGCGTGCGCGTCATCGCGACGGCGGTGGGCGGCCTCTTCGCGGGAGTGGGCGGCGCCTATCTCTCGCTTGTCTATCCCGGAAGCTGGAACGAAGGACTCTCGAGCGGCCAGGGTCTCATGGCCGTCGCGCTCGTGATCTTCGCACGATGGCAGCCGCTGCGCTGTCTCTGGGCCGCTCTGCTGTTCGGCGCCGCCGGGGCACTCGGCCCAGCCCTGCAGGCGATCGGCGTGACCAGCGGCTACTACCTCTTCAACGCCGCCCCATACGTGCTGACGCTCTCCCTCATGATCGTCAACTGCCGCCCCGATCGAACGCTGGCGGGCGCACCTGGCGAGCTGAGCCTGACGCGGTGAGTGCAAGCGCCATCTGACCGATCGACCTCGGCATCGCCCGATACTCACACAGCGCGCCTACGGAGAATCAACATGACCCGCTACATCGAAGCCCGTCCCTATCCCTGGCCTTACGACGGCAACCTGCGCCCGGACAACACGGCGCTCGTCATCATTGACATGCAGACCGACTTCTGCGGCTACGGCGGCTATGTCGACAAGATGGGCTACGACCTCTCGCTCACCCGCGCACCGATCGAGCCGATCAAGCGGGTCCTCGCACCGATGCGTGAACTCGGCTTCACGATCATCCACACGCGCGAAGGGCATCGCCCGGATCTGTCCGACCTGCCCGCGAACAAGCGCTGGCGCAGCCGCCAGGCGGGCACGAACGGCGTGGGTATCGGTGACGTCGGACCGTGCGGACGCATTCTCGTGCGCGGCGAGCCGGGCTGGGAAATCATCGACGAACTCGCGCCGCTGCCCGGCGAGATCATCATCGACAAGCCCGGCAAGGGCTCATTCTGCGCGACGGACCTCGAACTGATCCTGCGCACGCGCGGCATTGCCAATCTCGTGCTCACGGGCATCACGACCGATGTCTGCGTTCACACGACGATGCGCGAAGCGAATGACCGTGGCTTCGAATGCACCTTACTGGCGGATTGCTGCGGCGCGACCGACAAGGGCAACCACGACGCCGCGCTCAACATGGTCCTGATGCAGGGCGGCGTGTTCGGTACGGTATCGAATTCGGCGGCGCTCATCGCCGCGCTGGAGCAATGACCATGGCCACCGCGACGCGCGCGCTCGGTGTCGAGGTGATCGGCGCGAGCAAATCATTCGGTGCGTTCCGCGCACTCGACGACGTCACGCTCAAGGTGGCGCCAGGAACCGTCCACGCCCTGCTCGGGGAAAACGGCGCGGGCAAGAGTACGCTCGTGAAGGGTCTCGTCGGCTACGGCGTGCTCGATCAGGGCGCGATTCGGGCCGACGGGCGCGAAGTGCACATTACGTCCCCGCGCGATGCCCAGGCGCTCGGCATCGGCATGGTCTACCAGCATTTCACGCTCGCGGCGGGGCTTAGCGTCGAGGAGAACCTGCTTCTCGCGCGCGGCAAGCTGCCATGGAAGATCGACTGGCCGGCCGAGCGCGCGGCGCTCGACGCGTTCATGCGCCGCATGCCGTTTCGACTTGAACTCGACGCACCGGTGTCATCGCTCGCGGCGGGAGAAAAACAAAAACTCGAAATCCTCAAGCAACTGTACCTGGAACAACGCTTCCTGATCCTCGACGAGCCGACATCCGTGCTCACCCCTCAGGAAGCCGACGAAGTGCTTGGCTTGATGCGTGCGCTGGCCTCACGCGGAGACCTCACGGTATTGATGATCACGCACAAGTTCCGCGAGGTGATGGCCTATGCCGACAGCGTGACCGTGCTGCGCAAAGGGCGATTCGTCGGCACCTGTGCCGTTGCCGATACCGACCGTGACCGGCTGGCCGCGTGGATGATGGGCGACGACGCGAGCGTCGAAACGCGTGAGGGCGCCGCCGAAGACGCCGGCGAGATACGGCTTGCGCGCCGGCAGCGCTCGCCGGATGCGCCGGTACGGCTCGCGCTGTCGAAGCTCTCGGTCGTCGACGACCGCGGCCACGCCGCCGTGCGTGAGGCAACGTTAAGCGTGTGTGCAGGAGAGATACTCGGGCTCGCGGGCATCTCGGGCAACGGCCAGAAGGAACTGATCGAAGCGCTGGTTGGCCAGCGCAAGGTTCAGTCGGGTGGGATGAGCGTAGAGGGCGCGCCGTATGCCGCGACACGTGAAGAGATGACCCGCATGCGGGTGTTCGCGCTACCCGAAGAGCCGCTGCGCAACGCGTGCGTTGCAGGCATGAGCGTGGCCGAGAACATGGCGTCGCGGGATTTCGACCGCGCGCCGCTGCGGCGCGGTGGATGGTGGCTCGACCGTCGCGCGATGCGCTCGCGCGCCGAGCGCTTGATCGCGGAGTTCAATGTGCGGCCACCGCTGCCCGAGCGCGCCATCGGCACGCTTTCTGGTGGCAACGTGCAGCGCGCCGTACTGGCGCGCGAGCTTGGTCAGGACGTCAACGTCCTGATCGTCGCGAATCCCGTGTTCGGACTCGACTTTGCCTCTGTCGCGGACATTCATGCCCGCATTCTCGCTGCACGAGATGCCGGTGCAGCTGTCCTGCTCGTGAGCGAAGACCTCGACGAGCTGATGGAACTCGCCGACTGTATCGTCGTGATGGCCGGAGGACGTCTCGTCTACGAGACCGCTGCAAGCGAGGCCGACCGCGTGGTGCTTGGGCGTCACATGGCGGGTCATGGCGATGAGGGCAGCCCACAGACGGCCGAGCCCGCAGTGCTGCACGCGAGCGCCTGAGCGACGCCTGAACGACAAGACAAAGGGGAAACGAAAGCGATGACTACCGTCGCGCGGGCGAAACCCGCTCCGTTCACTTTCGATGCGCGCCATACGGCGCTCATCGTCATCGACATGCAACGCGACTTCATCGAGCCCGGTGGCTTTGGCGAAGCGCTGGGCAACGACGTTTCGCTGCTTTCAGGCATCGTGCCGACGGTCGCGCGGCTGATCGCGCATGCGCGCTCGGCGGGATGGCAGCTCGTGCATACGCGCGAATCGCACGCTCCTGACCTTAGCGACTGCCCGCCGGCCAAACGGCTGCGCGGCAAGCCGAATGCGCGCATTGGCGACGAAGGACCAATGGGCCGGATCCTGATTCGCGGCGAGCCCGGCAACGCCATTGTCGATACGCTGCAGCCACTCGACGGCGAACTCGTCATCGACAAGCCCGGCAAAGGCGCTTTCTACGCGACCCGGCTCGGCGAGGAGCTGTCGATGCGAGGCATTACGCACCTCGTGTTCGCGGGCGTGACGACCGAGGTCTGCGTACAGACCTCCATGCGCGAAGCAAACGATCGAGGCTACGAGTGCCTGCTGATCGAGGATGCAACGGCGAGCTACATTCCCGCGTTTCGCGACGCCACGATTGCGATGATTCATTCGCAGGGCGGCATCGTCGGCTGGACCGCTCCGCTCGACGCCCTGCTGGAGGCAGCCTGATGGCGCTGGAACTGAACCGTCCCGAGGTCGTTGCGCAGGTGGAAGCGGCTTTCGAGGCATATGAGTGCGCGCTGATCGACAACGACGTCGATACGATGAATGCACTCTTCTGGGATGCGCCCGAGACCGTACGCTACGGCATTGCCGAGATCCAGCATGGTGGCGAGGCCGTCCGCCGCTGGCGGGAGACGTGCGCACCGGTACCACGCTCGCGGCGGTTGCATCGCACCGTGGTGACGACGTTCGGCGCCGACTACGCAACGGTGAGCACCGAGTTCACGAGCGACGCAACACCTTTGACGGGCCGCCAGATGCAGACCTGGGCGCGCCTGCGCGAACCCAACGATGCGTTTGGCGGCTGGGCGATCGTCGCTGCTCACGTAAGCCTCATCGAGCCCGTCTAAGGGCCGATAATAAGGAACCGGCCTTCGTCGCCCGACATGGCAACGATGCGCCGCAAAACTCTCGACGTTTTCTACAGTCAACTCATGGACGACTTGCCCGAAGTGGACGCCGATACCTCAGCAGCATCTGGCACGAAGGTGGCCTATAGCGCGAACCCGCTTGCAGAACAGGTGTATCTGCTGATCAAGCAGGACATCTTCAACTTTCGACTGTTTCCTGGCGACCGCTTTTCCGAAAACGACATTGCCCAGCACTACGGCGTATCTCGCACACCTATGCGCGACGCGCTGTTCCGTCTGCTGCGCGAAGGGTATCTCGAGGTGGGATTCCGGCGTGGCTGGAAAGTTTGCGAGATCGACTTCAATCGGCTCGACCAGCTCTATGACCTGCGCATCGTACTCGAGCTGGCGGCGATCGAGCGGCTCTCCGGCGCTCCCCACGACGTCATGAACGAGCTGCGGGCCATATGGTGCGTCGACGAGGGCGACCGCGAAAGCAATCCGGCCACGATGTTCGCGCTGGACGAGGGCTTTCATCGCGGTCTCGTAAGTGCCGCCGGCAACAATGAAATGCTGCGCGTGCATAACGAGGTGACTGAGCGCATCCGCATCGTGCGGCGGCTGGATTTTCTCAAGGCGCATCGCACGAGCGCGACCTATGACGAGCATTCGAAGATGCTCAACCTCATCGATCGCGGCAAGTTCGGCGAAGCAGGCATCCTGTTGCGCGCCCACATCACGCAAAGCAAGCTGGAAGTGCGCAAGATCACGCTGTCGATGCTCGCAACCGCGCGCAATGAGAAGCTGCCGTTCGTCAGTTAGTCCCGGTGGCCTGTGGCGGCCTGGTCTTCATCCGAGGGTTGTGGTGCAAATTCGGTAGGCGGGCAAAAAATGGCACCCGGTCGTTGCGTCTTCTGCTGCATGACCATTGCTCGCGATCCGACGTGGCTACCTTGGCAGACCTCGTACATCAGCAGATCAGAAGTCCAATAGACCTTGCCCGTATCGAGCGAGACATAGGCTTTATGCTCCGTTGGCGGCGCGTAGCTGACGAAGTCCAGCAAGCTTCGATCAAACGGGCGTGGAATAGCTGGCGCAATTCGCTTTGGTTATGTCCGCAGAGCATCCATACAGCGCCCTTTGCCGACTCATACGACGGACTATCATCCCAATTGATCGCCCACGTGGCATAGCACTTGTTATTTGCCCCGCTCCCAATACCAACGCCTCGGCGCTACTCCGCGGTTCGAAGACTCGCGCGTGCTGTTTGCTCGTAGGAGTTCGCATGACCAATGACACAGCGTTCGCTCTAGCCGGTCTCGGCGGGTTCAACGCGCACGGTGCCGGATTTCTGCAAGCCGCCGTCGACAATGATTTCCGCCCCGACCTCGTCACTGCCACCAGCGGTCAGATACTCGTTCTTGCCAATTACCTGAGCGGCGAGAAGGATCTCCGCGACGGCTTGATCACTCCGGGCATTGCAGACAATCCCTATGCGCAACTGCAAATCGCGCTGTTTGGTTATCCCGGAGTTTTCAAAACCGCCTATAGCGATGCGTTCCAGAGACTTCTGACTCCTCCGTCGTTCAGTGAAAGCATCGTCGACATCTTCGCCGATCGCCTGCTGCCTGCCCAACAGTACATACCTGCAAGGCCCGACAAAGTGATCGAGCATGTGGTGGAAATCTTCAACTCGAGCGGCACGGGCGTGGTGTTCAACGCATACGATCCCATCTCAGGCAACGGTGTGCTCTATGGAAACGACGCGGCGCGTAAGCGCATGGACCCGCACAGTGCCATTCCAATTCCGCCGAAACCTCATCCTACTGACATACGATACGCGCCCGAAGGAAAATTCGACTCCCCTATCCTTCCTGTCACGGCGCAAGCCGTCAAGTCCGCTCTCTGGCTCTCGCTCTACGGTTTTGGCGGCTTGCCGGGCGGCCAGATGGACGGCGCTTATCACCGATCGTGCATTGTTTCGGAGCTCCACAATTTCCGCTGCGTGATCGTTGTGCGCCCGCTTGCCGACGGATGGCTGAACGCACGACTGCCACGCAGCTGGTTCGATGTGCAGGACTGGCAATGTGAAATGTGGTTCTCAGTAGGCTACAAAGCGGAAGTCGATGCGATGAAGCGGATTAACCAACTCATTCGTGACGGCTTCATCACGAATTCAAAGTTCAAAATCGTCGAACTGCACGAGATCGAACCGCCTACCCCGGCTGGCTATTTCAACTTTTTCGTCGAGCGCGAGGATGTTTTCGAAGGTGCTCGGGTACGCGGCGATGCCCTGTTCAAGCGGTTGCGCAATAAAGACTAGCGACCCGCAAATCAGATCGGCGTGTGTTCTGTTGGCCCGTCAGGCAGGCATTGAGATGAGGACGCAGACCGTAACCTTCGAGTATCACCCGGGACGCGCCGACATCAGGTTCAGCGCCGTCCGCTTATGGGGAAGCTGGGATCAGCATGGCGTGCCGTCGGCTAACTGGACCTGCACGAACATGGTCGAAGTGCAGGCGGC
This sequence comes from Paraburkholderia sp. HP33-1, assembly GCF_021390595.1. Classification (NCBI taxonomy): domain Bacteria; kingdom Pseudomonadati; phylum Pseudomonadota; class Betaproteobacteria; order Burkholderiales; family Burkholderiaceae; genus Paraburkholderia; species Paraburkholderia sp. HP33-1. The sequence goes on along the minus strand of NZ_JAJEJR010000003.1, from coordinate 856,985 downwards.
CGCAGGCGCGAAGTACTGGCAAGCCACGGTCGAGTTCGCGCCTGAATCGGTGGGATCGACGTTCCGCTGGGGAGCCAAAGCTGACGGACCAGCCGGCGATGATGTGTGGGCGATCGCTGCCGAAGTCGACGACGAGAGCTGCACCGACCGGGTACTTTCGTTCGCGCTGGACGTCAGGCAGTCAACGCAAATCTACCGCCTCACGTGGTGCGACCTGCTCGGTGTCCAACGGCAACAGCGTGCGGATACCGCCGACGGTATAGTTTTCTCGGCATGGGCACCCAACGCCCGTAACGTATCCCTGGTGCTCGCCGATCCCAAAACCGGGTACGTATCCGACGACGGCACCGGTGCGCTTAATACCATAGCGATGGAAAAAGAGGACGGCGGAATTTGGCGTGTCGGATCAGTTACCTCGCCCTCTCTCCAGTCATTCGAAGCACTCGTCGGCCGGCCATACATGTTTGAGATCGTAAAGGACGACGGGACCAACGCGTTTCGCAGCGATATCTGGTCGCTCATGCAGATCGGCGCAGGCGATTTCGACCCGCAAGGCGCGCACTATGCGGGACCGCCGCAAGCGCTCGACGGCCCCAAGAGCTGCTCTGTGGTGTGTGATCCGTCCAGGGTTACCAGCGGTCCTGCTGGTGAAGTGGAGGCTGGCCGCTTCTGGGCCGACGAGTTCGATGAAACCCGGCCATTGCCTAACCGTATCGAAGATCTTGTGATTTACGAGTTGCATGTAGGCGCATTAGGTTTCGCTCATGCAGGGCCGGGCACGCTTGATGACGCCGCCGCGTTCGTGGACCATCTTGTCAGCGTGGGCGTTAACGCAGTCGAACTGCTTCCCATCGCCGAGTTCGACAAGGAAGCCAACTGGGGCTACGGGACATCCCATTTCTTCGCGATAGATCAGGCCGCAGGCGGCACGGACCGCATCAAGAAATTCGTCAAGGCCTGCCATCGCCAGGGCATCGCGGTCATTCTCGACGTCTGCTACAACCATCTGGATGCGGACGCCGAGCGGGCCGAGTGGGCCTACGATTCAAACGATCCCACGCGAAACATCTACTACTGGTACGAGGGCAATCCAGCCGACTACGCGAATCCGAGCGGCGGCTACATCGATAACCTGTCGTCAGGCTGGGCGCCGCGCTTCGATGTGGAGGCGGTTCGGCAACTCTTCATTTCAAGCGCGGCGTTTCTGGTTTCAGTCTGCCACGTCGACGGATTCCGGCTCGATCAAACCAGTTCGATCCACCAGTACCCTACTCTGCACGCAAACGGACAACCCGCTGGCCGCGCCGCAGCCTTCGGCGTCAAGTTTCTGAAACAGTGGACCCGAACCATGCGGCTCATCAAGCCAAACCTGTTTCTTTGCGCCGAGGATTACTCCGGCTGGTCCGCATTGACCGAGCCTAGCCTCGCAGGTAACGGCCTTGGATTCGACGCGACCTGGTTCGCCGATTTTCACCATAATCTGGTGGAATTCAAGGACGGCCCACAGGCACAGCTAGTGAAAATGGCCGGATACGGAGACGATCGCCCTCTTTCAATGACATCATTTGCCGGCGCGCTCGGGGCGAGCGGGACCGCCAAAGTCGTGTACAACGAATCCCATGACGACGTCGGCAATCGGGACGGCTCAGCCCGCACGATCGTGACGGCAGTCAATGGTGCGCCTCTGATCGGCGCCACACGGGTGTGGGCCGAGGCGCGCGTCCGCTTCGCGGCGGCCATGACGCTGCTGTCCGCGGGAACGCCGATGTTCTTCATGGGAGAGGAAGTGGGCGCGGCGAAGCCCTATCGCTATAACGACTTCCTCGACAACAGGGAAGACATCGCCGGCCTCGCGGCGGGCTCCGGCACACGGCTTTTCGCCTTTTACACCGCGCTCGTTGGGCTCAGCGTCAAGCACGGCGCGTTCCGTTCGAGAAGCATCGAGGTCTCGGTCATCCATGACATCAATCGCATCATCGCGTTTCACCGCTGGGACGACGCCGGCGAGTTTCTGGTGATCGGTTCACTCGGCAACGCGCCGTATGAATCTGGCTATTGGCTAACCGGGGATCGTCTTCGCAATACCTCTTGGCGCGAGGTATTCAACAGTGACGCGATCGAGTACGGCGGCCAGAATGTCAGCAATGGCACAGCCCAATTGCGCTCAACGGGCGACGCATTGAACGTGGTCCTGCCCGCATGTGCAGTTGTCGTTCTGCAACGGACCTGATGCGGATCGCCCTGAACAGGTTGCTGCCGCTGTTTGAAAAGGCATTTCGCCGTCGCAAGCGCCCGGCGTGACAAGGCCACCGCGCGCCGCTACTTCCTGTCCGGCATCGAAAGCGCACATGATCCACAAGGGGTAATGCGACCTGCTTCGACGTCAACACACTGTCAACATCCCCGGCATTGATCGTACCGGACACCTCACGTAAATTCTTCTCCACGGAAACTCAACAAGGAGAAGCGAAGTGCAAATCACGGTGGTCGGGTATGGGAATGTCGGCACGGCAATGGTCAAGCAGTTGACCGCTCCCGGTCACAAGGTCGAAGTCACCGGCCGCAAGCTTGAAGGCGCGGAAAAAGTGGCCGCGCAATATGGAGCAAAAAGCACTTCGCTGGTTAGCGCTGCGAAAGAGGCCGAACTCGTCGTGCTCGCCGATGATCCCCGGCTTCGGCAAGAACGGCGTCGTCCAGCAACGTTATGAAGCGCGCGATCAGGCCGTTGACGATACGCGCGGCAACTTCAGGATCGCCATGGCGGCGGTGCCGCGCTTGTGATGATGCGCTCGGGCGCAGTGTGTGCGTGCATGCGCTGCGCCTTCGATCAAAAATCGCGGGCCGACAATTCACGCGGCGTTGAGACTAGCCATAGGCACCGTCAACGCCATCGGGGTGCGCCACGCAGGTCTGGTTCCGCCCGCGCCGTTTGGCGGTATAAAGCGCCCGGTCAGCCGCCTCCACCAGACCGCTTCCATCGCCGCCATCGGCTGCTCGTTGCACCGCAACGCCAAGGCTGACGGTGACAATGCCAGTGCCGCTTGCCGCGTGGGGAATCCGCAGATTTTCAACACCCTGCCGGATGCGCTCGGCGACTACCAGCGCGCCCTGCTGGTCGGTTTCCTTCAGAATCAATCCGAATTCTTCGCCCCCGTAGCGGGCCACTACGTCTGAGGGACGTCTGGCCGAAGAGGCGATAGTCTGCGCAATCGCGCGCAGACACTCATCGCCAGCCCGGTGGCCGTAGTGATCGTTGTAGCTTTTGTAGGCGTCGACATCGGCCATCACAACCGCCACGAAACCGCGCTGGTCGGTCCGGGCCTCCTTTCTCCATTGGAATGCCAGTTCGCGGTCGAAGTGCCGACGGTTGAACAGACCTGTCAGGCCGTCGCGGAAGGCGAGTCCGTGCAGTTCTACTCGCTCATCTGCGAGGCGTTGCTCCGCCACTTTGCGCTCCGTTATGTCATGCGCTGTGGCCGTGAGCGCCTCCGGTTTGCCGGAAAACGCGTTAATGACGGGGCGAAGGTACGTTTCCATCCACAGGACACGGCCATCCGGACGCCGGAAGCGACTGACCTGGTATGCCTCGGTCGCGCCCGTTCCCAGGTTCTCAATGACCATGGCCAGTGCATGGCGGTCGTCGGACAGAACGAGGTCCGGATAACGCGTCCCGATGAGGCCGTCGGGGGCAATCCCTATCACCGCAGTCGCACGCGGCGAAACGTAGGTGAGCGTGCCGTCGAGGGTCATGCTCATGACGATATCGGTCGCGTTCTCCGCGAGAATTCGATATCGCCGCTCACCCTCACGAAGTAGCGCGATGAGGCGGTTCCGTTGGGCCTGGGTCGCGCTGATAGGTAACGCGATGCCAAGCGCGGCCACAAGGAAAAGCTGCAGCGCGAAGATGCGGCCCTGCATGCTTTGATAGGGAAGCATCCAGAGCGGTCCTGACCCGTGCATCGTGAACGACACCGCGATGGTCAGGCACAGCAGCAAACCAACCAGTACACCGGCGAGGTCGGCGAGAAAGGCGAGCAGCACGATCGGCGGGAGCGCCCAGTACAGCAGTTCGAAGCGGCTTTGCCCGAATACGCCTGCCGTGACGACACAAACCAGAAGCAGCAGAAAAGCTGTTTTCCAGCGGCGGTCGGCACGCAGAAGATGGGTCACTTCCCCGGTCCACACGACTACGGCCGCCGGCGTGAAAATGGCGAGACTCAGGGCATCTGAGACGAACCAGTTGGCCAGATTCGGTAGCTGGTACCCGGTCAGTTGACCACGCAGCAGGGTCGTCGCAACCAGCCCGGACGCGATGGGCGCGACCAGGACGCCACCGGTCAGAAATCGGACGAGCGCCCTCGGACGAATCAGTTCGGCGACGGTCGAGATACCTGGGGCAAACAAAAACGCCACTAATACCTCGAGGATATCGGCGGACGAATAGGAGAAAGCCACCCGCAGGCTTTCTCCAAACAATAGATTGGCAGCGAGATTGCCGAGCACACCGCCGGCAAACACCCAATGTCGCTGCCTCGGCGGCGCCACCATCATTTGTGCAAGCAGGACTGCATTGGTCAACCAGATAGGCGCGATTTCGCCAGCCATGGTCTTGAGTATCCCGCTCGCAAGACACGCGACTGTCGTCACCGCGAGTGCCAGCATTAACACCCCGACGTCCCTGGTCCAGCGAAACGATGGTAGCTTGCCGACAGTTGCCCTATACCCCGGAGTTGGTCCCTCGGATGGCTGCTCCATTTGTTATCTCTCAGTTTTTTTATTGTTTCGAATCCGGTCGTGCGCCCTTCCGGATCTCGTCGACCACAAACGACAGGGCGGCCATCTTTTCCAACAGATGCGATCGCCGTCCAGAGCGGTCATGTTGAATCATCCGTCGGCCCAGCACATCGTAGACCCCAACAAACTCACATGACATCAAACATGTAAAGCTTCGCGGGCGTGTCCGCGATTATCGCCCGGCGCTCGTTTTGATCAGGAAGAATCGCATGCAGCAGGTCGAGCGTGCGCGCAAAATTCACCTGTGTCTCGAATTGCGTATGGGGCCAGTCGCTGCCCCACATCAGACGGTCCACGCTGAATGCCTTCGTCAGAAGCTTAACCGCCCCGTGCACATGATCGTGGTCATGCCCCGGATTCTGCCAGTTTCGATAGGCAGCCGATACCTTCACCCACACGCGCTGTGTGTCCCCAAGTTCGAGAAGACGGCGAAAGCCCGGATCATCTATGCCTTGAGTCGGGTCAGGCCTGCCGAAATGATCGACCACGACGTTCATGCCTTCATCCAGAAGCGGTCGGACAATGCGCTCGAGACGTGCCGCTTCGGCGTGCACTTCGACATGCCATCCAAGTTCCCGGATATGCGTGAGCGTTTGCGCGCTCGCCCAGCGATGCAATGGCAAATCGGCATGCCCGATCAGATTCAGCCGGATACCGACGATTCCCGCACGCGCCATCGCCGTCAACGTGTCACGTCCGCAGTCCGGCTCGATGACGGCGACGCCGCGAAGCCGTTCAGGCGCGCGACGTAACGCGTCGAGCAGATAACTGCAATCGGTGCCGAGAAAGCTGGGCTGCACCAATACACCGTGCGACACGCCGTGTTCATCCAGTTGCGCCAGGTAAGTATCGAGCGGCGCATCGTAGTCGGGTGCGTACCGGCGCTGTCGGGCGAGCGACAAGCCGCGCTCGAATACATGTGCATGCGCATCAATCGACGCGATAAGGGAAGGACGATGCACCGCCAGTGTTTGACTCGCGTCCGGACCCTGCTTCTCCATCATTGATGTTCCTCTATCATCCTTCAGCGACCTCGTGACAACGGTCTTCTTCAATGCCTGTGCGCCTCCATCAGACCGCCTGCATGCCCTGCTTCAGGCGCGACTTCACCGAGGGCGCGGCCGCGCGTTTCCGGCAGCATCAGTACGGACAGCACCACGATCGCGTAAGCCAACCCTGCATCGATGCCGATGGCCGTTCCGAGCGACATGTTCGCCGACATGTGGCCCACGAGCACCGGAAAGCCTGCCGACACGACGCGGCCGAAGTTATAGCAAAAGCCGACGCCGGTGCCGCGGATGCCACGCGGATAGAGCTCGGTGAACAGCGCGCCCATGCTCGCCGGAATCCCCGCTGCGAAGAAACCGAGCGGAAAGCCGAAGAACAGCATTGCAGTGTTGCCGAGTGGCAGGAACAGATAAGCGACGACAGTCAGCACGCAGCAGATGGCAAACAGGAGGATGGTCTTGCGTCGCCCGATACGGTCGAGCATTTGGGCGCTCGCGAGACACCCGCAAAAGAATGCGACGATCACAACGGCGAGATAGCCTCCCGTGCCGAGCACGGACAGATGGCGTTCGGTCTTCAGAAACGTCGGAAGCCAGGTCATCAGCGCGTAGTATCCGCCATGCGCGCCGACACCGAGTAATGCGCCAATGAGCGTCATGCGCAGCACTTGCGGAGAAAAGATGCCGACGCCCGGTCCAGATGTCCGTGCATCCTGTTGATGCGCTACGCGCGCGAGCGGCGCTGGCTCCTGCACGCCACGTCGAACATAGAGGATCAGTAGCGCCGGCAGGATGCCGATCGCGAACATCGCGCGCCACGCCAACGCGCCGGGTAGCACCGAGAACATCAGCGCATAGAGGAGCACCGCCGCTCCCCAACCGACGGCCCATGCGCTCTGTACGCTGCCCATCGCCTTGCCGCGATGCTCGTTGCGAATCGTTTCGGCCATCAGCACGGCGCCAGCCGCCCACTCTCCGCCAAAACCGAAGCCCTGCAAGGTCTTCAGGATCAGAAACTGTGGATAGTTCTGCGCGAACGCACAGAGAAACGTGAACACGGAGAAGAACGCGACCGTCCATTGCAGCGTTTTGACGCGTCCGAGCCGGTCGGACAACATGCCCGCCACCCACCCGCCAAGCGCGGACGCCACCAGCGTGGCTCCGCTCACCAGTCCCGCTTGCGTGCGGCTGATCGACCATTCCGCGACGATGGCCGGAATCACGAGACTGAACATCTGCACATCGAGTGAATCGAGTGCCCATCCTCCGAAGCACGCCCAGAACGTGCGTCGTTCACTGCCGGATATTTCGCTAAACCACTTGAACATTGCTGTCTCCTGCGATCGCGATCCGTTCGTGAGGATCGGCATTTTGTTATTAGGGGCGAGCGTCAGCGGATCTCGGCCTGATAGATGAACTCGCTGGCGGGACCGCGCGAACGCCGCCATTCGAGTGGTTGCCTGTCGTATCCGTACGCGAGTCGCTCGATCACCACGGCGGGCGTGCCCGGCTCGATGCGCAAGAGCCGGGCGTGCAGCGGATCGATCGCTTCTACGGTCAGTGTTTCGGTCGCAGAGGCCACGACCTGGTTGCAGTGCGCCTCGTACACGGGATAGAGCAGGTCGCCGATCTCCGTCAGCTCAAGTTGCGCGAACGCCGCAAAGCGGACGTACGGCAGCCATATCTCCTCGGCGAGCATCGGCACGCCGTCGATCAGACGAAGACGCGACATCTGGATGACCCGCGCGTTATTCGATATCTGCAATGTCGCAGCGACGGCGGATGGTGCATCGACGACCTCGCGGCGCAGGATGCGGCTCTCGGGAATGCGCCGCTCGCCCTGCCGCGTCTGGAAACGAAAGAAGCGGAACAGCGAGCTGTCGAAGGTGGCGCGGCGAACGAACGTCCCCCTGCCCTGGAAGCGCTCGAGCAAGCCCTCCGCGACGAGCAGATCCACCGCCTTGCGGACCGTGCCTACAGCCACGTCATGGCTTTTGGCGAGCGCCTGCTCGGTGGGAATGGCTTCACCCGGCCGCCAGTGGCGGGCCGCGATCAGCGCCACCATTTCATCGCGCAGGCGCTGGTAGCGCGGCAGCCGGTCACTGGCGTGCATCTTCGTCTCCTTCGATATTCATATATATGATTGCATGAGTCAGCTTTCTATCGACCTAGTATTAACCCTTGCTTTCCCCATATTAGAACGGATAGCGGGTTAATACCCATTGCCTGTCTTGGCAAGTCAACAAAACATATATATGAATTTCAACCGGAGACCTTCTGTGAATTCAACCCCGCCCTCCGAGCAGGCTGTCGTGAAGAAAATTGCGTGGCGGCTCATGCCGCTTCTCATCGTGATGTTCCTGATCGCCTTCATCGACAGACAGAACGTCGGCTTCGCCAAGCTGCAGATGGTGCATGCGCTCGGGATGTCCGAAGCGTCATATGGCCTGGGAGCTTCGCTTTTCTTCATCGGCTACCTGATATTCGAAGTGCCAAGCACGCTCGCGTTGCATCGCTACGGCGCGCGCCTGTGGCTCGCGCGGATCATGGTGACGTGGGGCGCCGTCACGGTGGCAATGGCCTTCACGCATTCGATGGGCCTCTTCTACGTGTTGCGGTTCGCACTGGGCATTGCCGAAGCCGGCTTCTATCCTGGCGTGATCTTTTATCTGACGCTGTGGTTTCCGCAGAGCCATCGCACGCGCATGCTGGGCTTCTTCACGCTTGGCAGCGCGCTCGCCAATATGCTCGGCTCGCTCGCCGGCGGTTTGCTGCTGTCGCTCGATGGCAGCCTCGGTCTGGCTGGCTGGCAGTGGGTGTTCGTGGCAACGGGCACACCGGCTATCGTCATCGCGTTGATCGCGTTGCGCTATCTGCCGGAATCGGTCGAGCATGCGCCGTTTCTTTCCGGCGCTGAAAAGAACCTGATGGTGGCTGCGCTCAAGCGTGAGGCGCCAGCCGAAGCCGTTTCTGAACATCCGTGGCGCGCGCTCGTCGACAAGCGCGTGCTGATGTTCGCATGCGGCTACATGATGATGTCGACGTCGCTCTACGGCGTGACCTACTGGATGCCGACGCTTCTGAAGAGTGGCGGTGTCTCGCATTCAATGAATGGGTTGCTCAACATGATTCCCTGGATGCTCTCCGCGCTACTCCTGCTCTGGCTGCCGGCGAAGCTCAAGCACGAAAGCGTCGTGCTCAAGGCAATGACGGCGGTGGCGAGTGTTGGCGTCATCGGCTTCGCGCTGAGCCTCGTGCTGCCGGGCCTGCCGCTGCGATTCGCTGCGCTCGTCCTGGGCGGCGCGTGCATCCCGCTGCTGTATCCGTGTTTCTGGTCACTGCCTCCGCGTTACTTCACGGGCGCCCGCGCGGCGGCGAGTATCGCGGCAATCAATTCGATTGGTAACCTGGGCGGCTTCTTTGCGCAGAACCTGATGCCCTACATCGGAAAACTGGCCGGCAACACGAGCGCGCCAATGCTTGTGCCCGTCGTCTGTCTGACGCTGCTCGGCACGGGTATGTCGGTCGCGTGGGCATCGAGTGGTCGCGGCGCGCGTGCGCGTGTCGCAACTGGGCAATAAGAAGAATGCGACTTGCGCGATTGTGTCGCGATACGGCAGGCAAGGCGATGAAGTTGTGTCATGGCAAGGATTGCTTACATAACCAACCAATAGATTATCTGTTCGCGGCAGTTCGCCCGACGCAATCAGCTTTCATCCGCTCTTTCCTGTTCACATGCATCGTTTCGATGCCTGATCGAATGATGCGGGCGCAGCGACAATTCCTGATTTCCTTCGTTGGCCTGGTTCGGCGTTTGGTGGCCCAATGGTCCGGCTTCTGCGTCTTGTCAGACTGGAATGCCAAAACCAATTCTCCACAGGATGTCCTCGACCCTCTGCGCAGCGGTCTGCGTCGTCGCTGCCTTGAGCGGCGTCCGGTTGCCGAGCAGGGGATGAGGCGTGTTCAGGAACGTTTCGGCGTCGGGCCCGGACAGGTGCTACAAAGCATCTAGCAACGCACACTTCCGGTCGGCTTGCCGCGCGAGACGCTTGCCGCTGGCGAAAAATTCGGCTTCCGTGTCGATATCCTTCGTCATTGTCTCTCCCACGATGTTTCAGTCCACCGCGTCACTGCGGATTCCGAGGCGATTAACTTAAACTCGCTGGCCTCCACGATTGCCGGTTCGGTTCAGTGACGGTGTGTATGTGCAGACAGGAAAAGGTATATGTCGAATCGACATGGTCACAATCAATGGGGGCCTGTGGTACCAAACTGATGTGATCGGCGCGTTTCCCCTGCGCGAAATGGCGATCTGCATCCCGGCGTCGATTCCTCTTCATCTTTTCATTCCGCGATGCTGTCCGATCAGACATCGCATGAAAACTGAGGCGCCGGATTTACGAATAGCTCGCACGGATAAGACGAAATACGAAGCTCGCGCCGTCGTTCGTCAGGTATCCATAGGTATCGTGGATCTCTAAGCGATGAGTAAAAAAACGTACGATAGACACGTCGGCTCATTTCCACCAGCGGCAGGGGCGACTCAAATGGCACTTTGGCGGCCAAGTGGCCACTACCCTTCAAGCGCCCTGGATACAACGCCCCACGCTTCGTTCATCCCGAACGCTGTACCGCGCGAAGCCTGCGGTCCGCAATCCATACAATTGTTATGGGCCAACCGTCACATTTCGTTCATCGGCTACCGGATTGCCATCATCGCCGATGAGCGAAAATAGCACTTTTGCATTTTCACCCGGGTTGGCATGTAGTGTGTCAGGATCGAAAGAGGCGCTGAAAAACGGGGCGACCATACCAGCGTGGGCTTCTTGCGACGCATTCGCCAGCTTGACCTCGGCGGCGCCCCTGAATTGATGAGGCTCAGACTCGTCTGATCGCCTTGACCCATGCGAAAAACAGGCGGCAGCACGATGGTCGGTGCCTTCGACTCCTGTGGCACCGAATTGAAGTCGCCGTCATCCACCCATACCTGAACGTGTACCGGATAGTTGTCGACATTGAACAGCTGCAGGGACTGTTCAGTGGCACCCACTGCGAACGTCACCCACGACCGCAGCGGCCTGAGCGCTCCATATAGCCAATGGCAGGTACGCACTGTCGAGAAAAGCAACGACATCACCGCAATTCCCGAACTGCTCGATGTGCTCATGCTCAGGGGGCAATCGTGACAATTGACGCGATGGGCTGCCAACAATAGATCGCGCGCAAGATTGTCGATGCGGGCGCAGAGTACGTGCTGTAGGTAAAGGGAAACCAGCCGACGCTGCAGGCGACCATGCGCGAACCGCTCGAGATCGCTGCACACGAGCCGCAGAAATTTGGGGAAGCGAATACCGTGAAGTCGAGAAAGGCCACGGACGTATCGAGACGCGCCGCGACATCGCGATGGCCTGCCTGAAGCCTCTGGGTGCACCGCTGTCGCCGCGTGCGCAATCGATCGCCCTTGTGAAGGCGACTCGCGAGATCGGCGACACCGTATCGGTCGAACGTCGCTATTACGTCGCGACGTTGCTCTGACGCAAAGGTTATCGCCCACGCGGTCCGGTCTCACTGGGCAATCGAGAATGACGTGCACTGGTCGCTGGACGTCTCCTTTGGTGAGGACCAGTGTCGCGTGCGCGTGAACAATGCCGCACAGAACTTTGCCACCCTGTCGAGCATTGCAATGAACCTGCTGCGACAGGAAAAAGCAGCCAAAGACGGCCTGGAAATCCCGCGCATGCTCGCCTGCGCAAACGACCGATACCTCGCTCAACTCCTTGGCTGGCAAGCCTTCCAGACAATCTAAAACATCGATTAACGTTTCATGAGATGGCCCTGTACACCGTCTTTGGACCTGTCCGTTGTTGACGCTCAAATAGGACCAGCCCGATCGACCAGACTGGTCGTAGCCGACATAATTTGCTTCGAGATCGGCACACAACTTAAGCGTAACTTTCTCGACCTTGATCGAACCTGCAACCTTCGTGAAATCTGGATTATTCAATCTTAATTCACGCGATTTGGCGGTGGTGCTGTGCAGGTTGCGCGATAGGGAAGAAAGATTACAGGCTTAACCGGTTTCCGTGAGGGCGGGCAACTGCATGCCCTCAATCAATCAACTTATTTTTTACACATTGTAGGACTACTTATGAAATTCAATCGCTTTGGAATTATCGCTGCAGCAGTTGCAATGGTCGCGGCCTTGCCGATGGCCTCGCACGCTGCTGACGGCACTATTACCTTCAACGGCTCCATCACCGCTCAGACGTGCAACATCAACGGTAATGGCTCTGGCTCGATGGATTTCGTAGTGCCGATGGTGACGGTATCTGCATCGGCGTTGGACGTCGCAGGCAAGACCGCTGGCCGCAAGCCGTTCGACATCTCGCTGACGGGCTGCACGCCTGATTCGGGCAACGTTCACACGTACTTTGAACCGGGTCCGACGACCGACGCTGCCACTGGCAACCTGGTGCTGGATGCGGGCGGCGCGGACAACGTCCAGATCGGCCTGCTGAACGATGACTTCAGCCCGATCAAGGTCGGTTTTGCCGATGCTTCGCAGAACTCCAAGTCGGTCGCCATCGCCAACGGCGCGGCAACGCTCAAGTACCACGCTGAGTACGTGGCAACCGGTGCAGCGACTGCCGGCGCGGCCAATTCGAGCGTGATGTACTCGCTCGCATATCAGTAATCAGCCTTAGAGCTCTGCCTTAGAGCTCTGCCTCAGAGCTCTGTCGCGGAGCGAACTCATGGTCGCTCCGCGCTTTTCCGCTTTTTTCGTACTTACCGACCCGCACTAACATGAAACAATCGATCAAGACTCTTCTGACTACCGGTGTCCTCGCGCTTGGATTCGCGAGTGCGCTGCAGGCGCAGGCTTCCGTTGTCATTGCCGGCACGCGGGTCATCTACAACGCCGGCGATACCGAGCAGACCATCAAGCTGACCAACGACGGCAAATCGCCGGCTTTGACGCAAGCCTGGCTGGACAAAGGTGATCCGAAGGCTGCGCCATCCGCCATCGATGTGCCCTTTACCATCACTCCGCCGTTCGCACGCGTCGACCCAGGCAAGGGGCAGACCTTGCGCATCCTGTACACCGGCGAGCCGTTGCCGCAGGACAAGGAATCGGTATTCTGGCTCAACGTCCTTGAAATACCACCCAAAGCGACTGCCAATGAAGCCGACGTCAACAAGCTGCAAATGGCGTTCCGCTCCCGCATCAAGATGTTTTTCCGTCCAGCTGGCCTGAAAGGCAACGCAGGCGAAGCGCCTGCACAGATTAGCTGGCGTGTGGTCAAGACTGACAATCGCGCCGCACTCGAAGCCTACAACCCGACGCCCTACCACGTGTCGTTCGCGACGCTGGAACTGACAGGCGGCGGCAAGACCGCGAAGTTTGAAGACGGTGGCATGGTCGGGCCGGGTGAAACCCGGGACTTCCCGCTCTCGGGCGAAGTGTTCCAGGGCGCTGACGCAAAGGTGCGTTATCACGCCATCAACGACTACGGCGGCCCTACCAAAGGCGAGTCGATGCTGAACGCAGCACCGCAAACGAAGTAACTCAATAGCAGTCGGCTTTGTCCGGCTGCCCATCTCTACAAGGCACCCTCCGTTGAAAATGCTGCGCGAAGCGGCAGGGGAGGGACTTTTCTGACGTTTGGAGTCGGCGGCAGTGCAACAAAGACAATTTCGTCCCTTTCCTTCACGGTTGTCCCCTGTCGGCGCGGTGGTGTTGATGCTCTTCACCAGTGCCGGGGCGTGGGGTGCTGCCTCTGAGTCCAGTGCTTCCTTCCAACTGGCCGAAGTCGAATTCAGCGACCAGTTTATTCAGCAGCCAGGCGGCGCGCGCGTCGACCTCAGCCGCTTCAACAAGGGCAACGTGGCGCTGCCTGGCGACTACCGGGTCGACCTGTACGTCAACGGCGCCTGGCTTGGCCGCTCGGAGGTGCAGGTGCGCCAGGTGGGCACCAACAGCAGCGACGTGCAGGCGTGCTTCGATCGCGCGCTGCTGGAGCGCGTTGGCGTGGACCTGATGAAGTTGCCGGCTGAGACGACCGCGCGTCTGGACGAAGGCACCGATGCCTGCATGACGCTGCCGTCACTGATTCAGGACGCTACCGCGACGTTCGACAACGGGGAACTGCGGCTCGATGTGACCGTGCCTCAGATAGCGCTCGCCCGCCAGGCGCGCGGCTATGTCGAACCGCGCTACTGGGACGATGGCGTGCCCGCCGCCCTCCTGCAATACAACGCCAACGCTTACCATTCCAATTCGTACGGGGTGAGTTCTACCCAGAGCTTTGTGGGACTGAATGCCGGCATCAACGTCGGACCCTGGCGTTTCCGCCATAACGGCAACCTGACCTCAGGTAACGACACTGGCACCCATTATCAGAGCGTGCAGACCAACCTGCAGCGTTCGATTGCGCCGCTCAAGAGTCAGCTGACCATCGGCGATGCGTTCACCGATGGTGCCGTTTTCGACAGCGTCGGCTTCCGGGGTGTGCAGCTGGCCAGCGACGATCGCATGTACCCGGAGTCGCAGCGCGGCTACGCACCGGTCGTCCGCGGCATTGCTAACAGCAACGCGCGCGTGGAGATTCGCCAGAACGGCAACCTCATCTATGAAACGACGGTGGCGCCCGGGGCTTTCGAGATCAACGATCTCTACGCCACCGGCTACGGTGGCGACCTCACCGTGGTGGTCACCGAAGCCGACGGCAGTGCCCATACTTCCACGGTGCCGTACGCGGCTGCTGTGAACTCACTGCGCCCCGGCGTTACGCGCTTTAATGTAACAGCCGGTCAGTACCGCAATCCAACGGTGAACATCCATCCGGTGCTGTTCCAAGGAACGGTCCAGCATGGCTTTACCAATCTGATCACAGGCTATGGCGGCATCGTAGCCTCGGAGGGCTACATGGCTGCGCAGGTTGGCGCCGCACTGAATACGAATTTTGGCGCCTTTGGCCTCGACGTCACCCAGTCCGCCACCCGCCTGGACCATCAGCCCAACCGCAACGGCCAGAGTCTTCGCTTGAGCTACAGCAAGCTGGTCGAGCCTACCAACACCAACCTGTCCGTGGCGGCTTACCGCTACTCGAGCCGCGGTTACCTGGGGCTCGCTGACGCCATGGCATTGCGCGACCTCGATCAGCACAACATGGGCTATGCGGCTAACAGCATCCAGCGCGGTCGCATGCAGATCACGGTGAACCAGGACCTGCCCGCGGGCTATGGCTCGTTTTACCTCACCGGTTCCACGCAGAACTACTGGGACCGCAGTGGTACGGACACGCAGTTGCAGGCCGGCTACAACAACACCTACAAGCGGATTAACTACAACCTGGCGTTCTCGCGTCAACAGGACACTACTACGCGCAAATGGGACAACCGTGTGATGATGACTGTCGGCATTCCGCTTGGCACGGGTGCGCACGCACCGCGCTCGACCACCTCCCTGCAGGGCGGCGGGAACTCGGGTACCACCGTGCAGCAGAACGTGTCAGGCACACTCGGCGCCGATAACACCTTTGCATATGGCCTGAACGCCGGTCACAGCAGCGGTGGCAACGTGAGCAGCAACACCACGGCGGGCGCCAACGTCTCCTACACTTCGCCGGTTGCCACGTTCACCGGCAATACCAGCAAGAGCAGCGCCTATACGCAGGCCGGCGTTGGTGTGAGCGGCGGCATCGTCGCGTATTCGGGCGGAGTTGCCTTCACGCCAATGATGAGCGACACACTGGCGATCGTAGAAGCGCAGGATGCGGCCGGCGCGCGCGTGGCCAACAGCAGCGGCGTGCGCGTCGACCCGTGGGGTCACGCCATTGTGTCGACCCTGAGTCCGTTCGCCAGTAACCAGATCGAGATCGATCCAAAGGGTCTGCCGATCAATGTGGAATTGAAGTCGACCCAGCAGTCAGTCGCACCGACCGCGGGCGCCGTGGTGCGGCTCAAGTTCGAAACGGAGAACACCGGGCACGCCGCGATCCTGGGCATCCGGACTGCCGACGGTAATCCGGTGCCGTTCGGCGCGCAGTTGACGACCGAGCAAGGAGAGAACATTGGCACCGTCGCGCAGGCAGGTCGAGGTATTGCGCGTGGCCTGAAGAGCGACACTGGCCGCCTGCTCGTGAACTGGGGCGACAGCGAAGCCGAGCGTTGCTGGGTCGATTACTCGTTGCCGAAAGCGGACGCGAAAAGCAGCGCTTCATACAGTGTGGTCGATGTCGTATGCAAATCGTAGCGCGCGCCTGATGTTATTTCAGTCGATATACATGCTGATTTTTATTTCGCGAAATGAATATCTAGTCCGGCATTGATCGATGATTTTTGAAGATTGATTCATATCGGATCTGGAGAAAGAAATGACCGCAAACCACTTTAATCTTTTGTGCATGACGATGAATTGCTGGAATGCCTCAATACGAAACTGACCCGGCCCCGAAGTCCGGTTGGCATGCCAGCGGAAAATTCCAGGGCGGATCGCTCTGGAATAGCTCGGCACAACGTCACCCAGTGATTTCGCCTGATCACAACTTATCGCGCAGGACTGGTTTATGAAGAAATTGATTCAAATATTTTTAGGCATTTTGATCGTCGCCTGTTCATCTGGCGTCCACGCAGCGTGCTTAATCTCTGGCGTAGGCTCGATGTGGCTTACTTCAGCCCCTCCGGTTATTGACCCCGGCAATTCACAGCCTGGTACGGTTCTGTTTTCCAGTGTCTTGACGCCAGCAAACCGCACCACGATATTGTTTAAGGGATGTACTCAACTCACCGCAACCGGCACTGGCGCTAAAGGGCCGTATAACACCTTCTCGACGGGAATTCCGGGTGTCGGCGTGCGCTTTTCATGGCCGGGCTTTGGGGGAGCAGGCTATTTTCCCGTGACTAGGAATGTGTCGGATCCGTACACCTTGGACCCTGCATATCTGAGCAATCCAACCTTTGAGTTGGTTCAGACCGACACGATTAAGCCGGGAAACTATTCCTTAGGCCAACTTGTGTTTGGAGTCTCGGGCGGGGGCGACGTGGCTTACTTCTACATTGGTCAAGGTATCAATAGCAATCTTCCTGTCGTAATCAAACAGCGTCCGACCTGCGGCGTCACCACTCCTTCGATCCAGGTGCCTTTAGGCAGCGTCCCGCTCAAGAGCTTTTCCGGCGTGGGGAGTACATCGCCGATCCAGCCTTCGTTCAACATCGCCCTGTCTTGCGCGGGCGGTAGCGACGGAGTCGTGACGAGCGTCTACACAACGTTGACCGACCAGACCAATCCAGCCAATGAGTCGAACACGCTGTCATTAAGTGCAAGTTCGACGGCAAGCGGGATCGGTATCCAGGTGCTCAACGGTAATAACGTCATCAGCTACGGGCCGGATTCAGCCGTAGTCGGGAACCCTAACCAGTGGCTAGCGGGCAGCACCGGAAACGGGGCTTTCAATATTCCGTTGACGGCGCGCTATGTGCAAACCGCGCCTAACGTGACAGCCGGAACAGCAAACGGGATAGCCACGTTCACAATGAGCTATCAGTAACATGTGCGCCGGTCTTGCCGCGCGGCACTGCCGGCAGGCGTGACAGGGGTGCGCCTGAACCGGCCGCATGCGGATGCCCTTCCCCTGCGCGCGCTGCCCATCGTGCGGCGCGCGAACGCGCTGGGCCTCGGAGCGCCCGACGCCATTGTGGAACACACCGAAGATGCGCCGCGTCGACGCCCGGCTTGACGACCTGAGGCGCCTTCGAGCGGCGCGTGCTCGCCGATGCCAGCGCCAGATCGAAGCGTGCTTCGCGTTTCCGTAACGTCGTTCGCCGGATTCAAGCACGCGGTTGACACAAATGCGAAGTCGGTGACAGCACCGGACGCGCCGCGTTTCCCAGCTCTGTTTCCGTCGCAGAACGGTTCATAAAGCACGGCCATTGCAGCAAGCGCCTGTGCGCTTGCCACCGAGTAGAACATGTTCCTGCTTTCGCGGCGCACACTGACCAGACCATTTTCGCGCAGTACAGCCAGTCGCTGGGACAGGCTCGGCTGGCGAATGCCAAGCTGCGCCTCCAGTCCACCGACGGACAGCTCCTCCTCGGATAAGCGGCACATGGCTAGCAAGCGATCCGGATTGGTAAGTACCTTGAGCAGAGTACAAGCTTGTAATGCCCCAGCCTGCAAGGCGCGATGGTCAAGGGAGGATTCGGGAGAACTCATCGAAGAAGACGATTTATCGTTCGAATAATCTATTGGAAGCTTATGTGAAATGCTTGGTTTGAGGTGCGAGCCAAGGTGAATAGACTCTGTCCCCGCTAGAAATTCCAAAACACTATTCGGGGAAACACATGAGACTACAAGGGACCGCTCGCGCACTCACTGCCATCGTCGCGGCAGCACCGGGCTTTGCGTCGGCCACCAACGGCTATTTTTCCAACGGCTATGGCGTTGCGTCGCAGGGTATGGCTGGCGTAGGCATTGGCCTGCCACAGGATGCACTTGCCGCAGCTGCCAACCCCGCAGGCATTGCCTTCGTTGGCAACCGTGTTGATGGCGGCATCAGCCTCTTTCTGCCAAAGCGCGGCGCAGAGATATCGGGCAACGGTTACGGCGCCGACGGCGACTACGACCGCAACAATCGCTCGATCTTCGCGCTGCCCGAATTCGGCGTGACGTACCAGTTCCTGCCGAACGCGTATGCGGGTCTCGCACTGTATGCAAACGGAGGGCTCGACACCGGCTACGCCCATAATCCGTATCGGGCGTTCGGCGCCAGTGGGTCTGCAGGTGTCGATCTCGAGCAGCTGTTTCTTTCTCCGACGATTGCCTACAGACTGTTCGATCGGCACGCGTTCGGCATCGGCCTGAACATCGCGTATCAACGCTTCACGGCAAGCGGGCTGCAGCCATTTACCGGCATGTCGGTCGCGCCGGGCAATGTAACCGATCAGGGTGCCGATTCGACGGTTGGGGTTGGCGTACACATTGGTTATACCGGTGAAATCACACCGACACTGACCGTCGGCGTGACGTGGGCGTCGAAGATTCACGGCAGGTTCGACAAATACAAAGGTCTCTTCGCGGATGGCGGCTCATTCGACATCCCGGAGAACTACGGCATCGGGTTTTCCTGGAAGATCACGCCGGCATGGACGGTCGCGGCCGACTTTCAGCGCATTCTGTACGGCAACGTGAATTCGATCGCGAATCCGCTCGCCAACCTGTTTGCAGGCAATGCGTTGGGATCGTCCAACGGCCCGGGTTTTGGCTGGCGCAATACGAACGTAATCAAGATCGGCACCAGCTACGATGTGACCAGCCATCTGACGGTCCGTGCAGGCTATAGCCATTCGAGCCAGCCGGTGGCCAGTAGGCAAACATTCATGAACATCCTCGCACCGGGTGTCGTACAGGATCAGGCGACGCTCGGCGCCACCTGGAAGACCGATGCGAAGACATCGTTCGGCCTCTTCTACGGACATGCGTTCAAGAAGACGGTAAGCGGCGACAACTCGATTCCCGCTGCCTTCGGAGGCGGCAATGCGAATGTCCATCTAGCCGAAGACGTGGTCGGCGTTTCGCTCGGCAAGCAATTCTGAGTCTCGCCATCAGGCGCCGTCGAGCTCAAGTTCCAGATTTATCCGTGCCACCACCTGGCGAATCTGAAAAAATCGGCACGTCGGCGTTTCCCCTCCTGTCCGAGATAAAAAGCGACCCAGTCGCCATCGACATTCGCAATCGCGACGGTTCGTCCGAAGACATCGAATTGATACTCCTCTCCCATGCTTGCCCTCAGTCCAGACGCCTCGTGAGGAAGTTAGCGGATGTCGACGATCGCATCGCGCACGTCGACATGTCGCGGGATGACCCGCTCGCGGTAGGCCAGGTCAGCTGCATCCTGCCGCGCCTTGACCACCTCATCCGTGAGCGGATAGTGGACACCCCATTCGAGTCGCGGCAGTGCTCTCGACCAGACATCGCGCCGGACACCCGTATTCTGCGACAGAAACTCCGCTGTTTGTGCCGGGTGCGCAAGTTCGGACGCCGTCTGCCTGTCGAGCACGTCGAATAGCAAACGCAGTGCTGAGGGATAGCGTCGGGCGAAGTCGCGCGAGCCGATATAGAAGCCGTATTGCGGGACCGACAACTGACCGATCGTGAGGATCGTGCGCGCACCCGTGGAAAGCTCGGTATCGGCATAGCGAGGATCGGGCACGGCCCACGCATCGATAAAGCCCCGTTCAAATGCAGCGCGAGCGTCGCTGTAATTCAGATAGACGAACTGGACGGACGTCACGGGCACGCCTGCGTCGCCGAGAGCTTTAAGCACGAACAAATGCCCTTGCGATCCTTTCGCAAAGGCGATCTTCCTGCCTTTCAGATCATCGATCCGCTTCACGGGAGACTTCGCGGGGACGATCAGACCATAGC
Organism: Paraburkholderia sp. HP33-1; assembly: GCF_021390595.1. NCBI lineage: Bacteria > Pseudomonadati > Pseudomonadota > Betaproteobacteria > Burkholderiales > Burkholderiaceae > Paraburkholderia > Paraburkholderia sp. HP33-1. The sequence continues at coordinate 836,759 of NZ_JAJEJR010000003.1, read as the reverse complement.
TTTTCTGTAGCTTCGGTGCGAACGCAACATACGCCACGCCGGGTGCCGCACCCGCCTGCGCGAGAATGGGTGGCGTCGATCCGACTGCGCCGACGTCGACGTTCCCTGTGTTGATCGCCTCGACGAGCGGCGCGCCGTAGACGAACTCTTTCCATCTGACCGCGACGCCATGCGTCGCAAACGCTTTTTCGAGTTCGCCGGACGCGCGCAGCGCTACCAGCGGATCGCCTTTCTGAATGCCGATGTTGATTTCTCTGGGCCAGCTTGGATCTGCATGAGCCAAAGATCGAACGCTAAAGCAAACAATGAGCGTGAGGAAAATGCGCCACAACGTGCTGCGAAACGGCTGCATGATGGAAGTCGCCTCGCTGCGAGCGTCAGGGTGCAAAATGCAGATTCGTGGGACGGGCAAGACCGTAGTGACCGCGCAGTGTGCCGTCTTCGTAATCGCGCCGGAAAATTCCTCGCTTTTGCAGGATCGGAATGACGTGATCGACGAAGATGTCGAGTTGCGCCGGCAAAACCGGCGGCATGATGTTGAACCCGTCTGCGGCGCGGCTTTCGACCCAATCTTCAATCGCGTCCACGATGCGCTCAGGCGAACCCGCAAGCGTGAAATGTCCGCGCGCACCTGCAAGTTGCCGAAGCAGTGCGCGCAACGTCGGACGCTCACGTGCAACCAGAACGGTGATGACGGCGGCTCGGCTCTGCGCAGCCTGGACCGTTGACGGATCGGGAAAATCGTCGCGCGAGAGCGGCTGATCGAGTGGGAGCCTGCTGAAATCGTGTCCGCCGAAGCGATTCGACAGGCGGCTCAGACCCACGTCGATATCGGTGAGTCCGTTGAGTTCTTCGAGCAAGGCCTGTCCTTCTGCGTCGGTCGAACCGATCGCGGCGCTGAGGCCCGGCAGGATCACGAGTTCTTCTGCACGCCGCCCCTCTGCAGTCGCGGCGTATTTGAGTTCGGCGTAGAAATCGGCCGCAGACGCCTTGGTGAGATGCGCGGTGAAGACCGCTTCCGCATGGCGCGCGGCAAACGCTTTGCCCGTCGCCGACGACCCTGCCTGGACGAGAACAGGCCGCCCTTGAGGCGTGCGCGGCAAATTGAGCGGGCCCGCGACGCTATAGAAGCGTCCCTTCCAGTCGATTCGCCGCACCCGGCTGCGATCGAGGAATCGGCCGCTCTCGGCATCGTCGATGATCGCGTCGTCAGCCCAGCTGTCCCATAGCGCCTTAACGACCTCGACGAATTCGTCTGCCCGCGCATATCGCTCGGTGTGCTCTGGCGTGTGTTCCTAGCCGAAATTCGGCGCAGCGCCGCCGACCCACGAGGTCACGATATTCCAGCCGATGCGGCCGCCCGAAATATGATCGAGCGACGCGAACTGGCGGGCCAGATTGAATGGCTCCGTGTAAGTCGTGGAGGCCGTGGCGATCAGCCCGATCCGCGTCGTTTCCCGCGCGAGCGCTGAGAGCACCGTAATCGGCTCGAGGGCGCCGCTTGCGACGTGGCGCGCGCCATCTCCGAGTTCGAGCGTGTCGGCCAGGAAGATCGAATCGAAACGGCCCGCCTCCGCTCGCCTGGCCAGATCGGCGAAATAGCTGATATCCGTCAGCGCCTTGCGCGTCGCGCCAGGATGACGCCAGCCGGCTTCGTGGTGCCCGCGGCCGTGTATGAAAAGATTGAGATGAATGGATCGGGACATGGACGCTCTTTGTCGTGGCTGTTAGGCGTGCTCACGGATTGATGACGGGAACTCGCCAATTCTATTGATAGCGGCAAGCGGCTCAAACGAACAAAGGCAGATATCGATATCACGTGCGAAGCAGTGCGTGGTGCTGTTGCGTAGATGCTTTCATTCTCGATGGCCCTGAAATTCTCAACATGCGAGAATTATTCTCATATGTTGATAAATTCGACGCCTCGGGGTAATCTTCGGCGACGCTCGCGCGGTATCGAACCCCGCAAGACCACTCATCCCCCGGAAAAGACACAAGGGCCGGCAGCAACACGTCCCCCAAGGAGGCTCAATTGGTGACAAGAAAACTCAAGGCCGCGATCATCGGATCGGGCAATATCGGCACGGATCTGATGATCAAGATCCTGCGCCATGGCAAGCACCTCGAAATGGGCGCGATGGTCGGCATCGACCCGGCCTCCGACGGGCTGGCACGCGCCGCCCGCATGGGTGTGCCAACCACGCATGAAGGCGTGGAAGGCCTGATCAAGCTGGCGAACTTCGCCGAGATCGACGTCGTTTTCGACGCCACTAGCGCTGGCGCCCACGTAAAGAACGACGCCCGCCTGCGAGAAGTCAAGCCGGGCATTCGCATGATCGACCTGACCCCAGCGGCAATCGGCCCGTACTGCGTCCCGGTGGTCAACCTGGATGACCGCCTCGATGCCCTGAACGTCAACATGGTCACCTGCGGCGGCCAGGCGACGATCCCCATGGTTGCGGCGGTGTCGCGCGTGGCGAAGGTCCACTACGCCGAGATCGTGGCGTCGATTTCCAGCAAATCGGCTGGCCCGGGCACGCGCGCCAACATCGACGAGTTCACCGAGACGACCTCGAAGGCGATCGAGGTGATCGGCGGCGCGGCGAAGGGCAAGGCCATCATCGTGCTGAACCCGGCGGAGCCGCCGCTGATCATGCGCGACACCGTCTACGTGCTGAGCGCCGCCGCGAACCGGGTCGAGGTCGAAGCCTCCATCGAGGAAATGGCCGCCGCCGTGCAGCAGTACGTGCCCGGCTACCGCCTCAAGCAGAAGGTGCAGTTCGACGAGATCCCGGCGAGCGCTCCGCTGAACATCCCCGGCCTCGGCAAGTTCAGCGGTCTGAAGACCTCCGTGTTCCTGGAGGTGGAGGGCGCCGCCCACTATCTGCCCGCTTACGCCGGCAATCTCGACATCATGACTTCCGCCGCCCTTGCCACCGCCGAACGCATGGCGCAGGCCGCACTGACCGCTTGAGGAGACACCCCGCTATGCCCTTCAACCCCAGCAAGAAGCTCTACATTTCCGACGTGACGCTGCGTGACGGCAGCCACGCCGTCCGCCATCAGTACTCGATCCAGAATGTCAAGGACATCGCCCGCGCGCTCGACAAGGCCCGCGTCGACTCCATCGAGGTGGCCCACGGCGACGGCCTGCAGGGCTCCAGCTTCAACTACGGCTTTGGCGCCCACACCGACCTGGAGTGGATCGAAGCCGTGGCCGGCGAGATCTCGCACGCCCAGATCGCCACGCTGCTGCTGCCCGGCATCGGAACCATCCACGACCTGGACAACGCCTACAAGGCTGGCGCGCGCATCGTCCGCGTGGCCACGCACTGCACCGAGGCCGACGTCTCGCGCCAGCACATCGAGCGCGCCCGTGAGCTCGGCATGGACACGGTCGGCTTCCTGATGATGAGCCACATGACCACGCCGGAGAACCTGGCAGTCGAGGCGAAGAAGATGGAAAGCTACGGCGCGACGACCATCTACGTGGTCGACTCCGGCGGCGCGCTGAACATGGACGATGTCCGCGCCCGCTTCCGCGCCCTGAAGGCCGTGCTCGACCCGTCGACCCAAACCGGCATGCACGCGCACCACAACCTGTCGCTGGGCGTGGCCAACTCCATTGTCGCCGTCGAGGAAGGCTGCGACCGCATCGACGCCAGCCTGGCTGGCATGGGCGCAGGCGCCGGCAACGCACCGCTGGAAGTCTTCATCGCCGCTGCCGAGCGCATGGGCTGGGACCACGGCACCGACCTCTACGCGCTGATGGACGCCGCCGATGAACTCGTGCGCCCGCTGCAGGACCGCCCGGTGCGTGTCGACCGCGAGACTTTGGCGCTGGGCTACGCCGGCGTGTATTCGAGTTTCCTGCGCCACTCCGAAGTCGCAGCGAAGAAGTACGGCATCAAGACGGTCGACATTCTGGTGGAGCTTGGCAAGCGCCGCATGGTCGGCGGCCAGGAAGACATGATCGTCGACGTCGCGCTGGACCTGCTGAACAAGGCATAACTTGCCCGATAGCCGTGACGCCCCAACGGGACAACCGCTTGGGCGTCACGCAAAAATTATCCTGATGTACGGCGGCCTGTTTGTGATCGGCTGCGGCGGGATCTCGCTGATCGCCGTAGACGGGAAGTCGGACTGCAGCACAAAGCGCCTCTACGACTGATCCGGCGTCCGGTAGCACCCTCGCCAAAGCGCCGCCGAATACCCCGGCGGCGTTACACTTATCGGCATGACCAATACCTCCCGTCCCACCCCCACCCTCTCCAGCCAGACGCTTTTCCGCGGACTGGACGTGGTCGACGCCGTCGAGGCCGGCTATCAGACCGTGCAGGACATTGCGGACCACACCGGCCTGCCGTTCAGCACGACGCACCGGCTGGCGTCGGCCCTGGTGCAGGCCCGCTACCTTCAATTCGAGCCCCGGCGAGGCTACCGGCTAGGCGCCCGGCTCCTGGAGCTCGGTTTCGCCGCCTACCGCGATTCCGATATCACACGCAGTGCGCGGGCAGGAATGGAAGAACTGGCCGAGCAGACCAGGGACACCATCCACCTCGCCCAACTCGACGGCGACGAGATCATTTACCTCGACAAGATTGGTGGGCAGCGCCCGATCAGCGTCAATTCCCGCATCGGCGGCCGCAAGCCAGTCTGCTCGACCGGCGTGGGCAAGGCCCTGATCCTCGACGAGAACGAGGACAAGTGGAGAGTCCGCTACGCATACGATGCGAAGCGGGGCAACGTGCATGTTCCGCTTGATACCTGGCTCGCCGCCATGCGCAAGTATGCCGTGGGCGGTTATGCATTTGACGTCGAAGAAGACGCCCCGAGCATTTGCTGCGTGGCGGCGCCCATTCGGGATGCCAGCGGTCAGATCGTCGCGGCAATCAGTGTCACGGGGACGACCGACTACACCGACAAAGCGCAACTACGAACTCTGATTCCGATGGTACGGCGGGTCGCGGAGTCCATCAGCGAAAAGATTGGTGGCGTGGCGGTGGATCGGAAATTCGTCGGGCGGCGGTAGCACCGGAATCACAGCGCGCGGGGCCCACACCAGGACCGACTTCGCCGAACGCTGCGCGTGGTGCGGTGTACCAGTTGCTCATCCGGCGCCTGTTTGAGATCCCCGATCAATGCACTGAGTGCGCTTTGAGTGACTCCAACCTGCCCCGGATACAGACCTCACAACACGAACACCCTTCCCTCTTCGAGGGGATGCGGATCGAAACGGTGCAGCGCGGCGTCGAGTTCCTGCATGATCTGCGCCGCGTGCACTGGCTTGAGATGCGAAATCAGCAGTTCGGCATCGAACGAGACATCACGCAAATCCGAGGCGAGCAGGCTCGGACAATAGTGCTTCGCCGCGATCGCCGTCGCGCGATGCGCGTCCGGGTATGCCGTCTCGACAATCACATGACGCAGTTGCGGCATCGCGCTGACAATGGACCAGAACGCCGGATTCGTTGTCGTATCGCCGCTGAAAACAAGGCTGCCCGCACCGCTATCCAGCGCATATCCCACGGCGGGCACGACATGCTGTGCAGGTAGCGCGGTGAGCTTTCGCCCGCGCAGGTCCGTGCTGTGTCCGACCTCGAGCGCGGCAAACCGCACGCCCGGCGCCGCGGCCGACGGGATGACCGTGAAGTCCGGCCAGATCAGATTGTTGAACAGATGCGCGTGAAGGATGTCGAGCGTGACTTGCGGCGCGTGCACCGTCAACGGCTGCGTACGATATTCGGCGGCCGCGTCGACCATGAGCGGGAGGAACGCAATGTGATCGAGATGCGAATGCGTGATGAACACATGATCGATATGCGCCAGCTCGGCCAGGCTCAGTTGGCCGACGCCCGTGCCCGCGTCGATAAGAATGTCGTCGTCCACCAGCAGCGACGTGGTACCGCCGCCCGCGCCGCAAATGGCACCGCTACAGCCGAGAATTCGCACTTTCATGCTACGTCCTATTTGGTGTCGAAAGTCGTGATGCCATCCCAATCCGTGGCCACCCGACTCTCCCGTAACGCCATGATGCGCTCCTGGTAGAACCTGTAAAGACCACATTGCGGATGGTCCGCGATCAGCGCTTCCAGCAGCGCTGCCGCCCCGTCCCAGTCATGCAGCCGGTAGCGTTCCAACACCGCATGCCAGCGCGCGAGTTCGTCGCGTCGCGCGTCGCTGGCGTGCGCCCATGCTTCGCTGGACATCAGCGGCTCGAACAGCGCGACCGGCGTATTGCGCCCCGCCACCCGCACGCGGTCGATTTCCCGGAACACGACTCCACTCACACGCTCGCGGGTCGCCTCGCCGACGATCACGTCCACCTTGTAATGCCGAGTAAGCCCTTCGAGACGCGCCGCGACGTTCACCGCGTCGCCGAGCACCGTATAAGCCCTGCGCACGGTCGAACCCATGTCGCCAACCGTCATCGGCCCCGTGTTGATGCCGATGCCGATCGATAACGTCGGCCAGCCTCGCGCCTCCAGCGTGCTGTTCAACTCGACGAGCGCCGCGCGCATATCGAGCGCGGCGGTGACGGCATGGTGCGCGTGCTCGCTGTCGTCGACGGGCGCGCCCCAGAATGCCATGATCGCGTCGCCCATGTATTTGTCGAGCGTGCCGCGCTGCCGGCGGATCGCCGCGGTCATCGGGCCGAGGTATTCGTTCATCAGTAGCGCGAGCTGCTCGGGTTCCAATGCTTCGGCAATCGCGGTGAAACCCAGCACGTCGCAGAACAGCACGGTCAACTCGGCTCGCCGGCCGGTCATGCTGTAGCTTTCCGGATTCCGGCTCATCTCCTCGACCAGTTCGGGGGGCACGTATTGACCGAACAGCTTCGCGAACTTGCGCTTCGCCCTCGACTCCACGAAATACGCGTAAGACATGTTCAGCACGAACAAGGTGCCGATCGCAATCAGCAGCGAGGCGATCGGCAGCACCCAGGAACCGTAGCGCCACAGCGCGATGTCGGCGCCCACCACGGCGAGCGCCGTAAGCGCGCTCAGCAACGTCGCGCGTCCGGGCATCCTCCACGGCCACGCGAAGCTCATCAAGGCACCGGTCACGAGCAGCGCGATTGCCTCGAGCGCGCCGCTCGAGGCGGGCCGCGACAGGATCGTGCCGTCGAGCATGCCCGCGATCAGATTCGCGTGCACCTCGACACCCGGATACACCTCGCCGACCGGCGTAGTGCGCTGATCGACGAGGCCCGGCGCGGTCGTGCCGAGCAGCACAATCTTGCCGCGCAGTGCGCCCTCGGGAATGCGTCCCGCCAGCACGTCCGCGACGGAATAGTAAGGAAAACTACGTTGCACACCGCGCCAGGGCACGAGCGCCGCGCCGTTTTCGTCGACCGGAATCGAGACTGGGCCACGCGGCGAGCGCAGCGAGATGGCCGACAACGTGGAATCGGGATCGTCCGCGTCGGCGAAAACGGGCGAGAGCGCCGCGTCGTTCCACAGCGCGCGCACGACCGCGAGCGACAGCGCCTCGTAAATGCCGCCCTGATATTCGGTGACGAGCGGCACGCGCCGTACCGCGCCGTCGAAATCGATCACCGGATTGAAAAAACCGCCGCGCCGCGCGGCTGTCTGCAGGGGCGCCAGGTTGCCGCCGTGGCTGCTCCAGTCGAACAGCGTCATCGGATGGACGCCAAACGCGGTGGCGGGCAGCGCGGGCGCCGGTATGGCTCCGGAGCTGCTCGCCTGGTTCGCGAAGTAATAGCCGAGCACGACAGCATGCCCCCGCAGCGAGCGCGCAAGGCGCCCGTCGTAATCGAGCACGCTCGACAGGCCGCTCATGACACGCTGGAACGCCGGGTCGCCGCGCAGTTCGTCGCGGCTCAGGCGGTTCAGCAACGGCAGCCCCGAACTGTCGTCCGCTTCGGCGAAGACGATATCGAAGCCGAGCACCGCAGCGCCATCTTGCTCGAACAGCCGCTCGACCAGCGTGGCAATGCGCGCCCTGTCCCACGGCCAGCGGCCCAGTTGCGCGAGACTCGCTTCGTCGATGTCGAGAATCACAATCCGCGAGTCGACGGTGCGCGGCATCAGCAGCCGCACTTGCGCGTCGTAGATCATCGCGTCAAGCGAATCGATGAAGCGCACGGTGTAACGATGCAGCGCCTGCCCGCACAGCGCGAGAACGATGACGAGGCTGGCTACGTAGCGCAATCCATACCGTTTCATGACCACCTCGCCTAATACGCGGCGGCGCGGATCTGCTCGTTCGCGACGACCAGACGCGCCGCCAGCACGCGCACCACGAACGCGTGAAACTGCGCGGCCAGCGCCGGATCATCGGTTTCGAGCCGTTTGAGGGTCGCGAGCGTGAACCGCTCGACGACCGTCGGTACCTCGGCGACCACATCGGCGCTGCGGCGCGATCCCGTGTAGACGGCCATTTCGCCGACAATCGTGCCTGCGCCGAAACTGCGCAGCCGAATGGACCCGCCATCGTCCAACGTGAGCGCGACCATCACACGGCCGGAGTTGACGAAGTACACGGCGTCGCCAGGATCCATCTGACGGAACAGGCATTCGCCCGCGCGAAGCGTGATGCGTTCAAAGTGCGGACGCAGTGCGCTCAAACCGTCAGGCAGGTTCGCAACCCGGCCGGAGTCGGCGAGCGATGCGGGCGCGCCTTGCGCATTTGCCAGCATCTGATCCTCGATCCATTCAAGGCCGAGATCGAGGCTCGCGAATTCGCGCGCACCTTCGGTCAGAATGCCGCTTTTGCGAAACCACTCATGCAGGGTCGGCGGCAGGCCAGTCAGCACCAGTTGCGCGCCTTCGCGCGCGCAGGCCTCGCGAAGCCGCACGAAACTCGCCGTGCTGGACGCGTCGACACCATGGACCCGGCCAAAATCCACCAGCACATAACGCACCTTGGGCGCATCCGGCGGCCGGTGCGCACCCTTCGTTTCAATGCGCGCGCGGATATGCGTCAGGATCGAATAAGCGGTGCCGAAAAAGAGAAAACCTTGCAGGCCGATCCCATAGAGATAGCGAGCCTGCTGATCGAGCAACCCGTTCTGTTCGATCGTGCGTTCGACGCGCGAGCGCTGGCTGCTGCCGTTGAACTCGGCGCGAATGCAGTTCACGCGGCCATAGCGCACCACGAACAGCAGGCATGCGGCGACCACGCCCAGCACGACGCCCGCGACGATGCCGTAGCCCGCGATGATCGCCATGATCGCTGGGATCAGCAGGTAGTCGTGCCAAGGCAGGCGCTTGTAGGCGTAGAACAGCCATTCGATCAGCACAGCACCGCCGAGGTAAATCTGCAGCCCGATCATCACCGCTTTTGGAAACAGCGCGATCACGTCCGGTAGGCCGCCAATCAGTAGCACGCACATCAACGCGGCCAATACCCCAGCGCGCCGCGTCGTCGCGCCCATGCGCCAGTTCATCAAGGTGCGGCTTATCGACTGGCAGCCGGCAATGCCGCCCAGCAGGCCGGCCAGCAGATTCGCGACGCCCGCGGCGCGCAGTTCGCGGTTGAAATCCACGTCGTGCGACGTCGTCACGCCGATGCTGGTCGCGTTCAGCAGCATCGTCATCGCGGTGACGGCCGCGACCGCCAAAATTTCCGTCGCGCGTGACAGGATCGGCCCGAACCACACCTCGCGCAACTGCGTCACGGGCAGTCGCAGATCGCGAATCGACTCCGGGCTGAACAGCAGGCCCGCGCGGCGCGCGTCGTCGATACTGAGTCCGGACGCATGCAGGCCCACGTAGAACACAGCGATTCCGCACGCGATGATCGCTGGCACCACCGCCACGCGCTTCGACAGCCGGGTAACGACCAGCAGGCCCACACCGACGAGCAGCGCGGGCGCCACCGTGAGCCACCGCAGATGCGCCAGCAACGGCAGCGTGGCGAGCGTGATCGGCACACCCGTCGCGATACGAGCCGCACCGGAGAGAATCAGAAGTCCGGTGCCGGCCAGGAAGCCGCCTACCACCGGGAAAGGCACGTACTGAATCGCATTGCCGCGCTTCCAGCGCGCCAGTGCGAAGAGCAACGCACCGGTGGTGAGCGTGGCGAGCGCAATCGATACCAGTACCGTGGCGAGCGCCGCCGCGTCGTCGCCGCCGCGCGCGCGCACTTCCGAACTGATGCCTAGCGCGAGACCGGCCAGCAGCGCGGCCGGATTCGAGTCCGGGCCGCCGATCATGAACGGTACCGAACTGGTCAACGCGATCACCAGCGCAAAGACCACGCAACTGACCAGCGCAGTCGGCATGCCGATTTGCAACCATGGTTCGAGACCCGCGCTGAAAATCAGCGCACCGTAACCCACCGCATACGACAATGTCAGCGCCGCCCCCAGCGAGGCCGCCCCGATATCGACGCCCAGCGCCGACAGTTGCGCCGATGACGGACGGCGCGCCTCGTTCTTCATAACATCCATTGCGATTCACTCCAGCATAAGATGGCCGCTCGGCGCCGCCAGCCCGCGCAGCGGCTCACCGGCACGCAGCCGACGGCACCACCGGCGTCACAAGATTGGCAGGCAAGAGCCTGAACGACGCGCTCACGCCCGGCACGATCAATCCTTCTCCGGCGCTCACAGTGCGTTTGTCGACGGCATTGGCGACCACGATCTGACCGTCGTACACGACAATCTGGTCGCCTTCGCAATCCACGGCCGGGCTGCAATCCGTAACCGAATACTCGGTGCCGCGAATGCCGATGGTCGACGTCTGCGTCTTCAGCCGGTAGTTGTCCGCACTGCCCTCTTTGCCGACGAGACCATCGAGCACACGCAACCCGCCTTTGACCAGCGACAGGAAGCTGCGGTCCTTGCGTGCGTCGTTCGCCGCGTAGTTGAATTCGTCGACGCGAAATATCGAACCCGGCTTCAGGTAGACGCGCTGATGATCCGTGAACACCATCACCACTTCAGACGCGGCACCCGTTTCGACGGTGTCGCCGTTGGCGATCTCCGTGCCGAGCGCGGCGAGCCGCTTCGCGCCGCTGGCAGACTGAATCGCGACACTGCCCACCAGCGCCGTGACATTGGCCACGCTGGCGGCCGCGGCCGTTGCGCAGACCAACCAGAACCCGAGGCCAAGGCACGCGCTCCGCGCTCGCAGTGGGGCGGCGAACGGACCCGCTCGAGTGCGCCGGTTGCGCCGATTGGGAAGGAAGAGTCTCACGCGACTGTCTCCATGTGCCCCGCGTCAGAACGACTTCGCGAGAGTGGCCCAGACGCGGTTCGCATGGCCCGCGCCGGCAGTGGATGGCACGTACCCGAGCGTGTGCGCATACGAAACCTTCAACGAATAGTTGCCCGGTGCGTTCAGCCAAGCACCGACGCCCGCCCCTGACAGCCTCACGTGATTCGAGCCCGCCGCGTACGGGTGCACGACCCACGTGCCATCGCCCGTATCCAGAAAGCCGATCAGCGTGATGAGCACAGGCACGGCCGACTGCCGGATTGACTGCCGCAATTCCAGCGTGGCGACGTAGCCTTCGTCGACCGCGCCGACGCCGGTTGCATACGCGCGAACCGCAAACGGGCCGCCGAGTGAAATCTGCTCCGCTGAGTCGAGATTGCGGGAGCTCTGCTGCCCGTTCACGGACAGATAAAGCTGAGTCGAGCCGCCCAGTGCCTGGGTGTGGGTGAACGCGTAGACAAACTTGCTGAAGGCGCCGGCCGTCTGCGCGATGACCTCTTGCGGCGTGGCGTTGCGTTGGCGCAGATTGCCTTGTTGCCCGCTCACGTCGAAGCTGCTGAAGCTTGTCGCCGAGGTCAGATTGCCGGACAGCCTGAGCTGCGCGACGTCGCTGGTACGGTCATCGGCTGTGTCGAACGCGCCGAGGTCGTCCGCCAGGATCTTGTGATCGACGCCGAGCGTGACGAGCACATTCGCCACGTTCGTGCGCAGCAGCGGATAGGCGAAAAAGGTCGACACGACATTCGCGCTGCCGTGCGCGTCGAGAGAGCTGAACTGGCCGCCGACCACGTAAGTGGAGCGCGCGTAGCCGACGCCCCACGCCAGGCCGCTACCGCCGAGCGGGACGGTGTAGTCCACGTCGCCATAGGTCTGGCCGGTTACCGAAGTCAGCGCGCGCGCGGTAAGTCGATCGCCGAATCCCAGCGGATTGTTCCATTGCAGCGCGCCGACCAGGCGCGCAGTGCCGGTGCTCGATTCGCCGTAGTTATCGATCTGCACGCTGCCGGCCAGCGGCGGCGCGGCCGGAATCTCGAAAGCTAGATCCGACGTGCCGGGCGCCGCACCCGAGGACACCACAGCCTTCGCGCCGGTGGTGCCGCTCGCATCCTGCATCAGTAGCGTCGCGCGTTCGAGACGCTGTTCGTCAAGCACGTCGCCCAGCCGCGCCGCCGACGCGAAACGCGCCAGCACCGCGTCGCGCGTGCGCGACTGATTGACGATGCGGATCTCGCCGTAGTGGCCTTCGGCGATCGCGATCCGCACCACGCCGTTGGCGATTTCCTGCGGCGGCACGTAGGCCTGCGCAACCAGATAGCCATGCGCGCGGTAGTACGCGGTGATGCGCGCGGCGGCGGCGTCGAGGTCGTCGAGCGAGCGCGCTGGACCGGTTTCATCCTGGACCAGCGCGAGCAGCGTCGAGGTGGCGATGACCGTGTTGCCGCTCAATTCGAAACCGCTCACCGCAAAGCGAATCCCGCCCGGCTGCCCGGACGGAACCGGCGTCCTTTGCGGCGCGATCTGCAATTGGATGCCGGCCGGTGGTGGCGGCGGAATCTGCTGTTGCTGTTCGCGCAACACGCTTCCGGCATTCGGAAGCGCGCCTGGGCTCAGGTTCGGACTCACTTGCGCATGCAGTTCCGGCGCCCACGCCGGTAGCCACGCCGCGAGCGCCACAATGACCCGGCGCCTGCGCACGGCGCGATGCGCCGCGGCCATGCGGCGGGCCGGCCCGCGCATGCGGCTTGCTCGCTCATCGCTCATTTCCGGCATACGTTGCCGGGCCACGCATCAGGCGACAGGCTGTTGGACTGATCGCTCGCGACCTGCACGAGCGTCGCTGGCTGCAACGAAGCGGTCATGTTCTGCACGCGGGCGCCGCGCGCGAGGTCGGCGCCGGTTTGCGCGGCGACGGTCTGCCACGCACCGATCGGCGTCGGCACGCTCGCCGTGACGGCCGGCTCGGATGGCGTCGTGCCGGTGGGCGGCTCGGGCGGTGAAGGTGCAACAGGAGCGACCGCCTGCGTCACCTGCAACGTGGCGCCGCTTTGCGTGCTGACGCTGTAACCGGCCGGCTGCGTGCCGCCGGCCGTGAGGATCAGCGCGTAAGGGCCCACCGCGGCGTCTGCCGCGGCGCCGGCGCTCGCGAGCGTGTAGCTGAGCGGCGGGTGGACGGTGGCGCTATCGGTAAACGCATTGTCGTATTGCGCGCCCGCGTAACGCAGGCTGACCGACACGTCGCCAGCGTCGAGCTGGCGAGTCGTGCCGAATGCCTTGCTGATGTCGTTCGCCGTCAACGTCGCCTGCTGCATGGCGGCGAAGCCATAGCGATTACCGGTTGCCGTGAGTGCGAGGCTATCCATGCCCTGCATGTAAGGATCGCCCCACAACGCGAGGTTGCCGCTTTGCAGGCCGCCGAATACGTCGGCATCCGGACTTTGCGAATCGATCAGCCATCGCCCGTTCGGCGTCACGACGGCATCGGCGCCTGCATGATTGATGAAACTCGACGCGGACGCCAGCGTCACCGCCGTGCCCTGCGCCTGGCTCGACACCGGAGCATCGAGCGTGAGCGAAGTCGCGCGTAGCTCGGTCGTGCTGGTGGTCGTGACGCCGACCGTGCCCGCCACCGTGCCGACGACTAGCGGCATCTGGTCGTCCAGCGTGACGGACGCAGCCCGCGCAGCCAGCGTGCCGACCTCGTTGAACGGATGATCGAGCCGGTAGACGCCATCGCTGCCAATCAGCGCGAGGTTCGCCGCCGCGAGCGGCGCGTTCTGCGTGGCGATCGTGCCGGCGCTGAGCACCACGGTCGCGGCAGGCGCGTCGATCGCCTCGTTTATGGAGATCGAGTTGCGGGCAATCAGCGACAGCATCGTAGACACTCGCCATGCCAACGCGTCGTCTATCTCGATCGTTCCGTTGTGCTCCGACGTCGCCTGAACCGCGATGTTGTTGTCGCGAAGCAGACGCGACAGCGCGGTGCCCGTGATGTTGCCGCCGTTCGCGGCAATCGTGAAGTTCGCCGCCGAGATCAGCCAGTTGCCGGTCGCGCCGGAGCGCGACGCAGTGTCGACGCTCGCGTCCGAGCTCACGTTCACGCGTGCCCCGCTGGTTTCGATCGAGCCGCCGGCGCCGCCGTGCGGCGCGGAGGCGTCGAGTCTGCCGCCGACCTGCACCGTCCCGCCTTCGGCCAGCAGTACGATGACGCCATTCTGATTGGCGACGCTGTGCGCCCGGATCACGCCGCTGTTATTGACGACGCTTGCCAGCAATGCCCCTTCGGCGCGCGCCTCGAGCCAGGCCTGGCCGCCGTCGGTTTGAATGAGGCCGCCGTTCGATGCCAATGCGTCAAGCACGCCCTGATCGATGGACAACCCGAGCATTGCGTGATCACCTAAGGTGACCGTTACACGATCGCCCGCGGCCAACGCCGCGGTCCCGCCCGGCGCTATCACGGCGCCGCGATTGACAGCATGCGTGCCGATCAGCGCCACGTATCCACCAGGCGCGGCCTCGACGTGTCCTAAGTTGACGACCGCGCCGGACCGCGGCTGTCCTGCGAAAGCGTAACGCCCGCTGATGAAGTCCTGATTCGACAGATTCAGCGTCGAGGCAATCAAACCGCCTACGTTAACCTGCGCGCCGCTGCCGAACAGCACGCCATTCGGATTGACGATAAACACCTGGCCATTCGCGTCCAGCTTGCCGAGCAGGACAGATGGACTTTGACCCACCACGCGATTGAGAGCGATAGCGCTAGCATCGGGTTGTCTGAACGTGATGGACTCGTTCGCATTCGTGCTGAACGCATTCCAGTCGATCACAAGCCTGCCAGTGTTCTGCTGGATCGTGGTACTGTCGCCGGCCTTGACGATGCTGCCGGAGCCGGCTTCGATCTGACCGCAAAGCGGCGCGGCGTTGACTACCGCGGCCACCGAGCCAATCAGCATAGCCACAGCGAACGCGGAGAATCGTGACGTGCACGACCGTCCCCATGCATGAATTTCGCCCGTCATGATGTTCGGGTCCCCTGGCGTTGCCTTAAGCGAGCAGCACTCCGAATTCGAAGTGCGCCTTGACAATCAATTTGCTCTTTCTCGGGATACCTGATTATTAGGCTTTCTTGATTCCCGAGGTTGGCCTATTACTCATTCTATTGACACTGAATAGCCGCATCTTGTGTCTACACAACGGCCGCCGAAAATCTAACACAACTCCTCGTTCTTCTGAATGGCTGCATCGGACAATCTAGCTCGATCGCATTGTCCAATGACAGCACATTCGACGCTCAACCGCATGCCTAAAGGCTGGCACGCTTAATCGGCGCTATGTGCGCAGTGCCACACAATGATTCAAACAGCTGCACACAAGCATTGATCGGACAGTCAGTCGCCTTTAAGCGCCAACCATGAATTGACCGATAAGCGACCCTACAAATTACCGGACGCGACTTCGATAACCAATTTAAAAAATTGAAGGAACTCAAATTAGCCCGAAAGTTTCTCGGCCTCGAGACTGAAGACGCGCAATGTGGCAAAAAACACTGACGATCAGCTGCTTCTTCCTCGTCACGGGTACGCTCGGAGCGTGGAAGAGTTCGCAGTTTGAGCGTTTTTTCTTTTGCCAGACTTTTTAGATGATCATTCGCAAAAAGAGAGCGGCGCGATAAGACGGCCGCAAAGCGCCCTTTTCGGCGAGCGCTGCGATCAAAACCGGTACTGCGCAACATCGTTACCGATCAACTGCACAGTTATTCCGCAGCGAAGGCAGATATCCGTGAACTCGCGCAGGTCAAACACACTTTTGTCAAAGCGGCTGCGCGCACAAACAGCCGCGCCTGGAATAGCCACCAACTGACCCGCAGGCGCGAACGCCAGATGTGCGGCGTTCGCGATGCGCTATACTTTTATCTATGGATATGAAACCGATCTCGCTGAAACTGCACGGTTGGTGGCACGCCTGAATCCGGCGGCCCAGTTTCCTACGTATATCGCAAACGTGATGCCGCCAGCCCTGGCGGCATTTTTGTTTCAGCGTGCCGACGGCTGGTGCCATCAATAATATGAGGCTCCAGTCCATGAAGTACGCAAACCGTCCTACCATCCTCACTGGCGACCGGACTACCGGCCCGCTTCATCTCGGCCACTATATCGGTTCCTTGCGCGCCAGGGTTCGGCTCCAGGATGAAGCACAGCAGTTCCTGCTTCTCGCGGACACACAGGCGTTGACCGACAACGTCGGCCGGCACCAGAAAGTAACCGAGAATGTCATTGAAGTAGCGCTCGATTATCTTGCTGTTGGCATCGACCCGGCGAAGTCCACCATCCTCATCCAGTCGCAGGTGCCGGAATTGGCGGAGCTGTCTCAGTATCTGCTCAACCTCGTGACGGTCGCGCGTCTCGAGCGCAACCCCACAATCAAGGAGGAAATTCGCCTACGCGGATTCGAGCGTGACATCCCTGCCGGCTTCCTGACGTATCCGGTCAGTCAAGCGGCTGATATCACTGCGTTCAAGGCGACGCACGTGCCAGTGGGCGATGACCAGCTACCGATGATCGAGCAGACCAACGAATTGGTGCGCCGCTTCAACAACACCGTCGACCGATCTGTACTGGTCGAATGCGAGGCTGTGCTGTCACAGGTCACTCGATTACCCGGCATCGACGGCAAAGCCAAGATGAGCAAATCTCTAGGAAATGCCATCACTCTGGGTGCCACTCAGGACGAAATCACGACGGCGGTCAACAACATGTATACCGACCCGAATCACTTGCGAGTCAGCGACCCGGGTCGAGTAGAGGGTAACGTCGTGTTCGCGTTCCTCGATGCGTTCGACCCCGATGTACAGAAAGTGGACGAGCTCAAATCGCACTATCGTCGCGGGGGACTGGGCGATAGCGCGGTCAAGCGGGTGCTAAACGAGCGACTCCAGTCACTTATCGAGCCGATTCGTGCGCGCCGTCGCGAGCTGGAGGAAGACCGGGGCGAGGTGCTCGCGATCTTGCGTCGCGGTACGATGCGTGCGCGGGAAGTGGCCGGAGAGACGCTGTCGGAGGTCAAAGGCGCGCTGGGCTTGAACTACTTCCAGAGCTGAGCGGCTGCTTTCGACTACGTCGCACTTGCCCACGCAGGTGACAAGCGACAGCTACCTGGGGAGAACTTGACGATCGGAATCCGCGCGGGGGGAGCGTGACCGGCTGAAGCGGACCGGTCAGCGACCACTCGCGCGAGACACCATCTGGTCCCGCGGCTGTCACATAGCCTTTAGTCAACACCTGGCTCGCGAAGCCCCCGCATTGTTCGTTACGTCAGTACCCACGGCCAGGTTATTGGCGAATGCCGTTCCGGATGAGGCAAGACACGCTACTCCGGTTACGACAGCCACGGCATGCGCGACTGCCATCCCAATCGCACGGGGGGATTTATTCGGCTTTCCGCGTGACGACGCATGCTCTGACACGACCACCCACGAACCACTCACTTCATTCGAGATGCCGATACGCGACTTGTTTTTAATATAACCTTCTAAAAAATAGTGAACGTTAGATTTCTGTTTATTCGTTTAGAATTACACCCCCACTGTCTTTCAGGAAATCGGGTGTTCGGCCTATATAGTCATTTGAAATGGGCTGCAAGCGTGCCAGATGCAGATCTGATAGATGCTTTCAACTTTCATTAAATTCAGATCGATCAATTTATCCTGCAACAGGATCCATTATTTTTAATAAAAAATAGATGCAGACTTAAAGAATTATTTAATTTTGCCAAGTTATAAAATCGAGTCAAGAAAATAACCTGTGGATGACCAGATTTCACAAAAGCTCGCAAATTTTTTCATCTACAACGCAGAAGAATCGGGCCGGAAAGCGGAACAAAATTCTGCCGAGCCTGGAGAATTTTCGGTGCTCCGAGGCGATCGTTTAAATTGATTCGATATTTTATATTCTCAAACCGAAGCGAATAATTCAACGCAAAAACCCGATAAATAGAGCGATGATTACCATAATTTTTAATACGACCGACAACTCTTCGCATTTTGGAAATTGGAAACTCCACCTTCGCTAAAATCCCCCCTGAATAGGCCCGGTCCGAATCATAAGTTCGCAATTTAGACCTATTGACCACCCCGAATAGTCAACACCATCGCATGAATCGACCAGTCAGATTCAGGTCGGTTTTCCTGTGTCGACATCTTCCGAGGTTGTATCTGCTATGAATTTACTGGCTCCGCGGTCGACACCAATCCGCTCTCTATTCCATAACGCACCAAGTCAGCGTCTCGTTCGATACTTAGTTTGAGCATTGCCGAGCTCTTTTGCGTACTTATCGTTTTTTTACTGCGACGCAAAAGCTCAGCAATTTCAGTAACCGACATCCCGGACACGAAGAAGCGCACGACTTCCAGTTCGCGTCGGGTCAATAGGGAGCCGGCCGTGCTACCGCGAGTGCCCGGCTTGATCGCGGCTGCAATCGCTGCCATTCGCGGCGACAGGTAGCGGCCGTTCGCGTACGCGGCATGCACCGCGATCGTCAGATTACTAATCGGATCCGCCTTGCTGAAAATACAGCAGTTCCCCGACTGCATCAGCAGGCGCAAAACCACCGGATTTTCCATCATGCTCAGCACAACCAGCCTGACGTTCGGATAGCGCTGGTGAATGGCAGAGAAAAGCGCCAGTCCGTCGCCGTAACTTCCGCCGGGCATCACGTAGTCCGAGACCACCACGTCGCAGGGCGAGTTGGTCAGTGCGGCCATGAGTTCAGTCGAATTTCGCGCCGTGCCAACCACGGAGATCGTACTGCTTCTTTCGAGTTCGTATCGCACACCTTCGAGTATCACTGGATGATCGTCGGCGAGTATTACGCGGATCGTGGATGAGGTCATAGTCGACTTTCGTGGTAATGGCAACTAGCGGCGTTCAGGCCACCTTGAAAATTGCGGGGGCGGCCCTAGCGATCAAGACAGGTTTCGAGAAGCGCGACGGGTATAGGGGTAAAGCGTCAGCGGGAATAACCATCGTCGGAGGATTGGGACATTGTTGGCCACGCTAACGTCAGCAACCGCGCCCGAATCACCTCATTGCAAAGCCGCGGCAACACAGCTTTCGCCTGCTTGCATGCAGATAACTTTAGTGAGTCGCAAAGCATCGAATCATCGCCTCGCACTCAGACTGTCCCGACCCTGTCGATTGCCCTGGACGGTCCGCTCAAACATCCGTGCGACAAGTCTCTGCCGCCAGTTTCTGCTGCACCGCCCGCCTTATTGCCGAAACAGCCATCATCACGCGGATAAGGCGCTGCTGATCGCAGAGCACTGCAGGTCATGACGGAATTCAAATTGAATTTCTCCGAGGTGCTTCTCATGCCATGTCCTATCGGACGACGGCAAGGGGTAGACTTTATTTCTGCGCCCTTCCATCAGTAATAGGCGCAGTCCTATAAATGAGAAAAATTCAGAAAATGGGACCAGGCCTAGCTTCGTGTTCGACGCGGAATAGATAGGGAATCGGACAGGACATGTTCTTCATCCCAGTGACGCGCGACACGCTCGCCCAACGTGTGTCGCCAACCAGACGGATTCACCTGGTTCACGAAGTGCGGAGCAATGCAGGACAAATACAGCGCCCCACACTTGAAGCAACCATATATCGAGTCGAAGGCTACTCGATAGTCACGATGGCTCAGCACAATTGCCCATGCCAGAGTAGTCCTTCCGGATCGTCATCGAGCGACAGCCGGGCCTATGCGACTGTGAAAGTCAAGTTCCCGGGCTCGCACCTGTCAGGCATGCGATCGTCGCAGCAACCATCCGGTCCAACAATGGCTGCCGGTCCACGGGAACGCAGGTATCCCATGAGCGCTTCGGGTATGTAGATTTTTTGAAAAGCGCAGGATCGCTTCCCGTGCTCAATCTGTGGAGGGAGGACTGTCCGAAGTTTTCTGCGACGAAGTCACCATTCCATTTTCCAATGCATATCGGAACAGATCAATTTCTCGTTCAATGCCGAGTTTTTCCATCGCCTTCGATTTCTGAGTGCTGATGGTTTTCTTGCTGCGACACAACCGCTCGGCAATCTCGTTCACTGTCAGGCCCGATGCAAAAAGACGCACAACTTCCGATTCGCGCTGACTCAGGACGTCCGATGAGCCCCTGCCGCGGCGGTTCCAGTCTATCGACTTGACGATCTCGTTGATCGTCGGCGAATAGTATTTCGCGCCGTGATAGACGGCATGAACGGCGGGGATAAGGTGGGTGACAGCATCGGACTTGCTCACGATGCACGTGACACCTTGCTTCACTAGCGCACGTATTACCGCCGGGTTGTCCAGCATGGTTAGGACAACGATCTTGATGTCAGGATACCGGCGATTGATCAGCGAAAACAGAGCAATTCCATCGCCGTATTCGCCCGCAGGCATCGCGTAATCGGATACGAGAACATCGCATTGTGTGCTCGATAGAAGCGCGATTAGCTCAGTCGAATTCCTGGCTGTACCTACCAGCTGGATGGTCCTCACCTCTGAAAACTCATGTTCGATACCACTGAGCATGACGGGGTGGTCATCAGCGAGTATGACCCGAATTTCGGACGCGACCATGTTGTCAACATCATTGAAATGGGACATCAATATGATAGCCACCACGACGTATATGTGCTCAGCGGGTTTACCTTCACATTACGCGATCCCTCGCTTCCCTTTGGCCAAATACATGAGGCGTTTAACTCACCGCGCCGGAGTGTTCCGTCTTCGTCTTCGTCTGCGACTTCTTCTTCGACGGAACTCAATCAGATGAGCGCGCTGTTGACTTCGCTCGAAGCACAGCTAGCTACCGCAGGCGTCCACGTCAAACATTGACATCGCGACCGATCGGCCTCGAAGCGGCGCGCCTTGAACAACTGAAGCACGTGAGAGCAGATCCTCCTTGGTTTTGACGCGGCGCAATCCGCCGCCCTTCCCTTGCCACGCGAGCGCCTTGAGTTCTTCAAAGCCTTGCGTAAGCGTTCGCGCGCGCGACGAAATGCTAAGGGTATCCCGATGCTATTCCGCTCATCCACCGACAGTAAATTTCTATTGACCGACCGGTCGGTTAATTTATACTGCGTCAACTTGCCACTCTTTCTGGATGGTGCCGATGTACACGCAATCCCTCGATATCCCCGGCCATGTCGCGCTGCCCGACGCGGCGGCGGATTCGCCCGAACAGGCGCGCTTTGACGCGGTCATGGCCGCCGACGGCAAGATCGAGCCGCAGGACTGGATGCCCGACGCGTACCGCAAGACGCTGGCGCGGCAGATCTCCCAGCATGCGCACTCGGAGATCGTCGGCATGCTGCCCGAGGGCAACTGGATCACGCGCGCGCCGAGCCTGAAGCGCAAGGCGATCCTGATCGCCAAGGTGCAGGACGAAGCCGGCCACGGGCTGTACCTGTACAGCGCGGCCGAAACGCTCGGCGTCTCGCGCGACCAGCTCATCGCCGCGCTGCATGCGGGCAAGGCCAAGTATTCGAGCATCTTCAACTACCCGACGCCCACCTGGGCCGACGTCGGCGTGATCGGCTGGCTGGTCGACGGCGCGGCGATCATGAACCAGATCCCGCTGTGCCGCTGCACATATGGCCCGTACGCGCGCGCCATGATCCGCATCTGCAAGGAAGAGTCGTTCCATCAGCGCCAGGGGTTCGATGCGCTGCTCGCGATGATGGCCGGCACCGAGGCGCAGCGCGAGCTGGTCCAGCAGGCGGTGAACCGCTGGTGGTGGCCGGTGCTGATGATGTTCGGCCCGAGCGACAGGGAGTCGGTGCACAGCAACCAGTCGGCGCAATGGGGTATCAAGCGCATCACCAACGACGACCTGCGCCAGAAATTCGTCGACGCGACCGTCGGGCAGGCCCGGGTGCTCGGCGTCACGCTGCCCGACGCGGACCTCAAATGGAACGCGGCGCGCGGCCAGTACGACTACGGCGCCATCGACTGGGACGAGTTCTGGCGCGTGGTGAACGGCGACGGCCCGTGCAACCGCGAGCGCCTCGCGACCCGCGTGAAGGCCCATGAAGACGGTGCATGGGTGCGCGAAGCCGCGCTCGCCCACGCCGCCAGGCAGCGCCAGCGCGCGCAGCAGCACGCGGCCTGAGTGGCCCGGCACAACAGAGCAATCAGGAGATCAGCAATGAACAGGGAATGGCCGATTTGGGAAGTGTTCGTGCGCAGCAGGCAGGGACTCGACCATAAACACTGCGGCAGTCTGCACGCCGCCGACGCGCCGATGGCGCTGCGCATGGCGCGCGACGTCTACACGCGCCGCCAGGAAGGCGTGAGCATCTGGGTGGTGCCGTCCGCGGCGATCACGGCCTCCGCGCCGGAGGAGAAGGCCGAGCTGTTCGAACCGGCGGGCGACAAGATCTATCGCCACCCGACGTTCTACACGCTCCCCGACGAAGTCAACCACATGTAGGCGCGGCCATGTCCACTACGTCCACCACGTCCATCACGCCCGACCATCTGCAGTACGTGCTGCGCCTTGCCGATACCGCGCTGATCCTCGGTCAGCGCAACACCGAGTGGTGCGGCCACGGCCCGATCCTCGAAGAGGACATCGCGCTGTCGAACATGAGCCTCGACCTGATCGGCCAGGCGCGGCTGCTGTACACGCACGCGGCCGCGCTCGAGCAGCAGCTCACCGGCCGCGCGCGCACCGAAGACGACTACGCGTACTTCCGCGCCGAGCGCGAGTTCGCCAGCTACACGCTCGTCGAGCTGCCGCATTACGGGCCGCTCGCCGCCACCGCGCAGGCGCAGAAGGACTACGCGGTCACGATCGTGCGCAACTTCCTGTACGCCACGCTGATGAGGCATCTGTGGCGCGCGCTGACGCACTCCAGCGACGAACAGCTCGCCGCGATCGCCGCGAAGTCGGTCAAGGAAACGCAGTACCACGTGCATCACGCGGGCGAGTGGCTGGTCCGTTTCGGCGACGGCACCGACGAATCGCACCGCCGCGCGCAGGCCGCGCTCGACTACCTGATGCCGTACACGTACGAGTTCTTCAGCGCGGACGCGGTGGAAGACGCCATCGCCGCGGCCGGCATCGGCCCGCGCACCTCAGAACTGGAAGCCGCATGGCTCGACGACGTGCGTGCGACGCTCGACGAAGCCACGCTGACGCTGCCCGCGGCGGTGAGGCACGTGACGACGGGCAAGCACGGCGAGCATTCCGAACACATGGGCTTCGTGCTGGCCGAGATGCAGAGCCTCGCGCGCCAGCATCCGGGCGCCAGTTGGTGATCACGCGATGACGACCCCGACCGCCCTGCCCGCCCCGTCCTGCCCGCGCTGCGGCTCGGCGCACACCGAGCGGCTCGCGCAATTCGGCTCGACGGCCTGCAAGGCCCTGTATCGCTGCCTCGACTGCCGCGAACCCTTCGACTACTTCAAACCGTACTGATATGGCCACCCCGCAATTCCATCCGCTGCGTATCCGCGAAGTGCGCCCCGAAACGGCCGATGCGGTCTCGGTCGCCTTCGAAGTCCCGCCCGAATTGCGCGAGCACTATCGCTTCACGCAGGGCCAGTTCGTCACGCTCAAGACGCATATCGACGGTGAGGAAACGCGCCGCTCGTACTCGATCTGCGTGGGCGTCACCGACTACGATCGCGACGGCGAGCTGCGCATCGGCATCAAGCGCGTGCGCGGCGGGCGCTTCTCGAACTTCGCGTTCGACACGCTGCAGCCCGGCCACACGATCGACGTGATGACGCCCGACGGCCGTTTCTTCACGCACCTGAACGCCGGCCAGGGCAAGCAGTACCTCGCGTTCTCGGGCGGCTCGGGCATCACGCCGGTGCTCGCGATCATCAAGACCACGCTCGAGATCGAGCCGCGCAGCACGTTCACGCTGGTGTACGGCAACCGCAGCGTCGACCAGATCATGTTCGCCGAGGAGCTCGAGGACCTGAAGAACCGCTTCATGAACCGCTTCGTGCTGTATCACGTGCTGTCGGACGATCTGCAGGACGTGGAGCTCTTTAACGGCGTGCTCGACCAGCAAAAGTGCGCGGCCTTCATCGAACAGCTGCTGCCGGCCGACGCGATCGACGAAGCGTTCATCTGCGGCCCCGCGCCGATGATGGACGCCGCCGAGGCCGCGCTCAAAGCGGCCGGCGTGCCGCCCGCGAACGTGCACGTCGAGCGCTTCGGCACACCGCTGCCGCAGGCGGGCGTGCCGAGCGTCGAAATCACCGGGGACACCCCCGCGGCCGAGCTAGAAATCGTGCTCGACGGCAAGCGGCGCAAGCTGCGCCTGCCGTATCAGGGGGTCAGCGTGCTCGACGTCGGGCTGCGCGCCGGTCTCGCGCTGCCCTATGCGTGCAAGGGCGGCGTCTGCTGCACCTGTCGCGCGAAGGTGCTCGAAGGCGAAGTGAAGATGGAAAAGAACTACACGCTCGAAGAGCACGAGATCCGCGACGGGTTCGTGCTGACCTGCCAGTGTCATCCGGTGAGCGACAAGGTCGTCGTCAGTTACGACGAACGATAAGCACCACCGTTTGACAGCCCTGGTTTTTACGGCACCGCAGGCAATCCTGCTGCCAACGCTTCGCTCACCGACGCAGCTTTCGTCGCCAATCGATTCGGTGTGGTCCAACACCGGCATCACGTTGCATCGCGCGAAGCCGCCCATGTCTGATCGGACAACGCCGCCCCATTTCGGACGCAAAGCCTGAATCGCCCACTATCTTTACCTAGAAATACCATGACCGAAGCCTTTATTTGTGATGCCATTCGCACTCCATTTGGACGTTATGCAGGTGTACTGAAGGATGTTCGCGCAGACGACCTGGGCGCAGTGCCGATTCACGCATTGATGCAGCGCAATCCATCGGTGGACTGGCAGCAGGTTGCAGACGTCCTCTATGGGTGTGCAAACCAGGCCGGCGAGGACAATCGCAACGTCGCGCGCATGTCCGCTTTGCTGGCCGGATTGCCGATCGACGTCGCCGGTTCCACGATCAACCGCCTGTGCGGCTCGGGGATGGACGCAGTAGGCAGCGCCGCGCGCGCAATCAGGGCGGGCGATGGCGAGCTTTACATTGCAGGCGGCGTGGAAAGTATGACGCGCGCACCTTTTGTGCTCGGCAAGTCGGCGTCAGCGTTCTCGCGCTCTGCTGAAATCCATGACACGACGATCGGCTGGCGCTTCGTCAATTCCCTGATGCGCAGTCAGTATGGCGTCGATTCCATGCCGGAAACGGCCGAGAACGTGGCCGACGATTTCAGCGTGGACCGCGAGTCGCAAGACCGGTTTGCGCTGCGTAGCCAGCAGCGCGCCGCGCGGGCGCAGGCGGACGGCACGCTGGCCCAGGAAATCACTGCAGTGCTCATTCCGCAAAAGAAGGGCGAGCCCCTGGTGGTCGATCGCGACGAACATCCGCGCGAGACGTCGCTCGAGGCACTGGCGAAACTAAAAGGTGTCGTGCGTCCCGACGGAACCGTCACAGCGGGTAATGCTTCGGGGGTCAATGACGGTGCTTGCGCGCTGTTGATCGCAGGTGAAGAGGCAGCGAAGCGCAACCATCTGACGCCGCGCGCCCGCATCATCGGCATGGCCACCGCTGGCGTCGAGCCGCGCATCATGGGCATCGGGCCCGCGCCGGCAACCGGGAAGCTTCTGGCACGCCTCGGTATGACCCTCGACCAGTTCGACGTGATCGAGCTGAACGAGGCCTTCGCCTCGCAAGGTATCGCGGTGCTGCACCGGCTCGGCGTGGCGGCAGACGATCCCCGGATCAATCCGAACGGCGGCGCGATCGCATTGGGTCACCCGCTCGGCGCTTCGGGCGCCCGATTGGTCACCACGGCCACCTACGAACTGGAGCGCCGCAATGGACGCTTCGCGCTTTGCACGATGTGCATCGGCGTAGGCCAAGGCATCGCGATTGCGATCGAGCGCGTTTGATCGGAGTCGCCAGCATGTCGCGCGCATTGACAGTGCCGCCTGCCTCGAAATAACCCACTTTCCTGTATCTGGAGACTTCCGTGGTCCGACGCAATCCCCAATCCGACGAACTCGAACCGATCGAACGCGCCAGCCGCGATGAGCTGCAGGCCCTGCAACTGACGCGTCTGAAATGGTCGGTCCGCCATGCCTACGACAACGTGCCGCATTATCGGCAGGCGTTCGATGCCGCCGGAGTGCGTCCTGACGATCTGAAGGAACTCTCCGATCTGGCAAAGTTTCCGACCATGTCGAAGAAGGACCTGCGCGACAACTATCCGTTTGGCCTCTTCGCCGTGCCGCGCGATCAGGTGGTGCGCGTGCATGCGTCGAGCGGGACCACGGGCAAACCGACGGTCGTGGGCTACACGGCACGCGACATCGATACCTGGGCGGACATCGTCGCGCGTTCGATCCGTGCTGCCGGCGGCCGTCGCGGCGACACGTTGCACAACGCGTTCGGCTACGGCCTGTTCACGGGCGGGTTGGGAATTCACTATGGAGCGGAGCGGCTCGGCTGCATGGTGGTACCGATGTCCGGCGGTCAGACCGAAAAGCAGGTTCAGTTGATTCGCGACTTCGAACCCTCGATCATTCTGGTCACGCCGTCCTACATGCTGAATCTGATCGACGAGATGACGCGGCAAGGGATGAATCCGGCCGAGTCGTCACTGAAGGTGGGTGTCTTCGGCGGCGAGCCGTGGACCCAGGCCATGCGTAGCGAGATCGAAACGCGGGCCGGAATCGACGCGCTCGACATTTACGGCCTCTCCGAAGTGATGGGCCCGGGCGTCGCGGCGGAGTGCATCGAAAGCAAGGACGGTCCGGTGATCTGGGAGGACCACTTCTACCCGGAAATCATCGACCCTGTTACCGGTGAAGTACTCCCCGATGGAAGCGAGGGCGAACTGGTCTTCACGTCGCTCACGAAGGAAGCCATGCCGGTCATCCGCTATCGGACCCGCGATCTGACTTCGCTCATGCCGCCCACTTCCCGCTCGATGCGCCGGCTTGCCAAGATTGTCGGACGCTCGGACGACATGCTGATCATTCGAGGCGTCAACGTGTTTCCGAGCCAGATAGAAGAGCTCATTCTCGCGATTCCGAAGTTGAGCGCGCAGTATCAACTGACGGTCAAACGTGACGGACATCTGGATTCGCTGGGCGTATGCGTCGAAGCCCGGCCGGAAGTCGGCGAATCGCTGAGCGACCACGATCGCACGGCGCTTGCACGCGAATTGCAGCATCGAATCAAGACAATGGTTGGCGTGTCGACGACGGTTTCGGTGGCGCTCGCCGGACATATTCCATTGACCGGCACCGGCAAGGCGAAACGGGTCGTCGATCTGCGCGGCGCGAATCTGTGATGGTTCTGCTCTTCGGGCGCGAGGAAAGTGCCGAATCGTGTGGACTCCGTATTTTGAAGAGCAAAAGTTTGCGGCCGATTGCTCTGCGGAGGCAGGCTGGCGCACGCGGTCAACACACTGGCAAGAACGCTTACGATGAGACGCTGAAGCTCCGTCATGTCCGCACCTCGCTGAAGGATTTCACGGGACACTCCCTTGGGCGACGTGACGGACTTGTAAAAATCTGATGCTGGTTCGACGCAGCCAACGCAATGTGCGGATCTACACGCCGTCAGCCAGGCGCGACGAGAGTACAGAATACGTCGTGTCGCCCGGGACTCACGCAACTCATCGTGGTGACTCGTTATCCCAGAGTTGCACCCCGCCACAGATCCTGTGGCGTTTACGCACTCTCGCGTTCTCATTTTGAGAATTGAATCTACTGCTGAATAGAGTTCGGTCTCATTCGGTGAGAATCGTTCTTTACACACGACAGATCCCTTGTCAGCTACTTCATCTGATCGCATAGTTTGTCAATTGATCTGCATCAATTCTGGACGGTGTCCGCGGACCTATCGTTCATTGCAGGCGCGGGATCATTGTGCGCTCGAACTGATTCCCCCCAATCAAATTACCGAATCAGCTCGGCTCCCAATTCCCCGCACAAGGCTTCTGATGACCGCGGGTCGTGTTGATCTGTGCGGATGACAACGGATCAATCAGCGCAATGAGCGCTCCCGGAAACGACCTTTCCGGATCGCCATTTTTTGACAATCCCCCTCTCTTTGAACGATTTGTGGAGCGAGACAACATGAAAATCGTGTCAAGTATCGTCGCGGCTGCAGCGCTTTGCGCGTGCGCCGCGCAACCACCTTCCGGCGTGCAATCCCTCGGAACCAGCCAGCATCCGCCTAGTGCCGTCGGCCAATGCATTGCCCAAAAATGGGCTGACAAAACGCAGCAGCAGGTCGTGTCGCAGACCACGTTGGCGAACAACATGGCGATGGACGTGTACGTTCCCGGCCAGCAACCGCCCGATGGTGCGGCCGCCGTCGTGCGTCCGAACTACCAGGGTGCAGGCACGTGGGTCGGTTTCCGTTCCTCGAGCGGCGCCGGTAGCGGCGCGACGGGCGACGTCAGCGCCTGCCTGTGACGCTTTGGGGCGAGCCGGCTATCAGTTGAGCCGACTTCAATGAAGATTCGACCACGAACTTAAAGGGAATGGCTATGCACCTTTCCCCGGCCCCGCGAGCGCGGAGACGCACTCTGGATGCTATCCACTCCCGGAAGATCATAAAAAATATTTTCTCGTCCGCGGCAGGATCGAATAATGCGGGTGAAGTACGTCACGGCAGTGCTTTAATGTGATCAATCCATGGAGAACATATCATGCTCAAACGTTTGGTATTGACGCTCACAATTCTGCTGATGTTGCCTATTTCCGCTGCTCGGGCCGATGAATATAGCGACACACTCAATCTGTTCAGGAACGCGGGAGAAAGCGGCGTTCTTCTGCAAAATGCCTATGCCTACGCTGTTTTCCCGAAGATAGGCAAGGGAGGGGTCGGAATAGGTGGTGCCCACGGCAAGGGCCGTGTCTATGAGCAAGGGAAGCATATCGGCGATACGTCGATGACTCAGGTGACTGTGGGCTTGCAACTAGGCGGCCAGGTGTACAGTGAACTGATCTTGTTCGAGGATGAACGAGCCCTCAAAGAATTCACCGCTGGCAACTTTGAATTCGGCGCGGATGCCAATGCGATCGCGATTACTGCGGCGGCTGGCGCGCAGGCAGGCACGACGGGCACGTCTGCTAACGTTAGTGGTGGCAAGAAAGATGCTAAAACTTCGGGCGGCTATAAAAAAGGCATGGCTGTATTTACGGTGGCCAAGGGTGGGCTGATGTATGAGGCTAGCGTTGGCGGCCAGAAGTTCTCTTACAAGCCTCGTTGATTTTCGCGCAGTGATAGCGTAGGCCCTGGAAAGTCCGACACTCAAGCGAAGCCGACGCTTGAATATCTGAGCAATGGCCAGGGCCAAAAAACCTCGGGCTTCGATCTGATACAGCAGCTCACTGATCTGAAGCAGATACGTATTGCGGTCGGCTCAGTGAACCGAAATCAGCGTTACACCGACGAAGCCGTCGAAGCCTCCCGCCCCGTACGACGCCGATACAGTCCAAGCGTCGCGGCAAGCCCGCACAGCGCAGCGAAACTGAGCCAGTAGCCGGGCGCAGCCTTGTCATGCGTGGCTTCGATCAGAAAGGTCGACACGGCAGGCGTGAAGCCGCCGAACAACGCCGTCGCGAGACTGAACGCCAGCGAAAAGCCCGCAACGCGTACTTCCGCGGGCATGACCTCGGTGAGCGCGGCGACCATCGCGCCGTTATACATGCCGAAGAAGAAGGAGAACCACAACAGCACCATCAGCATGCGGCCGAAGCTCGGCGCCGCGGCAAGCCATGACAATGCCGGATACGCGGTGAAGATCGCCAATACGGTAATGGCGAGCAAGATCGGCTTGCGGCCGATCCGGTCCGACAGCGCGCCGCCGATCGGCAGCCAGATGAAGTTCGAGACGCCCACGAGCAGTGTCACCATCAGGCTGTCCGACGTCGACAGTTTGAGGACGGACTTGCCGAAGGTCGGCGTGTAAACCGTGATGAGGTAGAACGTGGTGGTCGTCATCGCGGTGAGCAGCATGCCTGCGACCACCGTGCGCCAGTTGCTGAGCAACAGCGCGAAGATTTCACGCGTCTGCGGATGATGCGGGCGCGCCTCGAACGCGGCGGTTTCCTGCAGCGAGCGGCGCAGCATGAAAAGGAACGGCACGATCGCGCAGCCGATGAAAAACGGAATGCGCCATCCCCACGCGCCGATCTGCTGCGCGCTCATCCAGTGATTGAGCCCGTAACCGAGCGCCGCCGCCATCACGATAGCGACCTGCTGGCTAGCCGACTGCCAGCTCGTGTAGAAGCCCTTTGCGCCGGGCGTCGCCATTTCCGAGAGATACACCGACACGCCGCCCAACTCCGCGCCCGCCGAGAAACCCTGCAAGAGCCGTCCGATCAGAACGAGCGCGGGCGCGAGCAGGCCGATGGTCGCGTAACCCGGCACACACGCGATCAGTATCGTGCCGCTCGCCATGATCGACAGCGTGACGATGAGGCCGGTACGCCGCCCCACCTTGTCGATGTAGGCGCCGAGAAAGATAGCGCCGAGCGGACGCATCAGAAAACCCGCGCCGAACACGGCGAAGGTCAGCATCAGCGAGGCGAACTCGCTCGACGCCGGAAAGAAGATCTTCGAGATCGAGGTGGCGTAGAAGCCAAACAGAAAGAAGTCGAACTGTTCGAGGAAGTTGCCGCTCGTCACGCGCAGTACGGTCGCGACTTTCGACCGGCGCGAGCCGTCTGGGGTGCCGGCGATTGGCTTTGCGAGGTTCATGGATGGGTCTCCTGTCGTTGGTATGGCCGCCAGCGCCGCCTCTGGCGCCTAGTCCGAGCCAAGGCCCAATGTATTGGGCTGGCGCTTTTCGATAGACGATTTGAGCAACGCCGCCGAGCGGAAAATGCCATGCGCGAACTTGCCGTAGGGAAGCGTCGCGAACAACGCGATCACGATGCCCAGATGCACGGCCAGCAGCCACGGCATCGCTGCCGTTTCGCGAACCGCCAGCAACCCGAGGCCCGACGCGCTCGTGAGCAACAGCAGCGCGATAAAGGCACGGTCCAGCGGGCGCTGGCGCGCATCGCCCTGTTCGGGATGGCGCTTCAGGTTGAGCCACAGGAGTCCCACCGGCCCGACGATCAACCCGATCCCGCCCGCCGTACCCAGCAGCACCGGCACGCTGAGGTAAGCATACGGCGCTTCCAGGCCGAACAGGTAGTGATAGAGCGTCGCCACCGCCGTTGCCGCGAAACACAGCATAAACCCGTAGAACGTGAAGTGATGAAAGCGCCGCCGCGCGAGCGTGAAGGCATCGTCGGATTCGTTGCAGCCGTCGCCATGTCCGCCGTCGAGATACTTCAGCGTCAACGCGTTTTTTGCCGCTTCCGTCACAGCCAGCGTGCTCGCTTTCGCCGTACCCGGCGACACGTCGCGCCAGAAGCGCGTCACGCCGATGCCGAGCGCCACGATGGCGAACAGGAAGACCGCTCCGAACATTGCCGCGAGCAGGTTGTGCGGAAAGATCGCGTAGAAGTTCGCGGGCGCGACGTTGCCGCTCAAACCGCCATGCAGCGCCGTGCCGAGCAGCAGAAAGAGCGCGAGCCCTGCCGCCAGCGCAACTGAAAGCGTCACGCCATTACGCTTGTACAGGACGCCTAGCGCCGCCGGCCACGCGTATTCCGTGTAAGTTTCGAGACGCACTTTCGCCATCGCCTGCGGCACATTGACAGCGAATTCGTGCGGCGGCGCGTACTGGCACGCGTGGTAGCAGGCGCCGCAGTTATGGCAGAGATTGGCGAGATAGTTGACGTCGGCCTTGCCGAATTCGAGTCGCCGCGTCATCGCCGGGAACACGGCGCAGAAACCTTCGCAATAGCGGCAAGCGTTGCAGATCTGCATCTGTCGCGCGACTTCGCCTTCGTTTTCGGTCATCGGCACGATGGGAATGACGCGGGCGCCGCCGCGAGTGCCGTTGGCATCCTGCTTCGATTCGAACGCATCGGCGCGCGTGCGTTCGGGCGCGAGCGTTTCAGTTTGCTGCACAGGAAGCCTCCGTTGTATGCAATGCGGCGCGCGCGGCCTGGGTGCCGGCAATGCGCCCGAACGCCGTGCCGATCGACATGCCGACGCCCGCTGTATAACCCTTGCCGAGCACGTTGCCCGCCATCATCTCCCCCGCGACGAAGAGGTTCTCGCTCGCCTCGCCGCCGAAGTGCACCTGGGCGCGATCGTTGGTCTTGAGGCCGAGATACGTGAACGTGATGCCCGGGCGCAATGCGTAGCCGTAAAACGGCGGCGTATCGATGGGGCGCGCCCAGTGCGTCTTGGGCGGCGTGATGCCTTCGGTATGGCAGTCGTCGAGCGCGGTGTGATCGAAGGTGCCGACCCGGCATGCCTCGTTGTAACGCGAGAGCGTTTCCACGAAGCGTGCTTCCGGCAGCTCCAGCTTGCGCGCCAGTTCGGGCAGCGTGTCAGCTTTCACACCCGGAAAGACGGGTGGCATGAAGCGGCCGATGGCCTTCGAATCGATGATCGAATAGCCGATCTGCCCCGGCTGATGCGCAACGAGGCGCCCCCAGATCGCATAGCGCTTCGGCCAGAAGTCCTCGCCTTCGTCGTAGAAGCGCTCCGCGTCGCGATTGACGACCAAGCCCAGCGACACGCAGTCGATCCGCGTGCAGATGCCACCGTCGTAGAGCGGCGCGCGCGCATCGATGGCCACGCAGTGCGACTGCGACGGATCGCCGATCATGTCCGCGCCGGCATCCATCATGTGCCGGATCAGCACGCCCTTGTTGAAACGCGTGCCGCGAATCAGGAAGTTGTCGGCGGGCCATTCTCCCCGCTCGTTTTGCCCCCAGGCCTCGCGCAGCCATTCGCGGTTGGACTCGAAGCCGCCAGCCGCCAGCACGCAGGCGCGCGCCTCGAAGCGCTGCTTGCCGCTGATAGCCGCGACGAAACGGCCGCCATCGAGTTCCAGCGAATCGACCGGCGTCTCATAGCGAATCTCTACGCCTAGCGCCTCGGCACTCCGGTAGTAGGCATTCACGAGCGCCTTGCCGCCGCCCATGAAAAACGCGTTGGTGCGCGCGACATGCAGCGCGCCGGACAGCGGCGGCTGAAAGCGCACGCCATGCCGTTGCATCCAGGGACGGCATGAGGACGACGCGCGAATCGTCAACCGCGCGAGATGCTCATTCGTGATGCCGCCCGTGACCTTCAGCAGGTCTTGCCAGAACTCCTCTTCTGGATAGGCATCGACAAGTACGTCCTGCGGCGCGTCGTGCATGCAGCGCAGATTGCGAGTGTGCTGGGAATTGCCGCCGCGCCATTCGCGCGGCGCTGATTCCAGCATCAGAACCGAAGCGCCGGCTTCGCGCGCCATCAATGCCGCGCATAGCGCAGCATTGCCTCCTCCGATCACGAGTACATCGACCATCGTGTTGGCCTCCTTTCGGACGCACTCTAAAGGCCGCGCTCGCCATCCGCCATCAGCGGGCCGTCAACAGGTCTTCACTTTTCGTGAAGCCTTCGGCCTCACGCAGGCGCGCGCCGGGCCAGCGGCCTTCGCGCACGAGCTCGCGCGTGACATCGGCAAGCACCACGCGCGCCGCGAGCCCCGCGGGCGAAAGCTCGTCGTCGGAGATGCTGGCGAGCATATTGGGCCGCGTAGCGTAGCTCTCAGTCACGGGCACGCTTGCGAGTACCGCGTTCTCCGGCCGTGCCAGCGCGGCGCCGGGCTGGATGGTCGCGGCGCAGCCCGTGCGCACGAAGTCCATCAGCAGCGCGAGGCCGTCGACTTCGGCCACGATGTTGGGCTCATATCTGGCACGCTTGAACGCGGCGGACAGCTGCGAGCGCAGGCCGTGCGCGCTGCTCGGAAGCACGAGGGAAAGCTTGCCGAGTTGCCCGAGACGGACGTTCGCGCCGGACGGCATGCCTTCGAGCTCGTGCCGGCCGATCACGAAGAGCCGTTCGTCGAGCAGCGGCACCACGCTCCAGCGCTGCGCGGGCTCCGCGCGGAACAGCACGGCAAGGTCGATCTGGCGTGCGCTCAACATCGAGGCGAGATATCCGGAGAGGCTTTCGACGATGCGCAGGCGCACATCGGGATAGCGCGCGCGCATGGCCTGCATGAAGGCGACGCCGAGCACGCTGGCGGTACTGGGCGCCATGCCGACACTGACGTGGCCCGAGAGCCGGGCGGCACGCGCGGCGAGCGCGGCATCGTCGATATGGCGCAGCGCCAGTTGTGCCTGACGCCAGAACGCGAGACCGGCGTCGGTCGGCACGACGCCGCTGGAGGTGCGTTGCAGGAGGCGAGTCGACAGTTCGCCTTCGAGACGGCTGATCTGCTGACTCAGCGCGGAAGTGACGACGCCGAGTTCCAGCGCGGCCTTTCCCATGCTGCCGTGTTCCACGACGCTGAGGAAATAGCGTAGTTGTCTGAGTTCCATTTCACGATCGGCGAGGACGAGAATCGGAGCTATTGTCGCAGGTGCAGACGGCCCCTCACGGCTCTCGTTTACGTGAATAAATCGTCATTGGCCGCTCATGATTCGTCGCCCTTCGGGCTCAATTCATGAAACAGGGTACCCGGCCAGCGTTCAGTCGCGGCCAGCTCGCGCGCCACGTCGGCGATCACCACGCGCGTAGCTAGCACCGCGGGTGAAAGCTCGTCCTCGTGACGTCCCGCGATCAACGTCTGACGGCGCGCATCGGAGTCGCTGACCAGCAGTGCCCGCAACTGGCGGCCCGGATCGCGGCAGATCACCGAGCCCGGCTGCAGGGTTGCACCAAGCCCCGCGCGAACGGCGTCCATCAGCAATGCGAGGCCGTCGATTTCGAGGCTGATATTCGGCCGCACGCCCGCGCGCTCAAATGCGATGTCGAGGATCGCGCGCAGTCCGTGCGAGCCGCTCGGCATGACGAGCGGCAGCTCGCCGAGATCGGCCAGGCTCAGCGTGCTCGATTGCGGAAGGCCAGCGAGGTCGGCGCGAGCGAGCAGGTAGACGCGTTCCTCTATTAGCGGCCACAGGCTCCAGCGCCGCATGACATTGCCGCGCGCGACCAATGCCAGATCGAGCTGACGCGCGTCGAGCATCGCGCTCAAATGCCCCGACAAGGCTTCGACCAGATGCACGCGCAGCTCGGGATGACGCTCGCGCATTGCCAACAGCAACGGCATGCCGAGCACCGAGGCGGTGCTCGGCGGCAAGCCGACCGTGACGTGCCCGACGAGCCGCCGGTGCCGCGCCGCCTCCACCGCGTCGAGCGCGTGCTGCAGGGTCATTTGCGCATGGCGCAAAAAGGCGAATCCCGCATCGGTTGGAATAAGCCCCGTGCGCGCGCGACGAAACAGCGGCGTCGCGAGTTGCGCTTCGAGCTTCTCCAGGTCGCGGCTCAGCATCGACGCCGCCACGCCCAATTCCGATGCAGCTCGCCTTATACTGCCCGATTCGGCTACCCGCACGAAGAACCTCATCTGCCGCAGTTCGATAGGCAGATCGAGCGGGTCTTCATCGGCAAAATCCAGATTTGCTGTCGACATGGGTTGCATTCGGTGAACGAAAGACATGCGGCACATCCGACGCGCCGCGCAGGGATGAGACATGGACATGCGTCAGCTGAAGTACTTCGTACAGATTGTCGAGAGCGGCAGTCTCTCGAAAGCGTCGCGGCAGCTCTTCATCGCGCAACCGGCGCTCAGCCAGCAGATGACCCGCCTCGAAGAGGAAGTCGGCAGGCCGTTGCTGGTGCGCTCTTCGCGCGGTGTCCGGGCGACCGAGAACGGCGAGGCGCTTTACCATCACGCGCGCTTCATTCTGCGTCAGCTCGATCTGGCCGTGTCGGTCGCGCGCCGCGATCACGCGAACGTGAGCGGCCGCGTGAATCTGGGGATGGCGCCCACCACCGTCTGCGCACTCGGGCTGCCCCTCATCAAGCATCTGAGGGCGAAGTACCCGGGCATCGTGCTGAACGTCGTCGAGGCGCTGTCGGGGCACCTCGAACACATGACGCGCCTCGGTGAACTCGATCTCGCGATTCTCTTCAGTGCGACCGCTGCGCCTGACCTGCCCGTCGAGTCTCTGCTCGAAGAAGAACTGTTCGTGATCGTGCCGCGCGACAGCCAGATGATCTCGCCGCATCGCACCGACGTTACGCTGAGCGAGCTGGCGAAGCTGCCGCTCATCCTGCCGAGCCCCGGCCACGGACTGCGCCGGCGCATCACGATCGAGTTCGACCGCATGAACCTGTGCGTCGAAGCGGTCGCGGAAATCGACTCGTTGCCGCTGCTCATGCACTGCGTGGCGGACGGCATCGGCGCGACGATCAAGCCGATGGCCGCTGTGCACGCGCTGCAGAACGCGCCGGAACAATGGCGCTGCCTGCGCATCTCCGACGCACAGATGGTTCGGCGCAACTACCTTTACGCGCTTGCGCCGGAAAAGCTGTCGCAGGCGGCGGTCATCGTTCGCGACGAGCTCAAGCACGTGATCCGGATGCTGATCGAGCGCCACGAGTGGCAAGGCGTGCAACTGATGTTGCCGCACGATCTGCCCGAGCCCGAAGACATCGAGCTTCACGACCTTTCGTTGCACGACGCGGAAACTTGACGGTTTCATCGCGGCCCTCACGCCGTTGCGGCTCGACTCATCGCTGCGGATTCCTGACGAGCCGCGATTGCGGCCAACCTTCCCGCGCGCCGGCCGGATGCGAACGCCCACGCCAGGTGATGGCCGTGCCCCTTCAATAGCAGCCCGCCCTGCCCCGTCGATCCCGCCGCAAAGAGCCCTGCAATCGGCTGTCCGCTCGCATCGAGCACGCGATGTTGCTCGTCGACCCGCAAGCCGCCCTCCGCGTGCACGAATACCGCGCGCACCGGGCCGAGCGCGATGAACGGCGCCCGCGTGAGCGCCTTCGGTCCACCCATGCTTTCACGCAGCGCGGCCGCGGACATGCCGGTGAGCGCGGCCAGTTCATCGACGGTTTGCGCTTCCCGATAGACGTCCGGCCGGTTGCGGCGGTAATCGGCCAGATAGGCGTAGGCGACGCCCGGCGCCGTCGAGATGAAATGCGGCCATTGCGAATAGCGTTCGGCGATACGTCCGTCGATCACGATATAGCCGACGCCGTCCGGCTGATCCGGCAAGCGATAGGCAGGCCGGTCGGTCTCCTCGCCAAAACGTTCGCCGCGCGCATTGACCAGCACCGCGCCGTCTTCGAACAGCGAAAGCGACGGTGCGAGCGCCGTCGTCAAAAACTTCATGAGAAACGGGCGCAGGATCGCATCGGGCACATGCCGCATCGACCATTGCATGAGCGCCGCGAGCGAGCGCCACGGTGGCAGCCGGCGGATGAAGTTCTCCTTCACCGGCGCAATAAAGCGGATTTCAGGGCCGAGTGCGAGATCGCCGTTGACGATTTGCGCGCCGCAACGCTCCGCGAGCAGCTGACCGTCCCCGGTCGCGCCAGGATTGACCGCGGCGACCTTCGCCTCCTGCGGCCCCATGAAGCGCGCCTTCAGCTCCGGGCTGTTGGTGAAGTCGCCTGCGGCGAGAATGACGCCGCCGCGCGCATCGATGCGTCGCTGCGCGCCACCGTCGCGCCCGGCCAGCACGCCGCGCACGCGTCCATCTTCGACCACGAGTTCCGACACACGTGTGCTCACGCGAATCTCGACGCCAGCACGGCGTGCGCGCCGCGTCAGGTGATAGATGAACGAGCGCGAGTTCGGCAGCACGTTGTGCATGCGCGGCACGCGATGCGGCGGCTCCGGCATGGGCCCCATGAACCGCACGCCGCTGTCGAGCAGCCACTGGAACGTCTCGGGCATCGCGTCGCACAGCATGCGGCGCAAGGCGTCGTTGTCGCGCCCGGCGAGCTCGCCCGCGAAGCCCGGCATGTCCTCCCAATGCGCTTGCGGCGTGTCAGCGATACCCTGGGCGCGTTGATGCGGTGTTTGCGACGCGCTCACCGAGCCGATCGACCACGCCGTCGAGCCGCCCGGCGCGTCGTTTTTCTCGAGCAAGACGACGCGCACCCCGGATTCCGCCGCCTCGATCGCCGCCGCGAGTCCCGCGCCGCCCCCGCCGACCACCAGCACGTCGACGGTTTCGTCTGCCGGCGCAAAGCGTCGATTCGGTGTCAGCATGGCTTGCGCTCCTCGCGCTCAGACGAGCGCGCCGTTGGCCTGGACGATCTGACCGTTGACCCACGAGGCCTTCGCCGACACGAGGAACGAGACGACTTCGGCCACTTCAGCCGGCTGGCCGACACGGTTCATCGGGCTCATCGCGGCGGAGCGCTGCATCGCTTCGTCGGTCTTGCCCGCGCGGAACAGGTCGGTATCGACTGGCCCCGGTGCGACTGCATTCACACGCACCGTGCGCGATGCGAGTTCCTTCGACATCGACCGCACCAGGCACTCGACGGCGGCCTTGGTCGCACTGTACGGACCGACGCCCGGCACGGCGTGACGCACAAGCGAGGTGGTGAGCGCGACGATCGCGCCACCGTCGCTCACCTCGCGCGCGGCTGCGCGCAGCACGTGAAACGCGCCAACGATATTCACCTCGACGAGACGCTGGAAGTCGGCGTCGCCGAACTGCGCGAGCGGCGCGGGCGGAACGTTGATGCCAGCGTTCGCGATCACCACCTGCAACGGACGGCCGAAGTCGCGCACGGCGTCGCGGCAGACGGCATCGACGGCCGCGGCATCGCGAATGTCCACTTGATACCCGCGAATGCGCGAGCCATGCGCATCGGCTTTGCCTTCCAGCTCACGGGCCGCTTCGGCCTGGGCCGTATAGGTGAATGCGACGTCCATGCCATCGCGCACGAGCGCTTCCACACACGCGGCGCCGATGCCACGCGAGCCGCCAAACACGAGTGCGAGTTGTCTGTTTTCGTTCACTGCTAGTCTCCGGTTGAAAGCGATTCGGCCCCCGCACCCTGACGCGCGAGCGCGGTGCGGGTGGCCTCGACGGTTGCCTTGATGCCGCGTTGCAGGTCGTAACGCGGCTCGTATCCGAGTTCGGCGCGCGCGCGGCTGATGTCGAGCGCGCCCTTCTTCGCGCTGAGCACCCTGCCGCCATGACGATATGGCCCACGGCTGCCCACACTGATGCGCGCACCCGGGATCGTGCGGTTGACGGCCGCTGCGATGTCCG
Organism: Paraburkholderia sp. HP33-1; assembly: GCF_021390595.1. Taxonomy (NCBI): domain Bacteria; kingdom Pseudomonadati; phylum Pseudomonadota; class Betaproteobacteria; order Burkholderiales; family Burkholderiaceae; genus Paraburkholderia; species Paraburkholderia sp. HP33-1. Next base: position 797,392 of record NZ_JAJEJR010000003.1, on the reverse strand, counting down.
CGATCGTTGGTGCGGCGCCCGTTGCAATGTTGTAGCTGTCGAAGCGATGCACCGGCTTGTCGAGCACGAGCAGCAAGCCTGCGACGGTATCGTCGACATAAACCTGATCGACGGCGAAATCCGCGCCGTCCGGGTCATGCAGCGTCTCGCCGCGCAACGCGGCTTCGACATAAGTGCGCGGCACGCGCAGCCGCGGCAGATGCGGTCCGTACACCCAGCAGGTGCGCACATTGAGGCATTCGAGCCCGTGCTCGCGCGTGTAGATGCGGCCGTAATGCTCGACCGCCAGCTTCGTCGCGCCATACACGCTGGTGGGGTTTTGCGCGTGCTCCTCATCGATCGACGGCGCGCCGAAATCGCCGTAGGTTTCCTCGGTGCTGACATGCACGACGCGCTTCACGCCCGTCAAGCGCATCGCCTCGAACAGGTTGAGGGCACCCTCCACGTTCACGCGATTCGCCTTGATCGGAATATCGGCGCACTGAATCACGCCGACGATCGCCGCCGCGTGGATCACCGCGTCAGGCCTGTGCGTCTGCATCAGGCGCAGCACCTGGGGCCACTCGCACAGATCCGCGGCGATTGCCGTGAAGTTCGGCTGGCGCGCCGCGAGCGCGGCCGTTGCCGGGCTGATCGCGATATCGGTGCCGACGACGGCGTCGCCGCGCGCGAGCAATGCCTTCACGATTTCGGTGCCAAGCCAGCCGCTCGCACCGGTTACCAGAATATTTTTCATCGTCGTGTCTCGTCGTGCCGCCTCAGCGCGGCTGCGGCTCCTCGTCGGTGGGCGGGCTCGTGATCACCAGAAACACCAGCGTGTCGGTGCCGGTGCAATGGAATTCGTGATGCACGCCAGGCGGGATGTAGGTCACGTCATTGGCGCGAACCAGACGGCGCTCGCCATCGACCGTTAGCACGCCCTCGCCGGATAGCACGTGATAGATCTGCTCCTGCACTTTATGCACGTGATTCTCGACGTAAGCGCCTGGCTCGTAGCAGGAAATCCGGTGATCGAAGAAGCGGCTGCCGACCGTCTCCGGCGTCACGATCGCTTTCGATAGCGCCTGGTTGAAGTGGCCCGGATACTGCACCCACAGCAACTCGGCGAGGTTGCGCGTCACGGCCTGCTGTTCCTTCGCCGCGTTCCGGTAATGTTTGTCGTCGGGAATGATGGTCGTCATGGTCAGTTCTCGAAGCCGGGCAAGCCGGCAGGCAAATGCTGCTGGTCGTACTGGGGCGCGAAGCCGAATGCCGTCAACGCGCGGTGGCTACGGAGGATCGCGCCTTCCGGCGCGGCCGCGATGATTTCAAGCATGCAAGCACCTTCGAAGTGAATGTCTGTGAGGGCGTCGTGCACCTGCGCGAACGGCACGTCGCCAAGGCCAACCTCGTCATGGCGCCACGCGTCGCGGCGGGTGTCGGACAAATGCACGAGGCGGACCAGCTCGCCCAACTGCCGCAGGCCGGCGCCCGGCGACTCTCCGATGAAATGCGCATTCGCGACGTCATAGCAAACGCCGAGCGAATCCGACCCGTAGCTGCTTACGAACGCGCCGAGCGTGTGCGCATCGGGAAACGACGCGAACGGCACGTTTTCGAGCGCGAGTGTCACGCCCCGCCGTTGCGCGTGCGGCAACAGCGCGTCGAGCGACTCGCGCATCCATGCATCGCGCTGCGCGGGCAGCGGCGCAAACAATGGGCTCATGCGGCCGGGCACGACAACGAGATCGGTTGCGCCGAGATCCGCCGCCAGATCGATCGCGTCGAGAAACAGATCGATCGAATAGCGACGCATGCGGCGCATCGGGCTCGCCAGGTTGTGATCTAGGCTCGGCACGTTCAGCGAACGCACGCTCAAGCCAACCGCCGCCATCGTGCTGCGCAGTTTTGCGCGTTCGCCGGACGGGAATTCTTCGAGTGCGAGATGCGGCGGATTCAGCACCAGCTCGAACTCACGGTAGCCCAGTTCGCCCAGCCGGAGCACACATTGCTGCGCTGGCGTCGACCAGATATAGCCGTAAGTGTTCACGCCGAGCGGCCGCGCGCCCTCTCGTGCCGCCGCCATCACGCGGTCTTCCTCAAAAGGTGTTCCGTGTCGGCGGCCGACACGCCGAGCAGCCGCTCCTGCAGCGCGGTGTCAGCCGCAAGCTCCGACGCGCTGCCGCCAAACGCGACGGCACCGTTCACGAGCACATAGGCACGGTCCGCCGATGCGAGCACCGAATCCGCCTGGTGCTCCACGATCACGAGACTTGCTCGCGACGTCAGCTTCATGACGGCTTGCCGGACCTCGTGCACGACCGCCGGTGCGAGCCCTTCGAACGGCTCGTCGAGCAGAATCAGCCTGCTCGGCACCATCAGCGCACGGGCGATCGCCACCATCTGCCGCTCGCCGCCGGACAGACTCGCCGCTTGCGAACGCATCAGGATGCGCAGCTTCGGAAACAGCTCGCAGATTTCGTCGAGCGGCGCACCGCCGGCACGCGCGCCGATCTTCAGGTTGTCCTGCACCGTGAGGTTCGGGAACAGCCGCCGCCCTTCGGGCACCAGCGAGATGCCGAGCCGGTTGATAAGATCCGGACGCATCGACGTGACGTCGTTGCCATCGAACGTCACACGGCCGCTCGCCGCGTGCAGCGTTCCCGTGATCGTGCGCAGCAGGGTCGTCTTGCCCACGCCATTGCGGCCAAGCAGTGCGACGACTTCTCCCGGATAGATGCAAAGGTCGATGCCTTCGAGTACGGTGCTGCCGTCGTAGCCTGCCCTCACCTTCTCTAGCTCCAGCAGTGGGCGTCCCGTGGGCTGCGCGGCTGCCGGCAAGCTGCCGCTGGCCGTGGTCTCCTTGTGCCTGTCCTGGTCCGACGCGCCGGCGTCACCGAGATACGCGCTGATCACCTGAGGGTCGCGTGCCACGTCCGCCGGCAAACCGTCGGCGATCAAGCGGCCCTGGTGCAGAACCGTGATGCGGTCTGACAGTGCCAGCACGCGATCGATGTCATGCTCGATCAGCAGCACCGCGTGCGAGTTCGCGAGGCGCCGGATCAACGCGGCGACGATCTTGCGGTCCGCTTCAGCGAGGCCGGCAAGCGGTTCGTCGAGCAGCAGCAGCTTCGCGCTGGTCGCGAGCGTCATGGCGATTTCGAGCAACCGCTTCTCGCCGTGGGACAGCTCCGCACACAGGTCGGCGGCCCGATCCGCGAGACTGACCGCCTCGAGCAGCGACCAGACACGTTCGTTCGCTTCGTCGTCCGCGTAGGCGTCGAGCCAGAAACCGCGCCATTGACGCCGCGCGGCCTGCACGGCGACACGCACGTTTTCGAACGCGCTCAGGTTCGGAAACACGCTCAGGATCTGGAACGAGCGCGCAAGGCCAAGACGCGCGCGCTTGTGCGGCGACAACCGTGTGATGTCGCTGCCCTCGAAGACGATGCGGCCTTCATCGGGCAGGATGAAACCCGTCAGGATGTTGAAGAACGTCGTCTTGCCCGCGCCGTTCGGTCCGATGAAGCTGTGCAGCTGATTGCGCTTGACGTCGAGCGAAATCTCGCTTTGCGTGACGATCGAGCCGAACCGCTTCGACAACTGCTGCACCGAGAGCACGGCCTCGCCTTCGTCGCCGCCTGCATCGGCTGGCCGGTACGGCACGATACGCGCCGGACGCGCGGGAATGCCGTGACGCGTGAGCGTCCAGCGCGGACGCTTGCCGAAGCGTTGCCAGAATCCCTGAATGCCTTCCGGCGACAGCAGCGCCATGACGATGATGACCGGCGCAAAGAACAGCCACCAGTTTTCGGTGATGGCGCTCAGCCGATCTTCGAGCACGATGAAAGTCACCGCGCCCCACAGCGGGCCGAGGAACTGATGGACACCGCCCAGCACAGCCATTAGCACCGGGTCACCGGCATGCGACCAGTTCAGGTTGTTGGCGTACACACCCTGCAACAGCAGCGCCATCAGACCGCCCGCCACGCCGATCACGCCGCCCGCGACGACCAGTGCGATCAGGCGCGTCGTATAGACGTCGTAGCCGAGACTGGTCACGCGTTGCTCGTTGTCGCGCAGCGCCTGCATCAGCCGGCCGAACGGGGCATGCGCGATGCGCCAGAGCAACCACGTCGCGGCAAGCACGACCACGACCGTGAACGCGTGAAACGACAGCGCCGAAGCGAACAACGGACGCGCGACGTTCTGCATGCCGTTCTCGCCGCCCGTGACCGAAGTCCACTTGTACGCGATCTCGAAAGCGATCTGGGAACACGCCAGCGTCAGCAGCGAAAAATAGAGGCCCTTGCGGCGCAGGATCAGCGCGCCGATCACGAGCGCGAGCAGCAGGGAAAAGCCCATGCCGATCAGCACGCCCGTGATCTCGTTGCCGCCCCAGGCTGCCGACGCAATCGCCAGCGCATAGCTTGCGCAGCCGAAAAAGAACGAGGCGCCGAACGGCACGAGGCCGAGATAGCCGATCAGGAAATTGGTGCCCGCCGCATAAAGTGTATAGATCGCGATCTGCGTAATGCGGTCGATCGGCAGGCCGATGGCCAGCGCGAGAGCCGAGCCGGCGATCAGCACCACGGCCATCACGATGACCGGATTGCGCCACGGGCGCAGCAGGTTCCGCGCGTGCGCGTTCGGCTGCGCGGCGGCGGAACTAGTCGTATTCGTGCGCAGATTCATTCGAAGCGCTCCCAATGTTCTCCAAACAACCCGCGTGGACGCAGCAGCATGACGACGAACATCAGCGCATACATCGACGCCGCCGCCGCATCCGGCTGGAACTGAATCGTCAGTGACATCACGACGCCGACCGCCAGCCCGGCGACGACAGCACCGGCAAACGATCCGAGACCGCCGATCGCGACGACGACGAACGCCGGCATGATCGCGTTCTGCGACATCGAGGGCGACACGGTCCACAACGGCGCGGCCAGCACGCCTGCAATCGCCGCGAGCGCGCAGCCGAGCCCGAATACGCCTGTCATCACTCGCGGCAGATTGATGCCGAGCAGCTGGACCATTTCCGGGTCGCGGCTGCCGGCGCGCAGGACCCGCCCATACGGCGTCCACGCCAGAAATGCTGCAAGCGCGACCAACGTGCCGAGCGTCGCGAACAGGACCGCCACGCGATATTTCGTGATGAGCAGCGGTCCCGCCTCGACGATGCCCGCGAGGAATTCGGGCTGATTGAACGGCTTGCCGTCAGCGCCCCAGAAGAAACGGATCAGCGCCTCGATCAGCAGCGAAAGCGCGAACGTTACGATCAGGCTGGAAAGCGGCTCCTTGCCGTATAGCCGCCGGATGATCGTCATCTCGACGACCATGCCGATCACGCCGACGAGAATGGGGGCGAACACCACCGCGGGCCAGCCGTACATCTGAAAGAGCTGGTACGCGACATAAGCCCCCAATGCGAAGAAAGCGCCGTGTGCGAAATTGATCACGCCCAGCAGACCGAACGTGATGGACAGGCCCACGGCGATCAGCACGTAGATAAAACCCAACACGAGTCCGTTGGCCGATTGGGAAACGAGCATATCGAGCATGATGGCTCCTGGTTGGGCGATGGCGCGGCCGCTACAGCGCCGGCATCTTGCAGCCGATCTCCTGCTGGCTGCCGAACGCCTTTTCGGTATCGGCCGACGTGCTCGAGGTATCGCGCACCACGTCGAAATAGTCGTATTTGTCGGTGATCTTCGACTTCACTTTCACGACCACGGATGGGCGAATCAGCTGGTGATCCCACGGACGGTAGTAGACCGGCAAGGCGCCGTCGGTGTCCTTCCACTGTTCGAGCTGGGTGACGATCGCCTGCGGGTCCGTCGACTTCGCCGCGTTGATCGAGTCAAGCAGCGAGCGCATGGCGATCCAGCCCGACCATGACTTGTCCGACGGAGGACGGCCGTATTTCTTCTCGAAGTCGGCGGTGAACTTCTTCTCGATTTCGGGGTTCTTCGGGTTGTTGTAGTACCAGGGCTTCACGAAGGTGCCGGTGGATGCCTGCGGCCCCACGTCCCAGAAGTCGGTGTCGGTCACCGCGACGGCCACGTACGGAATCTTGCCCGTCATCGCCATCTCGTTCCATTGCTTGAGGAAGTTCGAGAAGTCGCCGCCGACGAGGCCGCCCAGCACGGCGTCCGGCTTTGCCTGGCGGATCTTGAGTATGTAGGAACTGTAGTCGGCGGTATTGATCGGCACTTCGTCGACACCGACTTCCGTCATGCCGTCCTGCTTGAGCCGGTCGCGCGCGGCGCGCAGGATGTCCTGACCAAATGCATAGGATGGCGTAACAAAGTAGACCTTCTTTCCGGTCTGCGCAAGGTACGGCATCAGGCCCGCGATCTGCACCGGCACGGTTGCCTGGGTGCGGAACGTGTAGCGGCTGCACTCCTTGCCGGTGATCTCGCGCGCGGCGGCGCCGGGCAGGATCAGCGGAATCTTCTCGCGGTTCGCGACGCTCATCATCGCGAGCGCGGAGGAGCTGTAGTTGCCGCCGACTACCGCGACCACCTTGTTTTCGCCGATCAGCTTCTGCATGTTCTGCTGCGCGACCTGAGGGTTCGCTTCGTCGAGCCAGACGAGTTCGATCGGCCTGCCAAGGACTTTCCCACCGGCCTGCTCGACCGCCACTTCGCTGCCGCGCTCGAGGAACTGGCCGATCGACGCGCCGGGCCCCTGCTTCGAATAGATAAGCCCGATCCGCACCGGGTCATTGCCCTGTGCGAATGCTGCGGCGCTGAATGCGAGACCTGTTGCGATGGCGAAGAGCGAACGAAACCCTACCCGCGCGCGCGGATTCCGGAACTTCATGGTTGTCTCCTTGTTTTATGATGGTCCGCCCGCCAGTTGGTATTGCGCGGACGCCCGGGTACTTCCCTGCTGCTGCGACGCTGTGCTGATGTCGTGATGGACCGCTATGCGATGTAGGGTTTGCCGTAGACCGGCTCTTTGTACGGAATCGGCGGCAATTGCCAGGTTCCGGTCGAAGGCGGCCTGACCTCGGCGTCGACGTGCACGTCGATGACACACGGTCGCCGGTTGCGAAGCGCCTGCTCGACCGCATTGCCAAGATCCTGAGGCCGCGTGATGGTCACTCCGTCCGCACCGCAAGCACGCGCCCACGCCGCGAAGTCCGGGTTGTAGCGCTCGCCCGATTGCCCCTTGTAGAAAGCGGTGCCGATCTCGCGGCCGTCGAACAGGCCGTACTGCAGATCGCGAATCGCGCCCCACGCGAAGTTGTTCCAGATGATCCAGACGACCGGCAGCTCGTATTCGACTGCCGTGCAAAGCACGTACGGCGTCATCGTGAAGCCGCCGTCGCCGACCACCGCGACACACGGCCGGTCAGGCGCCGCAAGCTGCGCGCCGAGGATGCCGCACACGCCGAAGCCCATCGACGAATAGCCCCAGCTGTTCAACATGCTTTGCGCGCGCGCCGGCTTCCAGAACTGCATGAACCAGTTGTGATGGACACCCGAATCGAGCGAAAGGATCACGTCGTCGGGCAGGGTTTTCTGCAACGTACCGACGACGAACTCCGGCCGCAGGGGGCTCGTCGAATCGCCGAAATGCGGGCGCACGAACGCCTCCCACTGGCGTACCCAGCCCAGCACTTCCTCGGTCCACGGCGCGTAGCGCTTCGCCTCGATCGCCGGGTGGCGCGGGAGCGCGTTCAGCAGCTGGCGCGTGAACACCTTCGCGTCCGCGACGATGCCGATCGTCGCCGCATAATTGCGGCCGAGCTCCGTCGGGTCGATATCGACGTGCACGAGCTTCGTCTTCGGGAAGTTCCACGAGTAACCCGCATGCCAGCTCGACGACGACCGGTCGTCGAAGCGCGTGCCGATCGTAATCACGAGGTCGGCGTGACGGCCTGCCTCGTTCGCCGCATAAGCGCCGTTGCGGCCGATGAAACCGAGCGTCAGCGCGTCGTTCGCCGGCACGCAGCCCATGCCGTTCGGCGACGTGATGACGGGAATGTGCAGCGTTTTCTGCAGCTCGGTCAGCTCCGGGCCGGCCTCGGCAAGCGTCGCGCCGTGGCCGATGAACAGCACCGGCTTGCGCGCGGCGGCGAGCAGCTCCAGCACCGCGGCAACGTCCGCATCGCTCGCTCCGGGCCGCACCGGCCGCCCGAGCTGCGAAGCCGGGGGCAGCTCGACGTCGGCCTCTTCCTGGAACACGTTGTAGGGAATGTCGAGGTTCACCGGGCCCGGGCGGCCCGTCACCATCGTGTCCATGGCCTGACGCAGCGCGAGCGGAAGCATGTCGACGCGCGAGGGCTGGAAGGCGCGCTTGACGACCGGGCGCATCACCTGGGCGAAGTCGGCCTGATTGTGGCGGTAGAGCTCCTGGAACGGCCCGCGATTATGCTGCGAAGTCGGCACGTTGGCCGTGATCGCCATGAACGCCGAGGAGTCCGACAAGGCGGTGGCGAGCGACATCACCATGTTCGCCGAGCCCGGTCCGGTGGACGTGAGCGTCGCCACCGGTTTGTGTTTGACGCGGAAATACGCGTCGGCCATGTGTCCCGCGCACTGCTCATGGCGCGGCGAGATCAGCTTCAGCGAGTCGCGGACGTCGTACAGCGCATCGAGTATGCCGACATTGCCGTGCCCGCAGATCCCGAACACATAGGGCACCTTCTCCTTGACCAGCGTCTCGGCGATCAGTTGACCGCCTTTCATCATCGGCATTGCGTCGTCCCCTTCATGTACTCAGCGTGATCAAACGTTCTTCGCTCATCTCTCGCACGGCATAGTGCGGGCCTTCCCTGCCGAAGCCTGAATCCTTGCTGCCGCCGTAGGGCATCAGATCGACGCGCGAGCTCGAGGTCTCGTTGATGTGCACGCCGCCGACCTGCAGCCGGCGCGCGGCCTTCAATGCCGCGTCGAGGCGGTTCGTGAAGAGCCCCGTGGCGAGACCGTATGGCGTCGCATTGACGAGGTCGATAGCCTCGTCGAGCGTATCGAACGGCACCAGCGACATCACCGGCCCAAATACCTCCTTGCAACTGACCGGCGTGTCCGCAGCGACGTCGGCGAGCAACGTGGGCGGCACCAGCGCGCCTTGGCGCGCACCGCCTGCCAGCCGGCGCGCACCGCGGCACACCGCCTCGTCGATCCAGCGCTCGATGCGCTCGGCCGCCGCGAGGCTGATCACCGGGCCGACGAGTGTCGACGGCTCGCTCGGGTCGCCGTAGCACAGTTCATTGACCAGTGTGCTCAGTCTCGCTTCCACTTCGCCGATCCGGCTGCGATGCACGAGCAAGGTCTGGATCGACGTGCAGACCTGACCCGCCTTGCGGTAGCTCGCCGCGACGATTTTCGGCAGCGCCTGATCGAGGTTCGCGTCGTCGTCGACGATGGTAAACGCGATGCTGCCGAGTTCCATCTGCGTGCGGCGCAGCCCGGCGCGCTGCTGGATCGAGCGCCCGACCTCGGTGCTGCCCGTGAACGCGAAAAAGCGCACCGCCGGTTCGTCGATCAGCCAGCCGGCGACATCCGCGCCGCCGTGGACGACGTTGATGAGTCCTGGCGGCAAGCCCGCTTCGAGCAGGCTCGACGCCATCATGTTCGCGATGGCGGGCGTGTGCGTCGATGGTTTGAGCACGACGGCATTGCCTGCGGCGAGCGCCGGCGCCACCTTGTGCGCGACCGTGTTCAGCGGTGCGTTGAACGGCGTGATGGCGCAGACCACGCCGAGCGGTACCCGCATCGTGAAGCCGAGCCGGCCACCTTGTTGCGGTGCGCCGTCGAGCGGCACCATCTCGCCGGCGAGCCGGCGCGCCTCTTCGGCAGAGAGCCGGAAGGTTTGCAGGCAGCGCCGGACTTCGCCTTGCGCATCCGTGAGCGTAAACCCGCCCTCGGTCTGCAATGCGGCAACGAGCTTCGGCGTCTCGCGTTCGAGAATCGCCGCGGCGCGCTCGAGCACGGCGCCGCGTTCGTACGGTGTCAGCGTCGACGCTTCGAACGCGCGCTGCGCCGCGGCTACGGCGGCGCGCGCCTGCTCATGAGAGGCCACGTGCAGCCTTGCGCAGGGCGTGAGACGGTATTTGTCGAGGACCGCCATCTGGTCGCCGCCATCGGTCCAATGGCCGTCGATCAGCAGTCGTACTTCGGATAGCGAGGTGGGTGATTCAATCATCGAATTGAACTCCGTGCGATGGGGCCCAGTGTAGGTCCTTGCTTTCGCGAGCAAAACTAGTGATTTCCGAGAGCACCTATACGCTCAACTTATAGCCGGGCGCGTGCTGCGCCGCGATGCGACGGGCGTACAGACATCGGACAAGGCGTACTCCATCGACCAGACGTGGTCGTTCACGACGGGTCAGGTGACGACGGCAAAGCAGATCGGTGGTGCCGTTCCGCAGCAACATGAGGGGGCGCAGCCGAACTGAGGCAGATAACCCGCCTCAAGGTTATTGGAAATCGGTCGTTAATGAGCAGCGGAGCCGATGCATCCGTATCTCGCGCGGAAGGCGCTCCGCTGCCGGAGTCACGTCTCACCATAGGCTTCGTGAAAACAATACGGTGCGTGGCGATGCACCTTGCTTGCCGCAACAGCTGATTCCACCAATAAGAAGAGGATCAACGATGCCCAACCTCCGTCTCATTGCGGCCGCAGTGACACTGGCTAGCCTGGCGGCATGTTCGACCACCTACACGGTGGACGACGGCCGCCAGGTCGACGAGAAGCTTCTCGCACAGATTCGCACCTATGCTGATGGCGAACGGGCGCTGCGTCCGGCAATCGTTCGCTCGGCCGACCTCCACGATCAGGACTGCTCCCACCAGTGGGAGCTGCCATTCGACGCCTACACGACCTACCCCCTCAAGGATGATGACGCGAAGGTGGCGTGGGTGCGCGGCGCGGGCATCGACGAGCATCTGCGCGTGATCGCGACGTCGGCCGCGGCTGATCTTGCCGTCGGCGACATCCTCGCGGAGATCGACGGGTACGAGTCGAAGAACGCCGTGAAGATGCAAAAAGAGCTGATCTCCGATCGCGATCATGGCAAGCCCTTCGACGTGAAGCTTGAGTCGGGCCGCACGGTGAAAATCACGCCGGTCGAGGTCTGCCGCGGGCACATCGTTCTGGGTGAGCCCGGCAAGCATGCGGATGACCAGGAGTATCACTGGCTTGCCGTCCATCAGCCGCTGCAGATCGCGGCGGCTCACCTGAGTCCGGACGAGGCGCAATGGGTCGTGCTGTGGACCCAAGGCCTCAGTGAAGAGGCAGGCGTACGGATGCGTGTATGGAAGACGGGTGTTGGGCTGGTCACATTCGCGGGTGAGGTGGCGTTGACTGTAGCGACCGCCGGCGCCGCGGCGGCCGCGGCCGCAGGTGCGACGGCCGCAGGTGCGGCGGCTGGGGCTTCGGTCGGCGCCACCCTCGGCGCGGCGGCAACGAGCATGGCCTTAGTCGTGTTGCCGCGCGAGGCGGCTTCGATTGCCGGGTATGCGGTGTCCAATACCGCGAGCCTTCACGGTATCAACTGGGTGGCGTCCACGGGATTCCACAAGGCCGACAAATGGGCGTTTGCCCATATGGACAAACTCGGCATGAACCCGGCTGCCGGGGAAGCTCTCGAAAAGCACCTCGCGTCCGCCGGCTCGACCCGCAATGCCTTCCTGCTCGATGACGAGCGGGAAAAGCAGATGTCGACCCTTCTGGCATCGCTGCCCGCACAGACTCAACCGGTTCAGGCGAAAGACGAAAATGCGCCGGCGCCCACGTTGCCGGCGGGGTCGACAGCGCCGGTCGAGTTATCGACTGCGCCCGGTCCGGTTCAGGCTGAGACCGTCGCCGCGCCGATCGACGACTCCTCGATCCATCAGGCCGAGACGATCCAGTAGCAGACTGGAGACCTTGCTGCTGAATCAGTCGGGGCAACGGAGGCAAGGTACGCCCACGCTCGAAGCGACTGATGGTTTCCTGCTCGACGCCCAACACTTCTGCAGGGCGTTCCTGGGTCAGCTCGCGGGCAAGCCCGTCATGCGCAGTCGCCTTTCCCACCTTCTTTGCCACTTTCTCCATCTGCGTCGCCATATCCAAGCAAGTTGTCGTAAACCGGCATGCAGCGTGGTACTGGCGCGCAACCAGGGTAACGATACTGAATGTCGCAATGAGATATTTTGTGAATATCCCTCTGTCCATGGCAGGAAGAAAGTTACGGAAAGGAAGCGGAGGCATCACCTCGACAGGCGATAAGTCGCGAAATGTCGTGCAGAAAAAAATCTAATCGCATAACCAGAAGCACATCGCGGCCCATCTGCCTAAAGTCTGAGAAACAGGCTGCCGATATTCACCATGCCGTCCTAATTTCGTGGAACAGGGGCGGATGAAGATAATCTGAGTAATTTGAGAGCTTCGCACCAGACGGGGGAGAATTGAAGGGAACGATACTTGTAATGGCCGGCATTGCGCCCGTGCTCGCACTGACCGCAGGCACGAAGAATAAACAACGGCAAAAACCGACAGAAATGAAATCCCTACGAATCGCCGCACTGCTCTCTTCCGTCGCATTTACCGCGATGACGACCGGATGTGCAACCATCACCGGCGGAACCACACAGAATGTATCGGTGACGACGCAGAAAGCTGCTGCCGACATCGCTGGAGCAAACTGCGTATTGACAAATTCCGAGGGCAACTACGAAGTTACAACGCCAGGTCGTGTCAAGGTGCATCGCGCGAAGGATGACCTGAACGTCAAGTGCACCAAGCCCGGCGAACCGGACGCGACGACTACCGTTCAATCATCGACTCGCAAGGGCGCACTTGCCGGCAACCTCATCATGACCGGAGTCGTCGGCACACTCGTCACTGGCGGTATCGACCGCGCTACCGGCGCGTGGTGGGCCTATCCCGATGACATTACGGTGTCTTTCGGCAATCCGGAAACGCAGCAACCGGTTGCCAACGCATCGGTACCTGCTGCCAGGTCAACACCGGACGTCGGGAGCGATTCAACGGCGTCAACGAATTCCGCCTCGACTCACTCGGACTGACCTCACCGGCATCGGAGTACTGTGCCAGGACGGGCGCTTTGTGGACCCTGGTCCGGCAAGGCGGTAACACGTTCCTGCTCGACACGGACCAACAAAAGCAGATGGATACCCTGATAGCGAGCCTACAGGCAAACGCATCCCGACACGAAGAACTGCCTGTGTCTTCTGACACGGCTGCAAACACGCCCGGTGCGGAGGTGGGGGCGCCTATCGCGGAACCCACAACCGCCTCGCCGCTGGAAGCTCTTCCGACTGAGTCGCCGGCGCAATCCGCTCAAGGTGTTTCGATGGCGGACAAATCGGCGGCCAACTCACAAGCTACCAGTTGAATTGTCGCCTGCTCGCCCTCGCATTTTCATCCGAACGACCTCCCCGACCGGCATGCGCATTACGCGGCCTCCAGCGTCTGAAAAAAACAATTTGATAGACACAAGACGACAATGAACAAATCTCTAATCGCAGTAAGCATGTGCGTTCTCCTCTCCGCCTGTGCCGCTAATCGTGACGGCGTGGGCATTGGCTTTGGCTCGGGTCCTAACGCATCGGAACTGGCGAAGGCCCGTTCTGAAATGGAGCAAAGCGCGCTTTCGACGTCGGCCAAGCACGTGGCCAATGCGGTCCTGACCAGGAATTCACGCGGCGGACTCGTCCTGATTGGCACCGTCGGTCCCTTACGCACGTACGATGGCGACGACGCCCGGAAAAATTACGAGAAAGGCTATGTGAATAGTGCCAGGCAGTGGCATCCGGAACACCCGGAGCCCTATATGACCGAAGCCGACTACACACAGCAGGTCGCGGGATGGACGAGCGTTGAGACCTATTCCATTCCCGGCGTCATGAGCATGCGAGTTCCAGCACAGGTTCCCTATTCGGTCGTGAAGGAAATTTCGTTTCCCTCCACGTTCGCATCATTGATGATTCAAAAGACGGGTGACCTCGTCGCGGGACTCTCGAACGATGACGGTTGGGTATTCGTCACCCAGGTCCTGTGCAAGGACTCGACTACCGAAGACGGCGGGAAGAGTTATCGCGTGTGCGCCGCCAACTATGAACGCGGGCGATTCGACGCTGCTACCGGACGTGAACTCGACACCAGTCTCGCCCCGAAGGAGAATGGGACGATGATTGACACTTCGACTTACAAACGACTCCCACCTGCATCGACAGCAAACCGCTGACCCTTTGCCGCCGAAGAGGTGGAGAGATTGAGACACGCTGCAAGTCCGCATCACTGCGTCTAACACGCGGAGCTTCGGCTCCGCGTCATGCAAAGACACATCATGCGTTATGCGATACGCAAAGCCGTTATTCGATTCGTTTTTCTGGAAGTTCTCACGGCCGCTATTTTTTCCCCAACTTTCCGGATTGCCTTGCGAACGCCGTTTCGGTCTTTGCCGTGCTCCAGCCCAGCGCGTGCGTGTAACGCCCCATGGGCAGGTACTCACCGGTCGTCTGGAATCGTCTTTCCGGGAAGGGGGTGGCACAACCGCTGAATCCAGCTTATCGAAGTTAGAACGAGCTACGCTCTTAAGGTACACGTCGACCAAGTCACCATCGTGCAAACGACCGATGCCGTCAGGAACTCGGTCGGTCGTACTGATGGGGACACCCTCCCGCCCAAATCAAGGCGGCGGGAGGCATGGCAATAGCCTGTTAGAACACGCCCGAAACAACTCGCACGAGACCGCTACGCAGCGGCGTGACCGCGTCGTTGAAGTCGAGGTTCACCTTGTTCGCGACGCTCATCACGCGCGTCTGGTAGGTGCGGTAGTCCGTGTCGTCGTTGTAGGTAACAGTCGTGCCGCCACTGTTGCCCTGGTGCACGTTGTGCATCGAGCTTTCGTGGCTCTTCACGCCGCTGCGCTGACGCTCCTTGATCTGCACATCCGTGATGGCCGTGTAATACACGTCCTTCACCGCTGAGTTGGCGACCAATTCGACCAGTCCGCCAGCGAGGCCCGCGCCGACAATCGCGCCATTGCGAGCCCCCATGCCGGCAGCGGCGCCCGCCGCCAGGAACGCGCTGCCAAGCGGCGCGCCGTACCCGCCGAACGCCATATGCGCAGCCGACGCCGACACCTTGCCAACTTGCAGAATGTTCGCCTGCAGGATGAATTGCGCCTTGTCCGGGTCGGTGACAACGCGGTAGCCCTTGGCCGCGATGGCCGACGTGACGTCCGCCGCAATATCAAAGTCCTGCTTGTCGGACGTATTGCGCACTTGAACGAAGATGGTTCGCTTGGCTTCCGGCGTCGGGTCGAGGAAGATGGTGTCGGACATCTTCGTCTGGACATCCAGCTCGCGCTTCTCGATGGCTAGCTGGGTGGCTGCGCACCCTGCGAGCAGACTGGTCGAACCAATTGCCGCCAGAGATGCGGCGACGAAAATAGTTTTTGCGTAACGCTTCATTTTTTTTCTCCGTGAGCCATAACAGCGAGCATGTAGTGTGGTTTTGCACGCAAACTTTCTTATCGGCATCTCACGCGGAAAATTGAGGGGCCTTATCAACCGCGTGGTGGTTGGACTCCCGATTGCACGCGCGGCAACTGTTAAATAACGACGAATCGCCGCACTGCTCTCTGCCGTCGGACTGACCGTGATGACAACCGGATGCGCGACTGTCACCGGCGGAACGACACAGATGTCTTCGGCGAAAACACAGAAGAACTCCGCCTACATTGATGGCGCAACATGCGTTCTCACAGATTCGGAAGGGAAGCCGGTTCGTGAACAGCCGCCCTGCGGGATCGGTGTGCGTCGGGAAACGCAAACGTTTGGCGAGGCAGTCGTCCTGTTTGCTGTCGGTGGAAGCATTGCCGAAGCTGGCCGGGAAGCAGAAAGCCGTGCGGCAACCGCGCTTGCTGACACATGGGTGTAATGCCAGGTTGCTGCAATCCACGCTGCCGTATCTGGCATCTTTTTTTCGCGACTCTGCGCGCGATAAAAAATAAGCGTGGTGGGTTGCTCCGGACTCATCGTACGCATAAGCCTATCCCCAAGAGGAATTCAAGAGCCATGGCTTCAATGATCCAGCGGACGACCCTGTTCGCCTGCCTCCGCGCGGCTTGCATCGCGGCATGCCTGTCCATCGCTGCACCTGGAGCCCATGCCGCGGATCTCGTGATCGCAGGCCGGGACGACATCTACGGCCGCGGTCTCGCGCAAGCGGTGGACGGCTACAAGAAACAGCACCCGGGCGTCGACATCGAGTTGCTGAAGCTGCCGAACAACGACCTCTATCAGAAGCTGAAGCTCTCGTTGCGGGAAAACACGCGCGCCTATGACCTGGTCATGATGGACGACACCTGGTCTCCTGAATTCATCGCCAACGGATGGCTTCAGCCGCTGCCCGCCACGCTCGCGGATGCCGACATGGTGACCTCCACGGTCTCCCTGGGACGCGCGCCGACGGGCACCTTGTACGCGATGCCGATAGTCGGCAACGTCGAGATGTTCGCCTATCGCAAGGATCTGCTGGCGAGTCGCGGCCTGCAGCCGCCGCGCAACTGGGACGACGTGCTGAAGATCGCACAAACCATCGGTGCCGCCGACAAGGACGTTTCGCCTGTCGTGTTTCGCGGCGTAAAGGGCAACCCCGTCGTCACCGGTTTTCTGCCGATCCTGTGGGCGTATGGTGGAGAAGTCGTCGACGCGGACGGCAAGGTCACGATCGATTCACCAGAGGCGCTGACGGCGCTGAAGATGCTCCTCGCCCTCAAGAAGTGGGCACCGAAGGACGTCGACGTGTATGGCGCCGGCGAAGTGCGCGACGCGTTGCAGGGCGGCATGGCCGCTCAGGCCATCGAAGTGTGGCCCGCCTGGCTGCCTGCTCTCGACGATCCGGCGAAGTCGCGCGTCGTCGGCCAGATCGCGTTGCAACCTCCGCCCGGACAGGTCAAGGGGCCGGCGCCGATGCTCGGCATCTGGCAAATGGGCATTGCGAAAGATGCGGCGCATGCGAAAGTGGCCGCGGATTTCCTTGCCTATCTGACTTCGTCGGCCACGCAAACGCAACTTGCCATGCTCGGCATTCCGCCGACCCGCAAGAGCGTCTTCGCCAATCCGACGCTCGTCAAGCAATATCGCTGGTATCCGGACCAGCTCAAGGCGCTCGAAGCAGGCCGCGCGCGGCCTCGCGTTAAGGACTGGCAGCAGATCGAGGCAATTCTCGGCGACGCGTTGCAACTCGCGCTGACGGGGCAGGCCGCGCCCGACGCGGCCTTGCATCAGGCCGCGCAGAAGATCGCCCAGGCCAACGCGGTATCGCGGTGACCGCGCAAGCAAGCGTGGGAACGGATCGATGAGCCGGTTGCGGCGTTACCTGCCGCTGATCGTCCTGATGAGCCCTGCCGTGCTCGTGCTCGGCGTGCTGGCGCTCTACCCGGTGGCGCGTGTCCTGATCGATTCCGTTTGCTCGGTGGATTACGCGTCGGGACATCGCTCGTTCATCGGGCTCGCCAACTATCGATCGGTCATTGCGGACGACGAGTTCGGCACGAGTTTCGTCAATACGATCCAGTTCATGATCGTGGCCTCGATCGCTGAAGTCCTGTTCGGACTCGCGCTCGCGCTGTTGTTCGTCCGCGCGTTTCCGGGCCGGCGCATCGCGCTGCCGCTCGCCGTGCTGCCGATGATGCTCTCCACGCTCGTGTGCTCCGCCATCTGGCGCAACTGGCTCAACTACCGAGGCTTCCTGAATGCGCTGCTCGCGGCGGCGGATCTGCCGCCAGTGCCCTGGCTATCCGATCCGCACCTCGCGCTCTGGTCGCTGATGCTGGTCGATGTGTGGCAATGGACGCCGATGGCGTTCCTCGTCATCCTCGCGGGGCTACAGTCGATTCCGCCTGAAATCGCGGAAGCGGCGCGCATCGACGGTGCGAACGACTGGCAGTGCCTGCGCTACATCACGCTGCCGCTCGTTGCGCCGCAGGTCGCGCTCGCCATGCTGCTGCGGTCAATCGACACATTCAAGCTGTTCGACAAGGTGTACGCGTTGACGGGCGGCGGTCCGGGCAATGCCACGCAGACGCTGTCGACGTACATCTACGACACGGGCTTCCGTTTCTTCAACGTTGGGCCTGCCAGCGCGGCTTCGGTACTGATGCTGGTGACGTGCGCGGTGCTGGTCTCGGGATACATATGGAAATCGGCCGTCAAGCGCGACCGGTGATGCCGGCCGCGCGCTTTCAGGGTTTCGCGCGACGCTCATCCGGTGCCGCGGTACGTGGGCTGCTGCGGCTCGGCGCGCTAGCGGTGCTGCTGCTGCCGTGCGTATGGATGGTTGGTGCGGCCTTCACGCCAACGCTGGAACGCCTCGCTCATCCGCTTGCGTTGTGGCCTTCAGCGCCCACGTTCGAACATTTCGCAGCGGTATGGGAAAACGGCATGGCCCAGCCGGTGCTGAACTCGGTGTGGGTCGCGCTGGGCGCCACGTTGCTCGCACTCGCGCTGGCCTTTCCGGCCGCCTATGCCCTCGCGCGACTCGCATTTCCGGCGCGACTCGATCTGGTGTTCCTGATGCTCGTGCTGGCACTCAAGCTGATGCCGCCGATTACGGTGGCCGTACCGCTGTTTTCGCTGGCAAAGTGGCTTCATCTGCTCGATTCGCTGTTCGGTCTGATACTCGCGTATCAGTTGTACACGTTGCCGATGGCCATCTGGATGTTGCTGCCGTTCGTGCGCGATGTGCCGATCGAATTCGAGGAGGCCGCGGCGCTCGACGGCGCGAACCTCGCGCAGCGCATCGTCTTCATCGTCATGCCGCTTTGCGCGCCAGGTCTCGTTGCCACTGCCATCTTCGTGTTCATCATTGCGTGGAACGAGTTTCTGCTGGCGCTGCTGTTCGTCTCGTCGCCGAGTCATTTCACGCTCTCGCTCGCCATGGCGGGCTATGTCACCGAGAACGGTATCGACTGGGGAGAGCTGATGAGCGCGGGTCTGATTTCGTCAGTGCCGACGCTTCTGCTCGCGGGTTATGTGCAGCGCTATCTGATGCAGGGTTTTTCGGGCGGGTTGAAGTAGCGTGCGCCCTACCCTGATCGACCCCACCGTTTCGCTGGCTGACTGGATGTCGGCAATCGATGGCAACCGATTGCTTTGCGCACTGACCTTGCCGGGCAGCCACGACACCTGCGCCTACACAGTGGATGACCGGCTCGCACGCACGCAACAGGCCACGCTTGACGATCAGTTGCACCATGGCGTGCGGGTCCTCGACATTCGCTGCCGCCATGAGCGCGACCGCTTCGCGATTCATCACGGCGGCATCCCGCTGGGTCTCACCTTCGACGATGTGGTGCGGACCTGCGGTCAGTTTCTCGCGCGTCACCCCGGCGAATCTATCGTCATGTCGGTGAAGGACGAGTGGCCCGCGCGTGACTGCACCCGCACGTTTGCCGCGACCTTCGAATGGTACGTGGCGCAATACGCGGACGCGCGCTGGCACCTTGCCCCTGAACTGCTGCCGCTACGGGCGGTACGCGGGAGCATCGTGCTGCTGCGGCGCTTCACGAGCGAAAAACCGCTCGGCATCGATCTGACGGCCTGGTCCGACAACGCGATGTTCGATATCGACAATGTGCCGGCGCCGTTCACCATTCAGGATGAGTTTCGCGTGCCGGTGCCGGCATCGATCGCTTACAAATGGCACGCCATCGATTCGCTGCTGGACCTCGCTCCCGGTCTGTGCGGCGAACGTTGGGTCATCAACTTTTGCAGCGGCACCGGGATGGCGGCACCGCCGGTCGTCGTGGCGTTGGGCGATGCACAGCATCGTGGTATTCACGAGCGTCTTGTCGAGCGACTCGCGGCGCGTTCGGAGCCGTCCGGCAGCGTGATGCTCGATTTTTGCGACTGGAAGAACTGGTGCCTCGTTCGTGCGTTGATCGGATGTAACTGGAGTCGGTAAGGCACATTCTTATCATAAGGTGCCGATCTACGCGTTAAACTTGGCCGCATGAAGACGCACCGCCTCCCTTTACCCTCCCCTCGCATCGAAGAACCGCCAGGCTTCCCCGCTGCCGACGAGCTCGCCGTGCTGCGCGCCTGGTACGCCGGACTGCCCGTGCGCAAAGCGGTCGAGCGCTATCAGCCTGCGTCGCTTGGCGACGGCAAATCCGCGCGCGGGGTGCTCGGACGCATCCGGCGCAGGCTGATCGCACTCGCGCGGGCCCTGCATCGTGACGATCTTGCAGCCCTGTTCGATCACCCCGCGGACGATCGGGCGCACCACGCGAAGGCAGTCGCGCAGGCCGTCGATGTGCTGCGCTCGGCGCGTCCGCCCGAACCGCAAATCACCGACGACATCGCGCAATGGCTCGCACCGCGCGCCGTGCGAGTGCTGCATGCTCACGACATCAACACGCTCGCCGATCTGACCGTACGCATCCCGCGTCGCCGCCAGTGGTGGAAAGCCGTACCGGGCCTCGGCGCGGCGAGCGCCCGCGCAATCGAGCAGTTCTTCGCGGCGTGGCCTGCTCTCACTGAAAAGGCGCGTGCGCTCATCATCGCGAGCCGCCGCGGCGAGCTCGTGCCGTGGGAATCGCTGCAGGTGCCGCACGAAGTCGATGGCTCCCAGGGTACATTCCGCGCACCGAAGGCTGCGTGCACACTTGACGCCGCCAACGACTACGAAGCGGTGCAGACATGGCTTGCACTGCACGAATCACCCGCCACGCAGCGCACCTATCGCAAGGAAGCCGAGCGCCTGATCCTGTGGGCGATCGTGGAGCGCGGCCGCGCGTTGTCCTCACTCACGACGGAAGACGCGATCGCCTATCGCGCGTTCCTGCGCCACCCGTCGCCGCGCGAGCGCTGGATTGGACCGGTGCGTGCGCGCACGTCGCTGGACTGGCGGCCGTTCAACGGCAGCCTGTCGGCCCGCTCGGTCGCGCATGCGCTGTCGATTCTGGGCGCGCTGTTCCGCTGGCTCATCGAGCAGCGCTACGTGCTCGCCAATCCGTTCGCCGGCGTGAAGGTGCGGGAGGCCGCCCGCGCCAACGCGCTGGACACTTCGCACGCGTTCAGCGAGGGCGAATGGATGCTTGTGCGCACGATCGCCGATGGACTCGAGTGGTCGTATGGCTGGTCAGCCCCGGCCGCGCAGCGGCTGCGCTTTCTGCTCGACTTCGGCTACGCGACGGGGCTGCGCGCGAGCGAACTCGTCAGCGCGACGCTCGGGCACGTCGAGACCGATCCGCGCGGCGATCACTGGCTGCGCGTGCGGGGTAAGGGAAACAAGCTGGCGCGCGTCGCTCTGCCGCCGCTCGCGTGGGACGCCCTTGCGCGCTACCTGGCTGAACGGGACCTGCCCATCACGCCTGTGCGCTGGCGGCCTGAAACGCCGGTCATCGGCAGCCTCGAAGCAGACAGCGATGCGGCGATCAGCAGCGTGCGCCTATGGGGTGTGCTCAGGCGCTTCTTCCTGGTCGCCGCGAAAAGTATCGAAGCCGATCATCCGCCGCTTGCGGACACGCTGCGTCGCGCGAGTCCGCACTGGATGCGCCACACCCACGCGACGCATGCGCTCGGGCGCGGAGCGGAACTGACGACCGTGCGGGACAATCTGCGGCACGCTTCGATCGCGACGACGTCGATCTATCTGCACAGCGATGAGGTGAAGCGGGCACGGCAGATCAGCGACGTGTTCGCTGCGCGCAAGTGAAGTCGTATAGTCGGCGATGCCAAGGCCGAGCACCATGACAGTCAGCGCCGGCGCGAGGCCGAGGTAATACTCGACCCGCAACGCGACAATTCGGACCGAACCTACATGATTTTGAGACAGCGAGACTTATGCTCTATTCAAACTTAACGGAGCTAATCATGAGTCCCATCACCCTGATCGAAACCACCCACCTTTACAACCGCGCGGGCATTACACGTCATAGTCATTTCCGCCTGAAACCTTCACGTCTGCTTGCGTTTGTGCGCAAACTATTCGCTGCACGTCGTCAGTCCTGAACACAGCGGCTGTCAACGCGGCCGCACTATCACAGTACAGAAGCTGCTTCGGATTTCGCCGCTTCTGCCGCAGCCACGCTTCCATCCCAGTTGGGCAACTCAAGGCCCGTTCCTTCATCAGCCGGACGCCAAACTGCGACCGTCCAGCTGACAGCGATCACCAGGTTCACGTCGACACCTAAACGAAACGCGCTTCGTTCAGATCGGAGAGAAGTGTCGGACCTGTCGGTTGCCAGCCCAACCGCGCCCGCGTCTGCGCACTTGATGCCGGCATATCGAGCGCGGCGAACATCGCCATCCATCCGAAGTACGACGGCGCTTCCTCGCGCGCAATCGAGACGACAGGCACCTTCAGGCCCCGCCCCAGCGCCTCGGCAATCTCGCGGGCACTGACACCTTCTTCGCCGACCGCGTGATAGCGTGCACCGCGTTCGCCCTTCTCGATCGCCAGCCGGTACAGTCGCACGACATCCGACAGATGTCCCCCCGGCCAGCGGTTACTGCCATCCTCCACATAGGCGCACACGCCTTTCTCCCGCACGATCTGGATGAGCGGCGTAATAAGGCCTTGCCTGTACGGGTTATGCACCTGCGGCAGGCGCATCACCGACACATTGACGCCCGCCTCCAGCAGTGCATTGCCGGCCAGCTCAGATCCAATGCGCGGGTTCGGGTGATCAGTGTTGAACACATCCTCGATGGCCGGCTGCCCGTTATCGCGGCTGCCAACGCCCGTGCCTGACGTGATCAGAAGCGGACGATCCGAGCCGGCCAGCGCCGAACCAAGTGCCTCGATCGCGCGCTTGTCCTTCTCGCAGTTCTCCACGAAGTGCGAGAAATCATGATCGAACGCAAGGTGGATGACGGCATCTGCCTTCGCGGCGCCGATGCGCAGGCTGTCGGTGTCTTCGAGCGTGCCGCGATGGACGTCGGCGCCCGCTGCGCTCAGCGCCCGCGCGCCCTGATCAGACCGGGTCATGCCGATAACCTGATGCCCGGCTTCGATAAGTTCGGGCACCAAAGCCGAGCCGATAAACCCGGTTGCTCCCGTCAGAAAGATTCGCATGGTCAAGTCTCCAGGATAGCCACCCGCGCACTATGCGATCATTCACTATGCTATTGAAGTAGTGAGCTTATCCCGGTAAAGCGACTAACAGGTTAATCATCCCAGTGAACACCGCCCAAACTCTCGGGGACTTCCTGCGCAGCCGCCGCACGCGGCTCGATCCGGCCAGCTTCGGATTCTCGGGCCGCAGGCGTACGCCCGGACTGCGCCGGGAAGAAGTGGCCCAGCGCGCGAATATCAGTTCGACGTGGTACACGTGGCTCGAGCAGGGCCGTGGCGGCGCGCCTTCCGCCGCGGTGCTGGAGCGCATCTGTGCCGCGCTGATGCTGACGAATACCGAGCGCGAGCATCTTTTCATGCTGGGCCTCGGTCGACCGCCAGAGGTGCGCTACCAGTCAACCGATGGAGTGGACCCGCGCTTGCAGCGCGTGCTCGATTCGCTCGACGCCAGCCCGTCGATCATCAAGACCGCGACGTGGGACGTCATAGCGTGGAATCCTGCCGCAGCTATCGTGCTCACCGACTACAGCACGCTGCCGCCGGGCCAGCGCAACATCCTCCGCTTCCTGTTCGGCGACCCGGCCGTCCGGGCAAAACAGCACGACTGGGAGAGCGTCGCGCGCTTCGTCGTGGGGACGTTCCGCGCGGACGTTGCACGCGCCGGGCTCGCTTCCGAAGTGGGCGACATGGTGGATGATCTGTGCCGCACCAGCCCTGATTTCGAGCGGATGTGGCGAGAAAACCAGGTATTCAGCCATAGCGAAGTAGAGCACGTTAAGCGCCTTTTGCATCCCCAGTTCGGAACCATCGAGATGGAGTTTTCACTATTCGCCGTCGATGGCCGGCCAGACCTGAGCATGCTCGTGTACACACCGCTCGACGCGCAAATCGCAATGCGCATTCGCAGTGCCGTCAATTCTCCGCCAAAGACGAGCCGTCTTTCGGCCTGACATATGGCCGACCCAGCTTCCGAGTACCCGACTACGCTAGTCAGATAACCGTAAAGAATTTAGGGTTATTGCCGTTAGAGCGCAAATTGACCGACATCCCGGCGCGCCCCAAATGGAGCGCCGCGCCTCGCTAACGACTTTCATGCGCAATAACCAGCCCGTAACCCAACGCGAATTCGATTTCTCCGCCTCCGACATGCTTGTCTCGGCGACTGACGTGAAGGGAAGAATCCAGTACTGCAACCCCGCTTTCATCGCGATCTCAGGCTACGCGCGAGAAGAATTGCTCGGCGCGCCACACAATATCATCCGGCATCCCGACATGCCACGCGAGGCCTTCGCCGACCTGTGGAACAGTCTCCAGGCGGGTTACCCGTGGACGGGGCTCGTGAAAAACCGCCGCAAGAACGGTGACCATTACTGGGTATGCGCGAACGTCACACCGGTCGTTGAAAACGGAAAGACCGTCGGCTATCTGAGCGTCCGTACCAAGCCTTCGCGTGACGAAGTCAGGCTCGCCGAGTCGACCTACACGCAGATGCGCGAAGGCGCTTTGCGCTCGCACAAGTTGCAACGTGGAAAACTGGTGCGTACCGGGCTAGCCGGCAAGCTGCTGGCACTAACGCGTTTCTCCGTGGTGGCGCGCATCGCGATCGGCTATGCGATCGCGCCACTTGCACTCCTGCTCGTGGGTGCATTCCAGTACGATGGGATGCCGCCGTCGCCGTTCTGGACCGCGGCGGCAATCTCCGCTGTGCTGGCCGGGTGCGCCTGGTTCGCGCTCAATAAGCAATTGGGTGCGCCGATCGCGCGGCTGTCCAATCTCGCCACCCGAATGGCTGCCGGTGATTTGACCGTTGAAATGAACGTTTCGAGGAACGGCGATTTCGCAGATGTGCAGAGCGCCCTGAACCAACTCAAGGCGAACCTTGGAGCCATCGTGCTGGACGTGCGAGGGCAGATTGGCCAGGTGGTCGACGCCGCTCGCGAAATGTCGAGCGGCAATGCCGATCTGGCACGTCGCACTGAAATGCAAGCCGCCTCGCTCGAGGAAACGGCAGCGACAATGGAGCAATTCACCACGACCGTTAAAGCCAATGCAGACGCAGCCGCGTCTGCGCTCGGATTTGCCCGGGAGGCGCAGGACGCCGCGGCGCTTGGCGGTGAGATCGTGGGTCACGTTGAGCGCACCATGTCCGGCATCACATCGGCGTCGAAGCGTATTGCCGATATCACAGGCGTGATTGATGGAATCGCCTTTCAGACCAACATCATTGCATTGAACGCGGCCGTTGAAGCCGCCCGTGCTGGCGATGCCGGTCGATCGTTCGCGGTCGTCGCCACCGAAGTCCGCATGTTGGCGCAACGTTGCGCGGAGTCTGCGAAGCAGATCAAGTCCGTGGTGGATCTGACCGTCGCGGAAGTCTCGCAAGGAACGGAACTGATCGACCGTACCGCGTCGCAGATGAAAGTGATTGACGAGACGGTCAGACGCGTACTCACCATCATCGACGATGTCTCCAATGCAAGCGACGAGCAGGCCAAGGGCATCACGCAAGTGAATCAGGCAATCACCCACCTCGATAGCGCGACCCAACAAAACGCCGCGCTCGTGGAGCAAGCGGCGGCCACCTCGCAGCGGCTGGTCGACTCGGCTCATGTCCTTGATGAAGCCGTGCGCCTTTTTACGATTGCCGGGTCAGCAGCCGGATCGTGACTGACACCGCCTGCGCCATCAACAAGCGATTCGCGAGCGGCGGCCCATCCTTCACAACACCGATGCCAGTTTGGGCAATCGAAGCAAAAGTCCAGCAATCAGATAGCACAGCGCGCAAGCGAGGCTACCCGTGATTGCGAACTTCAGGAAAGGCGCTGCCGGTACGTTTCTCCACGCCAACGCGACGGCTACCAGTACGGGCGGATGAATAATGTAGATCGTGTAGGCACGTCGCGACAGCGGTTGCCACACGCCAACCAGTCTGTCGAAGCGTTGTTGGAAATTTCTTGCAAGGAACAAGATCGTTCCCCAGGCGACAAATGGCTCCCAAAACGCGTAGACCATTGCGAGCGGACGACCGCGCAGTTCAGGAAAGTACCGGCCAATAAAGTAGACAAGCGGCAATATAGGTAACGTCATCAGGGTAACGCGCCACCATAGCCCGACTTGCCGTTCCGGCAAACGTTCGATCCAACGCGAGCGGGCTGTATGGCAACCTGCTGCGTATAACACGACATAGCTGGCAAAGTACCCGAGTTGAAGACCCCATACGTTGACCCCCACGGGCCATCTGGACCGCAATGCCAGCGCCCCGATACCAGTGAGCGACGCCGCACCGGCCAGCGTCTTATTGGACGGGAATCGTTCCCGAACCGGCCGGTCTGTTGAGTAATTCCTGGGGCGCGAGAATGCAGTGCTCCAAAGCGCGGCAGCCACACTGAAGATCAACAAGGCCTGGGCAAACCACATGGGTCCGTTTTCGAAAGTACCGTATCGCCAAAGATAGAGCAGCGTGCCAACGAACGAATGGCCTTGGCCTACCTGTGCTAATGCGATTGTCGCGGGTCCGATCAGAAAACCGTACACGAGTAAGGGAGCGCCAAGCCGCAGAAAGCGGTCGGCCACGAAACGGCCCGGCCCCTTGCGATCAATGGATCTTGACGTGTAGAGGCCCGCCAGGAAAAAAAACAGACCCATGAAGAACGCCTGATTGATCGTGCAGAAGAGCACCAACACCACGGATTCGACGGATTTATTCGGGGCTACCTCGTGGTAATACCACCCGCCGATCGCGCCGTAGGTAATTGCGCAGTGATGAAATACGACCAGCAACGTCAGGCAAGCCCGCAACGCGTCGAAACCGGCGTTTCGACGCGTCACTGTTTTACTCGACTCGACCGCGAGGTCGAGCGGGGCATTTTGAGTGCTCATTACACTGCCTTATCTGGTTCGTCAGCCATTGCCATTGCCCGTATAGAGACGGGACACAACCCTCTAACCCCTTCGGATTGAAGCGGATAACGCCGCGACGATGCGTGCTCGATTCCTGAACGCAAGACCGTAAAATACGCTGTCGTTCTTACAGCCCCCTAACCAGCTCGAAGGCTGCCGTAGCTCCGGTGTCAATGCAGCATCGTGATGGGCCTGGGACTCAGCCGCCACAACTTCGCAAGCATAGTTTGGCGGGTACTACCGGATAGCCACCTCAAAGGGTTGCGATTTCTTTCCAGGGGTATCGAATCTGCTTATCGGGGTCGACGCGAGACATCCTCAGAAGCGCTCCTGATGCCTGACTCGCGAGGTTCGCCAAGGCCTGCCGTTGCGAGGTTCCGCGGGAGACCATCGCCAGGGCGCGCGGGCGCGTTCACCAATGCGCGACGCAAGCAGAATATTGCGTATGTGGTTAACCCGCTCTTTCAACCCGCGGCGCGCGTGCTTATCGTGCTGGGTGCGGATTCGCGCGCAAGACGGCGCGTGACGTCTTCTGCAGCGAAGGGGCGACCGTCACATCGGCGTGTCGAAAAAGCGCTCGCAGAAGCGAACAGATACCTGCGCCGCCGGCATGGCCGGACGGGATCGCAGGCGAGCGGACCACAATCGAGAGGCCTCCGTAGAGGGGACTAAAAGATGTTCGGATGCAAGATGATTAACGTCAACGCCTTATCCGCCCGGCCTGCTCTAACGTTGGTCCTCGGGCGAGCGCACCGATCCCGTGACGGCTATGTCCATCCCGTCCACAGTCCCCGCGAAAAGATACAGCACGGCCAATAGCCACTGGCGGGCTCAGCGCGGCATTCGCCGTGACCGCCCCTGCCCCCAACCGACCAGCCAAACCCCGGCTTAGGGTGTGCAAACCGTTACGCCGGATCCCGTTCACCGTGTTCTCACAGACAGGAACGAGGGGTCCGATTTTCAACGTTGTTACGTGGGTTACTAGCAAGGAAATCGAATGCAAAACAAAAAGCGCACTTTGCTTAAAGCCGCGGCCGCACTCATGCTGGCAGGTTCGAGCGTGGTCGCCCATGCGGACGATGTGGTCAAGGTCGGGCTCATCGTCCCAATGAGCGGCCCGTTCGCTTCCACGGGGCGCCAGATCGACGCGGCGGTCAAGCTGTATATCGCCCAGCATGGCGACACTGTCGCGGGCAAGAAAATCGAAGTCATTCTGAAGGACGACACCAACGTTCCGGATACCACCAAGCGCCTTGCGCAGGAGCTGATCGTCAAGGATCACGTCTCCGTGCTGGCCGGCTTCGGGCTGACCCCGCTGGCACTCGCCGCCGCTCCGCTCGCGACCCAGGCGAAGGTGCCGATGGTCGTGATGGCCGCGGCCACCGCGATGGTCACGGAGCAGTCGCCTTACATCGTGCGCTCGGGCTTCACGCTGCCGCAGAACACGTTGGGCATCGCCCGTTGGGCGCCGAAGAACGGAATCAAGAAGGTGGTCACGCTGGTGGCCGACTACGGTCCCGGCATCGACGCGCAGAACTCCTTCAAGAAGGTCTTCGAAGCGGAGGGCGGCAACGTCGTCGAGCAACTGCGCGTGCCGGTCGCCAACCCGGACTTTTCGCCGTTCCTGCAGAAGGTCGCCGACCTCAAGCCTGACGCGCTGTTCATCTTCGTGCCGTCCGGCGCCGGCGCCGTGTTCATGAAGCAGTTCGCCGAGCGAGGCCTGAGCAAACAGGGCATCAAACTGATCGGTACCGGCGACGTGGTGGACGACGACATCCTGAACGCCATGGGTGACGTCGCGCTGGGCGCGGTGACATCGATGCACTACACGGCTGCGCTCGACAATCCCGAGAACCACGCCTACGTTACTGCTTTCGAAAAAGCCAACCCCGGCATGCGCCCGAACTTCCACAGCGTCGGCGCCTATGACGGCATGCACCTGATCTACGCGGCGCTGCAAGCCACCAAGGGCGACACCAGCGGCGACAAATTGCTGGCAGCCATGAAGGGGCAGAAATGGAACAGCCCGCGCGGCCCGGTGGAACTCGATCCGCAGACGCGTGAAATGATCCAGAACGTCTACATCACCCGGACGGAACGCGTGAACAACCAGCTGTTCAACGTGTCATTCGACAAGGTCGAGGCCGTCAAGGATCCCGCCAAGATCAAATAACTTCGTTAAAGCAAATCAGGCGGTATCCAGATACTTCGACTTGCCCGCCGCGCCCCTCGCACTGCCAGGGGCGCGGCGTTCTGGCGGTAAAAATTCATGCTAACCATTCTCTTCGACGGCATTGCCTACGGCATGCTTCTGTTCGTGCTGGCGAGCGGTCTGGCCATCACGCTGGGGTTGATGAATTTCGTCAACCTCGCGCACGGTGCCTTCGCCATGGTGGGCGGCTACGCCACCGTGCTCGCCATGTCGCGTCTCGGCGTCCCCTTCTTCTGCGCATTGCCCCTTGCGTTCGTCGCGTCCGCCGTACTTGGCGGCATTCTCGAACGCACGCTCTACAAGCGCGTCTACGGGCAATCCGAGCTCAACCAGGTGCTGTTCACGATCGGCCTGACCTTCATGGTCATGGCGACGGTCGACTACTTCATGGGTTCGAGCCAGCAGTTCCTGAACCTGCCGCAATGGCTCCAGGGCCGCACGGTGTTCGCCGGCATCGGCATCGGCTACTACCGGTTGTTCGTGATCCTCGTCTGCGTGGTACTCGTCATTGCGCTCCAGCTGATCCTCACCCGAACCCGCTTCGGCAGCCGCCTGCGTGCATCGGTCGATGATCCGCGCGCGGCGAGCGGCCTCGGCATCAACATCAACTTTGTGTTTCTGACCACCTTCGCATTCGGCTCAGGCCTCGCGGGCCTCGGCGGCGCGCTGGGCGCGAACATGCTGGGCCTCGATCCGATCTTCCCGCTCAAGTTCATGATCTATTTCCTGGTCGTGGTCGCGGTGGGCGGCACGACCTCGCTGACCGGTCCGCTGCTGGCCTCGCTGCTGTTGGGCATCGCCGACGTGGCAGGCAAGTACTACATCCCCGATCTGGGGGCGTTCATCATTTACGGCGTCATGATCATCACCCTGATGTGGCGACCACAAGGTCTATTCGTCAGGGCGGGGGGCAAATGAAGTCGGCAACTTCTAACGAAATGGGTGCATCGACGATTGCACCCAACGTCCGCAGCATGGGCAGGCAGTGGTCACGCTGGCGCCCCGCGGAAATCATTTTCTGGATCGCGGCCCTGGGCGCCTGCCTGATACCGCTGAATAACTACCTGCTGCTCAATGAGATGGCGATCCTCGCGTTGTTCGCGGTATCGCTGGACCTGATCCTCGGCTACACCGGGATCGTCTCGCTGGGCCATGCAGCCTTTTTCGGTCTCGGCGCTTATTCGGCTGCGTTGCTGGCCAAGTACTTCAATCTCGATCCGCTGCTGGGCATGCTGATCTCGTGCGGGGTGGCGGCGCTTGCGGGCCTCGTCACCAGCGTGCTGGTGATGCGCGGTTCGGATCTCACGCGCCTGATGGTCACGCTAGGCGTGGCTTCCATCCTGCATGAACTGGCCAACAAGCTGGGCTGGCTCACCGGCGGGGCTGACGGCATGACGGGCGTGCCGATGGTGCCGCTCTTCGGGCACTTCGAGTTCGACCTGTTCGGCAAGGTGGCCTACACCTACTCGATCGTCACGCTGTTCGTGCTGTTCGTCGTCGCGCGCGCCGTGGTCAAGTCGCCGTTCGGCATGTCGCTGCAAGTGATCCGCCAGAATCCGCTTCGCGCGGCAGCGATGGGCGTGCCGGTCAACCTGCGCCGCACCGCCGTGTACACGCTGAGCGCCGCCTACGCCGGCGTGGCCGGTGCCCTGCTCGCGCAGACCACGGGTTTCGCATCGCTCGACGTGCTCGACTTCCACCGCTCGGCCGACGTGCTGCTCATGCTGATGATCGGCGGTGCGGGCTATCTCTATGGCGGCATCATCGGCGCAGTCGTGTTCAGGTTCATGCAGGACTGGCTGTCGGACATCACGCCGCAATACTGGCAGTTCTGGATCGGCCTGCTGCTGGTGATCATCGTGATCGTCGGTCACGAGCGGCTCGTGCGTCCTTGGACGTGGTTCCGTCGCAGCGGGAGCAAAGCATGACGATCGCACTGCAGACATTCAATCTGGTCAAGCGCTTCGGCGGCCTCGTCGCCACCAACGACGTGTCGATCACGGTCGAGAAAGGTGCTCGCC
This sequence comes from Paraburkholderia sp. HP33-1, assembly GCF_021390595.1. Lineage (NCBI taxonomy): Bacteria > Pseudomonadati > Pseudomonadota > Betaproteobacteria > Burkholderiales > Burkholderiaceae > Paraburkholderia > Paraburkholderia sp. HP33-1. Next base: position 766,228 of record NZ_JAJEJR010000003.1, on the reverse strand, counting down.
AGGCCCTGATCGGCCCCAACGGCGCCGGCAAGACGACGCTGATCAATCAGCTGACCGGCGTGTTGACGCCGACTTCGGGCCGTATCGAGCTCGAAGGCCAGGACATCACCTCGCTGTCCGTGCACAAGCGGGCCCGCGCGGGCCTCGTCCGCACGTTCCAGATCAATCAGCTTTTCAAGGAGATGACGCCCGCCGAATCGCTGTCCGTGGCCATCTCCGAACGTGATGGTCTCGGCGCTCGCTTCTGGCGCGCGCTGGGTCATCGCGGCGAAGTCATGGACGAGGTCGCTTCGCTGCTCGATCAGTGCAGGCTGACCGACGTCATGCATCGCGAAACTCACGTGCTGCCCTACGGCAAGCAGCGCCTGCTTGAAATCGCGCTGGCACTGGCGGCAAAGCCGCGGGTGCTGCTACTGGACGAGCCAGTGGCCGGCGTTCCCGACGGCGAACGCCGCGAGATTCTCAACACGGTCGCCGCATTGCCCGAAGACGTGACCATTGTGCTGATCGAGCACGACATGGACCTGGTGTTCAGCTTCGCCGACCGCATTTCGGTGCTGGTGAGCGGCGGCCTGCTGACGGAAGGCGCATGCGCCGACATCGCCCGCGACCCTCGCGTGAAGGCTGTGTATCTGGGCGAGGAGTTGGCTGGAGGCGAATATGTCTGAATTGTTGAAGCTGGAAGGAATCGTAGCGGGTTACGGCGAGGCCAAGATCCTGACGGGCATCGATCTGGCCTTGGGTCAAGGCCAGGCGCTGGCGCTGCTGGGCCGCAACGGCACCGGTAAAACCACGCTGATCAACACCATCGTCGGCCACACGAATCGTTTCAGCGGGCGGGTCTGGCTCAATGGCAAGGACGTCACCGGATTCAAGCCGCACCAGCGCGCCCTGGCCGGCATTGGCTGGGTGCCGCAGGAACGCAATATCTTCAAGTCGCTGACGGTCGAAGAGAACCTGACCGCGATCGCCGTGCCCGGCCCCTGGGATCTGGCTCGAATCTACAGGATGTTCCCTCGCCTGGAGGAGCGCCGCGCGAACATGGGCAACCAGCTCTCGGGCGGTGAGCAGCAGATGCTGGCGATCGGCCGCGCGCTGATGCTCAATCCCAAGGTGCTGCTGCTCGACGAACCGCTCGAAGGCCTCGCGCCCATCATCGTGCAGGACTTGATGCGCATCCTCTCGGACATCATCCGCGACGAAGGCCTCTCGGTGATTCTCGTCGAGCAGAACGCCCGCAAGGCCCTGAGCATCACGCACAACGCCGTGGTGCTCGAGCGCGGCTCGGTCATTCATGCGAGCACAGCGGCCGAGCTATTGGCCCAGGATGACAAGATCGATACCTTGCTGGCCGTGTCTCAACACTGAGAGGGGTTGGATGCTTCAGCCGGGCTACGCCGCGAAAGCAGCGACCGCCCGGTTGAATGCATCCGGTCTCGCGACGTTCATTCCATGCGACGCCCCGCCGATCGTTTCGCGTTCGGCAAACTCGATCCACTGTTCCAGCTTGTCGACTGTATTGCGGAACATACGGGGGCTTTTCTGGCCATCGATCAACAACGTGCGGCACTTGATGTCGCGCGCTGCTTCCGGCGTATAGGCAGGAAGCGGATCGAGCAACTGCTTGGGCAGCGTGAGCGCGTTGTCGAGCGCCATGCGGCGAAAACTCTCCGGGCTTTTGCTCCAAAACCCCGGCATGCTCACGGAATCCACGAACATCGACAAGCCCGCGTCGAACTCGCCCCGCTCGATCAGTTCCGCGACACGCGCTCGCAGGACGTTGGTCGCCGGCGGCATGAACGCGGGCTGCCCCCTCGATTCGGTTTGCAGCGGTCCGCCGGGATCCGCTAGCGTCAGCGTTTTCACAAGGCGCGGATATTCGCGTGCGAGATGGAAAGCCACGCAACCGCCGCGTGAGTGACCGACCAGATGAACGGGAGCAAGGTCGAGCGCCGTGATGAATCCGGCGATCTCCTCGACGTGCGCTTCCCAGCTGAAGTCGCTGCGCCCAAACGCGTCGATCTCGGGCCAGTAGTGGCTCAAGCTCGGAGCGAAGCAATGAAAGCGACCCGAAAGGGAGGCCATCTGGGCGTCCCAATAGCGATAGTCACACAGCGAGCCGTGCACGAACACCATGGGCTCGCCACGCCCACACTCGACATACGGTACGGTAAGACTCGATGCGGTGGTCACAAACGATGGCGCAGACGAGCCATAGGCCGTGGCGAGAATCGATGGGCTAATACGTGCATTCATCACTGCGCTCCTTTTTGCCGACACTATCGATGGTGGGCTGACAAAAGAAAATCGCATAATATTGATGGGATCAATCTATTTTTCTGATACCACCGATCATGACAACGGAAATGAAGGCGCTCGATCTGGACGTGCTGTCGATGATCATCGCGGTTGCGGACACCGGCACGATCAGTCGTGCGGCGCAAGTCGTGCATCGCTCGCAATCGGCGGTGAGCATGCAGATCAAGACGCTCGAGACGGCGCTCGGCAAGACGCTTTTCGTTCGCAAGCCACGCAGCGTGGTGCCCACGCAGGACGGCGAAATGCTGTTGACCTACGCACGACGGATGATCGCGCTGCGTGACGAGGCGTGGGCTGCGGTGGTACGGCCCGACGTGACCGGACGCGTGGTCATCGGCGTGCCGGACGACTATGCGACGTCGCTGTTCCCACCCATCCTCAAGAAATTCTCGGCGACCTATCCCAAGGTAGAGATTCAGGTGGTGGGGCTGCCAAGCGTTGCTCTCGAACCCATGTTGAAGGACGGTACCGTCGACCTGGTCTGCGCGACGCGCGTGAAAGGCTTGCATGGGGAATTCCTGCGTCACGAACCCATGGTGTGGGCCGCGGCGCCAGGGGCGACCGAGATCTGGCGCGAAAGACCCTTGCCCATCGCCGTGTTTTTACCCGGCAGCGTCGCACGAGAGAAAGCCATACGAAGTCTGGAGCGAGCGCGCATCACGTATCGGACGTCGTATGAAAGTCCGAGTCTGCTGGGCCTGCTGACGATGGCCGAGGCCGGACTGGCGGTAACCCCTTTGGCAAAGTGCGCGGTACCGGCTCACTTCTCGCTGTTGGGCGCCGCGAACGGCCTGCCGGAAATCGGCACGCTCGAAGTCGTGCTGGCGCGAAGTGCCGCGTCGAAACGGCCTCCGTGCGATTTTCTCGCGGAACGCATTCTCGCTGACCTCAAGAATTAACACCGAGATCGACGATCACGCGCCCCATGTTGTCAGCAGAACCTCAAACGCCGCACAGATTCCGGATCAGCTTGCCCCAGGCACGGCCACTTGCGCGTCAGTCGCATCGAGCGCTTTCCGGTTCGCAGCCATGCGCCCGTAAAGCAGCAGCGATCCACCGCCGAGGAGCGCCAGCAGACCTAGAATTTCGAAGCCCAACATATAGGAACCGGTAGCGGCATTGATCAGCCCGACGAGGAAACCCGCGAGCGTTCCACCGCCGCCAGCGCCGATTCCGTTCATCATGCCGGCGGCAGAACCCACCGCCTGCGGCTCGGCCGAAGCTTGCAGAATCGACCAGATATTCGGCGTGTAGCTACTTGCGAAGTACCCGAGCGCGAGCGTGATAAGAGCGAGCTTGGCGTAGCCGCTCGAGACCAACGGCAATAACATCAGTAACAGTCCTGGGAGAATCAGACCCAAGGCGGCGATGGTCACCCGTCGGCCGGTTCGGTCGCTGATCCAGGCCATGAATGGCGCGAACACAACTGCCGCGACGTACGGGAGCGCGCTCGCAAAACCTTGAGATGCGCCGGTAAAGCCCACGGAACGCACGGCAAGGGAAATCCACAGTGTCACGCCCCAGAAGAGCATGCCTTGCATCACGTAGCTGAATAGCAGCAGGAAGAAAGATGGCCCCCCGAGCGAAGCAAGTGTGAGCCGTGCCGCCACCGCTCCGCGCGATGGCGGCGGATACGGCGCTTCCGATTCCGGCTTGAGTTTGACGACATAGAGAGGGACGATCACCACAAGTCCCAGACCGCCGGTCAGGAAGAACAATACTCGCCAGTCGAACGCGTGATAGATCGGCGTCAGAAACGCAAAGCCGATCGCCAGCGCGAGGAACTGCCCGTAATACTGGATCACGGCATTGGCTTTGGTCCGCTCCGCGGGTGCGAACCAGGCCTTCGCGAAGCGGGACTGCTGCGGCCAGTACACCCCTTCGCCGATTCCAAGCAAGACGCGGCAGACCAGCAGAACAGCGACGGAACTTGTGAAACCCACGAACAAAGTCGCTAACGACCACAGAGTGAAAGTCCAGATGGCAACGTGCTTCGGATCCCATTTACGCGTGAGAATCCCGCCCAGCACATTGGCCACTGCGTAGCCGATCAGGAAAGCGGTAAGCGCCCAACTGGATGTGATCGCCATGCGTGGCCCAGCGAAGCCCAGATCCCGCGCAACGGACGGCAATGCCACCGAAAGTACCGTGCGGTCGAGATACGCCACGAAGAGACCTAGCAGCAGGCTTCCACCGATACTCCACCATCTCTGACGAGTAATCATCGTCGTCTCCTGAAGATCAGCGCGGCGACCGGCTCACCGACGGCGCCGCGCTGAATACGGTTGCACCGCTTCTGTGGCGATGTGGATTCCAGTAGCGGGAAAAGCCCCGCCGTTGAATGGCACGGCCCCTCGGCCAATCAACCCTTAAGCGCGGCGCCCTACTTCCGTTTCCTCCTTGGTCCACCCGGCGACGCGCTCGCTGAGCGTCAACCCCAGCCCCGGACGCGTGGGCACGATCATCCGGCCGTCGCGGGTCTGGAGCCTCTCGTTGAACAGCGGTTCGAGCCATTCGAAGTGTTCTACCCACGGCTCGCGCGAGTAGCAGGCAGCAAGATGGACGTGAAGCTCCATCGCGAAGTGCGGCGCGAGCATCAAGCCCGCATGGTCCGCGAGTGCCGCCACCTTGAGAAACGGCGTGATGCCGCCGACGCGAGGCGCATCCGGCATCAGATAGTCAGCACCACGAAGGCGAATGAACTCCCAGTGCTCCGACACGCTGGTGAGCATCTCGCCCGTCGCAATCGGCGTGTCGAACTGCGCGGCGAGCGCCGCATGGCCTTCGGCGTCGTAGCAGTCGAGCGGCTCCTCGATCCAGATCAGGTTGTACTGTTCAAACGTGCGGCACATGCGCTGCGCGGTAGGCCGGTCCCATTGCTGGTTCGCATCGACCATCAGCGGGAAACTGTCTCCCAGGTGTTTGCGCACGGTCTCGACGCGGCGGATATCCAGCGCGCAGTCGGGCTGACCAACCTTGAGCTTGATGCCGCCGATACCCTTCTCGCGCGACACGTCCGTGTTGGTCAGCAACTGATCGAGCGGCGTATGGAGAAAACCGCCGGACGTGTTATAGCAACGCACCGAGTCGCGATGTGCGCCAAGCAGTTTGGCGAGCGACAGATTCGCGCGTTTTGCCTTGATGTCCCATAGCGCGACATCGAAGGCACCGATTGCCTGCGCCGCCATCCCGCTGCGGCCCACCGAGGCGCCCGCCCAGGCGAGCTTGTCCCACAGTCGGGCGATGTCGCTCGGGTCTTCACCCAGCAGCGCCGGCGCGATTTCCTTCGCATGCGCAAACTGGCCAGGACCGCCGGCGCGCTTCGAGTAGCTGAAGCCGAGGCCGCGATGACCGTCGGCAGTTTCGATCTCGACAAAGAGAATGGCGATTTCCGTCATCGGCTTTTGTCGGCCGGTCAGGACTTTGGCATCGCTGATCGGATTGGCTAGCGGAAGATAAGTCGAGGCGAGGCGAATCCACCTGATCTGGTCGTTGGAAGCGCCGGAAACAGGAGAGCCGGTAGCGTTCATGAACGTTGTCCTTTGCAAAAGAGGGATTGATGCACGGCTTCAACTGCCGTGACGAGGATTCAGGACGGCGGCAGGAACGTCGCGTGGCGTAGTCTCTTCGGACTCCTCCGCTTCAATGCGTGTGAGCTTGCCGACAATGAATAGATAAGAGAAAGCGCCGAGCAGCGACAGCGCCGCGATATAGGTCAGGGCGACTTCGAACGAACCGGTGCTCTTGATCATCCAGCCGATCGCCAGCGGCGTGACGATACTGGCGAGATTGCCGCAGAGATTGAAAATGCCGCCGCTGATGCCCATCGCGTGCTTCGGCGAAACGTCGCCGACGATGCACCATCCAAGATTGCCGACGCCCTTGGCGAAGAAAGCAAGCGACATCACGAGGATGACAATCGTGGTCGAGTGAACATAGTTCGCCACGACAATCGTGCTCGACAACACGAGGCCGCTAATGATCGGTGTCTTGCGCGCCGCGGTGAGGCTGAAGCCACGCCGGAGCATGCGATCCGACCACAGGCCGCCGACCAGGCCGCCGAGGCACCCCGCGACGGCCGGTATCGCCGCGGCCACGCCGACCTTGAGGATCGACATGCCCTTCGCTTCGATCAGGTAGGTCGGAAACCAGGTCAGGAAAAACCAGGTCATCGATGTCAGGCAAAACTGCCCGATGTAGACGCCGATCATCATCCGGTTGGCCACGATCGAGCGGACCTCTGTCCATTTGAATGGCCGCGGGCTGTCGCCCATCGCAGGGAGTCCGCCACCCGCCGAGATGTACTCCAGCTCCGCCGCATTCACGCGATGATCGCGCTGGGGTTCGCGAACGGCTTTCAGCCACCACACCCCGAGCAGCACCCCGATCGCGCCGGTCGAGAAGAACACGTAGTGCCAACCCCAACGGCTGACCGTGTAGGTCATGACCGGGGTAAAGACGGCAAGCGCGAAATATTGCGCGAGCTGGAAAATCGAGGTGGCGAGCCCACGTTCCGCGTTCGGAAACCACATCACCGTCAGCCGGCTGTTACACGGAAATGCGGGGGACTCCGCGACACCCATCAGGAAACGCAGCGCGAACAGCGCTGCGAACGCGGACGCGAACAGGTGAACGTACCCTTGCAAAAACGTGAGTGCCGACCAGACGATGAGACTTAGACCGAGCACGACCCGGGCACCAAACCGGTCGAGGATCATGCCTCCCGGGATCTGCATGGCCGTATAAGCCCAACCGAAGGCCGAAAACGCAATGCCCATGGTGAGCGCGTCGAAACCCAGTTCGTGACGCATGCTGGGCGCCGCGATCGACAACGTCGCGCGGTCGACGTAGTTGAATACGGTGACGATGAAGATCATCGCGAGGATGAACCATCGCACGTTCGTCCGTCTGGCGGCGTTCGTTCCCACTGTCCTGTCTCCTTGATCTGTTACGGCGTTTGAGCGTCGGCCGCAACTCGTGTGTGAACGGCATCTCGAGATCGACCCTGGACTCGATCATACAATGATTGCGCAATCATTCAAGCGAAGATGATTGCGCAATCATCATGGTTTACACTGAGGTGTCTGCCAAAGGTCCTGCTCATGCGTCGTCAGTCGTGCGGGTTCATGATCTAATTTGCACGCTGCGTGTCACCTTGCAGCGTGAAAACTATCTTGTAAGGCGGCACGAATACGCCGATGGGGTTACGCGGAAAATGGCGAGAAGAAGTCAGCAGGCAGAAGATGCTCCGGCGTCGGGCGTCGGCGGGGAAAGCGTCACGCTGATCGATGTGGCACGGGTAGCGGGCGTCGCACCGATGACCGTATCGCGTGCGCTTCACCGTCCGGAACTGGTGCGCAGCGATACGCAGAAAAAGGTTCTCGATGCGGTGCGCGCCACCGGATATGTTCCCAACATGCTCGCGGGCGGACTGGCAAGCAATCGCAGCCGGCTGGTCGCGATCCTGCTCCCCACGATCGCCAACTCGATCTTTGCGGACACCGTCCAGGCCCTCATGGATGGGCTGACGTCGTCGGGTTATCAGATCCTGCTGGGTCTCACCGCGTATTCGACGGCACGTGAGGAGGCACTGGTCGAGGCGCTCCTTGGTCGGCGGCCGGATGGCATCGTGCTCGCCGGGACGAGTCACACTGCGTCCACGGTAGAGCGGCTCTCAAAAGCGAGGATCCCGGTTGTCGAAATCTGGGATCTCACCGACAGACCGATCGACATGGTGATCGGCTTCTCGCACGAGCAGGTCGGAAAAGAAGTCGCTCAACATCTCGTACAAAAAGGCTATCGGAAATTCGGGATTGTCTCCGTCGATGACCCACGCGGCCTGCGACGTTGCGAAAGTCTCAAGAGCGAGCTGGCGAGGCTGGGCATCGCGGAGCCTTCATTCGAAGTACTCCCGGCGCCGGCGACTTTGCAAGCCGGCCGCGAAGGGGTCAGCCGGCTGCTGGCCGCCTCTGCGCCCGAAATCGTGGTGTGCAGTTCCGACACGCTTGCGCAAGGTGTTCTCGCGGAGGCGGCCAGCCGTGGACTGAACGTCCCTCGCGACATCGCGGTGATGGGCTTTGGCGATCTGAGTACGGCGGCGCATGTGTACCCGGCCTTGTCCACGGTTCGCATCGACGGCGCGATCATCGGCATGAAGACAGCGCAGGCGCTGATAGGGCGGCTTTCTGCTGACGCGCTCCGTGGCAAAACCCAATCAGAAGTCAGGATCGATACCGGATTTACGATCGTCGATCGGCAAAGCACCTGAGCCGCGCAGTTACCACACCAACCACCTCAGGAAGCCTCCCCTTCCCCCATCTGGCGCGACGCGCACAACCGCCACGAAGCCTTCGGCGCGGCAACCGTTTCCGCGACGTCGCGCCACCAGCGTTCACCGCGATGCACCGCGTTCAGATCGAGCCGCTCGCCCATGCGCGGTGTCGACAGCGCGACACCGCGCGCAAGCGCGAGCCCCGTCACCCGTTCGAACGGTTCCTGCCAGCGGTGCATCGCGAGGTCAAACGTGCCGTTATGAATCGGCACGAGCCAGCGGCCGCGCAGGTCGATGTGCGCCTGCACGGTTTCTTCAGGCTGCATATGAACGTACGGCCACATCGCATCGTACGCGCCGGTTTCGACCAACGTGACGTCGAATGGTCCGAGGCGCTCGCCGATCGTGCTGAAACCATCGAAGTAGCCGGTGTCGCCGCTGAAGAAAACGCGCAGATCGTCATCGACGATCACCCACGACGCCCACAACGTGCGGTTGCCGTCGAACAGGCTGCGCCCGGAAAAGTGCTGCGCGGGCGTCGCGGTGAACTGGATGCCCTCGACCTCTGTGCCCTCCCACCAGTCGAACTGCCGTACCTTCGCCGCGTCGATGCCCCATTCGATCAGCCGATCGCCGACGCCAAGCGGCGTCAGAAACACCTCGGTGCGCTGCGCCAGCGTGATGACGGTTTCGCGGTCGAGATGGTCATAGTGATCGTGCGACAGGATCACGCCGTGCAGTGGCGGCAAATCGGCAAGCGCGATCGGCGGCGCGTGAAAGCGCTTCGGACCGAGATTGCGGAATGGAGAGGCCCGCTCGGCGAACACGGGATCAGTCAGCCAGAACTTGTCGCGCAACTTCAGCAGCATCGTCGAATGACCGAGCCGGTACAGGCTGCGGTCGGGCGCCGCGTCGAGTTGCTCGCGCGTGAGCGTCTCAACGGGCAACGAGTCGGTCGGCACGGTGCCGCGCGGCTTGTTGAACAACACCGTCCACACGAGACCGAGCGCTTTGCGCAGGCCTTCCGTCGGACGCGGTTTGACATTGCGGAAGCGCTCGCCGTCGTGCTGCGGCGACAGGTTGAACATCGCACGGCTACGTCGCGCGGCGCTTACGCCGAGCATACGGTGGACAAGGGCGGGAAGCGACGTCATGAAGTTGGCCTTCCGGAGAAATGTACACTCGGCAGTGTAGTTTATTTTCAAGAAAAGTAAACTGCCCAGTGTAAAATCTTTGTATGGAATCCAGTGCCCCCCAACAACGTCTGACCGACCGCAAGCGCGTCGCGATCGTCGGCGCCGCGATCGAGGAATTCCTCGCGGCCGGCTACGACGCGACCAGCATGGACCGTATCGCCGCCAGCGCGAACGTCTCGAAGCGCACGGTCTATAACCACTTCCCCAGCAAGGAAGCGCTGTTCGCGGCGATTCTCCAGCAGTTGTGGGACGCGAGTCACGACGGCGATGCGCCCTCTTATCGTGCCGACCAGCCCTTGCGCGCACAGTTGCTCGATCTGCTGGAACGCAAGCTGCGGCTGATGCACGACGAGTCCTTTTTATCGCTTGCACGAGTGGCGATCGCGGCTGGCATACATTCGCCGGAACGCGCACGGGAGATGGTCGCTCGCATGGGGGAGCGCGAGGAAGATCTGACGGCGTGGGTCCGGGCAGCTGCCGCGGACGGCCGCATCAAGACCGATGATCCTGCCTTCGCGGCGCTGCAGTTGCAGGTGCTCGTGAAGGGTTTTGCTTTCTGGCCGCAAGTGGCGATGGGACAAGTGCCGCTCGATGCCAGGGAGCAAAAGCGGATCGCCGAAGCGGCAGCGGATATGTTTCTTGCGCGGTATGCGTGAACCGGTTCGCCGGGTTGCCGAGTGACGGCGATCGCTCCCCGCGGCAGCTCGCTTGCATCCGCGCCAAGCTGACGAGCCGGGCGTACGATATCACCGTGTCGACGTCGATTTTCAGGAGGTGACATGAACGCGGTGTGCCCGCTGCACGGGCCAACTACCATTGTTCGCACGAACGCCTACGGATTTCCCGTCTACGCGTGTTGCTGCAACGACGTGCCCTATGTCACACCACCGGATGCGTGTACACGGGCGCCGGCGCAACGCGGAAGTGAACGACCGCCCGAAGAACCGAAGAAGCGGAAGGAACCAGGCTGACTATCAAGTCTGCTGTGTCTAGGGCCGCTGAAACGTGCCGCGTGTTCGCCCTCTCGCCAATTCCAAGTCAAATGAATGCCCACGAACCTATCAAGCGGCCGACACAGCCAATGGCCCGCCCGGTGCTGGTCTGGGACGCGCCGGTGCGACTGTTTCACTGGCTGGTCGTCGCGCTGGTGACGGCGGCTTATGTCACTCTGAAACTGAACTGGATCTTCTGGCACGTGCGGGTCGGCGAGACGCTGCTTGCATTGGTCATTTTCCGGCTGCTGTGGGGCTGCTTTGGCAGTGAGACCGCGCGCTTTCGCAGTTTCGTGGCATCACCCGCGGCTGCGCTTCGCCATTTGCGGCGCCTGTTTCATCGCGAGCCGGATGTGCAGGTAGGTCACAATGCGGCCGGTGGCTGGATGGTGCTGTTGCTGCTCGCCTTGCTGCTGATCGAGACGCTGAGCGGGCTCTACGTCAACAATGACATCGCCGACGAAGGCCCGTTGAGCGAACGGGTGCCGGTATGGCTCGCCAACGCAATTTCGGACCTGCACGGGCTCATTTGGTACGTGCTGCTCGCCGCAGTGGCGCTGCACGTGCTTGTGATCGCACTGTACGCAGTAGCGAAGGGACACAACCTGCTGCGTCCGATGCTGACCGGCTACAAACTGCTACCCCCGTCCATCGATGCGCCACGGCAGACGCCAGCGCTGCTGGCGCTGCTTGCACTCGGCGTCGGCACCGCTGTGGTGATGCTGCTTGCGGCTTATCTCTGAGCGTGCCGCAAGCCTGATCTCGGGGCGCGGCTACGGTGGTTGCTTCAGTTGCCGTTCGGCGGCATCACCTGGCCGCGAATCTCGCCACCCGGATTGTTCTTGGTGTGAACGTTGATGTACATGTCACCGGCTTCGAACATCTTGGCTTCGTCCGGAGATAGCGTGGCCTGACCGGTCATCGGGCTTGTCACCTCCATGGCGCCTTTCTGCGAGATCCAGACCTTCGGGCTCGCGTTTTTACCTGCCGCAGCGGGTCCGTGGAAATGCGCCATCGTGGTCGGACTCGTCAATCCGCTGAAGCTGATGTCCCAGGTTACGACCCGCGTGCTGGAGTCGTACGTGAGCTTTGCGCTGCCGCTGCCCGGAGTCGTCACCGGTGGAACCTGTTGAGCGCCCGTCAACGGCACACTGAATGAGACGGGCGCCGCTTGCGCCAACGTCAACGTACCCGCCAAGGCCAAACTACTGAACACCATGAAAGCGCGTTGCGAGATGGATCGTGACATTTGGTTTTCTCCTGTTGGATTTGCCCTTGCCGGGCGGGCCATTATTGAAGAGGGCTGAAGACCTCGTCGGCGTTGTTGGAAGCCAAAGAAGTGAAACAAGGATAGTCTCAAGCGGCCCGTAACGCGTAGAAAGAATCCAACGGCGGTTCCGGCAGCGCTGTCGCTCGGGCAGCTGATTTGCATCTGGAATCTGCCGGAGAGCTTACGATGGCATGTCGGCCTTTGCTAACGTTCGGGTGCCGGCGTTAGACTGCGAGCGCGCTCTCGATTGGAGGACTCCATGAAACGCCCCTTGGCCACGGTAATCGTCGTGTGGGCCGCCTTCCTGCCCGGTGCCTATGTTCTTTCGTCGTCCGCCATCGCCGAAGTTACGCAACACCAGATGGACGTTGCACAACACGGTGCGCAGGTGATGCCGTTCTCCCTTACGGCCACCACTCACATCTTTACGAAGACTGCGGACGGTGGGATTCAGCAGGTCGTCACGAAGCATCATGACCCGAAGCAGGTCAGCCTGATCCGCGGGCATCTGGCCGGGATCGCCCGGCAGTTTTCGGCGGGCGATTTCGCGGCGCCGGAGCAGATCCACGGCAACGATATGCCGGGACTGGCTGTGCTGCGTAAAGCTCAGCCGGGCGAACTGAAAATTCGCTATGGCGACTTGCCCAATGGCGGCGAAATCGTCTATCGCTCGGACGAGCCTCGCCTCGTTGCCGCGCTGCATGACTGGTTCGACGCACAGCTGTCCGATCATGGCCATGACGCAATGGCAGGGCACGATCCCGGCATGATGAATCATCATTCGATGGACGCCTCGTCAGCGCAATAGCCCATGGATACGGCCCCGGGGAGGAAAATGCCCCTGAAAGACCTACACTGATCGAACAACAACCTGATCGCACGAGAGGACTGCCATGCCGTTCCGATCGAATACACGCAATCGCGTTACCCACCGCTGTATTTGCCTTGTTGCGGCTTTCGGCCTGTCCGCCGCGTGGATTCCCGAGTGTGGCGCGGACGACGCCGTTCCAGCGGCGACTTCGCAAGCCGTCCCGAGCGGCGCGTCGGTCGACACCGAAACCGGCACCGTCAGCCTGATCGACCAGAAAAACGCGATCATCGTCGTAACTGTTCCGGGCCACGACGACCTGAGTTTCGACGCAAAAGATCACCGGGACGCGCTCGACGCCGTCAAGGTCGGCGACAAGGTCACGACCCGCTATCTGGAGCCGTACGTCACCGAACTGTCCGTCGCGAAGGGCGAACCGCTCACGCGCCTGAACCGCACGGTCACGCTGACCCAGCATATCTCTGGCGCTGGAAAGGAGGAGTTTCAGGCGCTCAGAGTCTTCCGGGGCGTGGCCGAAGTCACCGGCGTCGATCGCAAGCTCAACCTGCTCACGGTCGAGGACAAGGCTGGTACGGTGCATTCGGTCCGGGTCAGCCGCCCCGAACTCGTGAAAGTGATGCAATCTCTCAAGCGCCATAATCACGTGCAAATCGCGTATGAATCCGAGAGCACGGTGGTAGTCACGCGCTAGGTTCAAATGCATCCGTCATTAATCGAAGGACAACGTACCTTCAGAACGCCTCACAAAGCCGCTAGGCAGGCAACCGGAATACGGCAGTAACTTGCTTGAGCTGTGCGGCCTGTTCGTTCATCGATTGTGCGGCCTGGGCAGTGTGACCGACGAGCGCCGCGTTCTGCTGGGTCACCTGGTCCATCTGACCGATCGCAAGATTGACCTGCTCGATGCCGTTGCCCTGCTCGTGCGAAGCAGTCGAAATCTCGCCGTTCAGCGTCGCCACCCGGCGAATCGCTTGCTCGACCTCTCCCATCACGTGGGCGACCTCCCCCGCGTGAACCATGCCTTCCTTAACGGTCTGCGATGAACGCTCGATCAGGCTTTTGATGTCCTTCGACGCATTCCCGGCGCGCTGCGCGAGACTTCGCACCTCCGTCGCCACGACGGCGAAACCTCGGCCATGTTCGCCCGCGCGCGCAGCCTCGACCGCGGCATTCAACGCGAGAATGTTCGTCTGGAACGCAATGCCCTCAATCATCGATGTGATATCGGCAATCTTGTCTGAGCTGGTGGTGATGTCGCCCATCGTAGACTGCATCCGGCGGACCACCGAGTTGCCCCGGTCGGCCACGTCGGCAGCCGTTGCCGCCAGCGTGGTGGCCTCACGCGCGTGGTCGACGTTCTGCTTCACCGTCGTCGTCAACTGTTCCATGCTGGCCGCCGTTTCCTCAAGCGAAGCGGCCTGCTGATCGGTCCGTTGGGACAAGTTCAGACTGCTCTCGGCAATCGTGCCGGATGTTCCTGAAATCGATTCGGCCGTCGCCTTGATGTTGCTAACGAGACCAGCCAGATTCACCCGCATCGCATCGAGCGACACCATCATGCTCGTGCGGTCGTCCGGATAGAGCGAAAGCTTTGTCGTCAGATCGCCTTGCGCCAGATCCTTTAGCGCCGTGCGCGCGACGTTCGGGTCGCCGCCGATTTCCCGGCGAACCGTGCGGGTCAGCACCCAGGTCATCGCGGCCGCACACAGCAGCGCAACGGCCGCCAACGCGATAGCCAGTCTGACGCTGTTGTCAGCGTGCGCCTTCGCATTCGTGCGGACGATTTTCGTCTGCGCCTGCGTGCGTTCAATGTCCTCGAGCAGCGCGCCGCGCAATTTTCTCCACGCCGGGGTCTCTTCGTTCACGAGAAGCTGGTTCGCCTGCGTCAGATCATTGCTGCGAATCGCATCGAGAACTGTCTTCTGCGAGGCTTGATGCGCTGCGCGCAATGTCGAAAGCTTGTCGAACGACGCGGCCTCGGACGTGCCGCTCGCATACGCAGCGGTCGCGCGCGCGACGGCTTCGTATCCCTTTTCGGCTGCGTCGAAGTTCTTGAAGCCTGTCGCGTCGGTCGGCTTGAGCAGGACATTGCGCAGTGCCTGGCCCATTTGCAGTCCATCGGCGTACATTTCCTCGAAGCCGCCGGCGATTTTCTGGTCGACATCGATATAACGTTCAAACTCTGCCTGCGCACTCGTCAATCCCCAGATGCAAGCGGTGACCGCGATCGTAAAAATCGCGGCCGGTACGGCGAAGCAAGCAATCAGCTTCCTCTCAAAGCGCATTTCTTGTTCCCTTCTTATTGGATACCGTTGCGTTACTTTGAACCGAGGACGTGCCCATTGACGGCACGCCCGTACATGGACCACTTTGTGTCGTGATAACGCTCACGCGTGGCCTGGACGGACCCCGCATATCTGGGATCTTGCGGGCGCTCATGACTGTCCATGAACATCGCCACATCCCACGCCTCCTGATCCGTCAATGTGCCGCCCAGTCCGAGAGGCATGTTCGCCTTGATGAATCCCGACGCATTCTGCAGTTCGTGCATCCCCGCGCCCCAGTTGAATGAATGCGCGCCCCACAGAGGCGGGAAGACGGTTTCGCCGTGGCTCGCCTGCCCTTGCCCGTTGTCGCCGTGACAGAGCGCGCAACGCGCCGCATAGACGGTCGCCCCGCGCGCGTAGTCCGGCGGCAATGCCGGTGCCGGTAGCTTCGGATAGCCGCGTCCGGCCAGCTCCGCGCCGACCGGTGCGCCCTTGGCCAGCCAGAACGCGTAGGTTTCGAGGGCAACCAGGATAGGGTCACCGTTTGGCGGCGCCTTGCCGTTCATGCTGTACTGAAAGCAACCCTGCATGCGTTCGGCGAGCGTATTGACACGACCGTTCTTGGCGCGCCAGGCCGGGTACGACACATACGCCGCCCAGAGCGGGCCGGCATCCGCCTTGCGCCCGGCGTCGAGGTGACAACTCGCGCAATTGAGCGTGTTACCGACGTACTTTCCGGCGAAGGCTCCGGTGTGCATGAAAATCTGCTCGCCTAGCTTAACGGTTGCGACGAAGTCGCCGGCGGCCGGCATGTCGGCTTCTGCCGGTGGCGTGAACGGCAGCGCGGTGACTGTGGCGACGCGCGCCTCCGGCAACTGGGCCGGTGCCGATGTCCCCTGAGCGTGCGCGTGCGCCGCCGCGAGGTGGAGGATCGCTGCGCCGAGCAACCGACGAACCTGAAAACGTTTGCTCATCATTGCGCCTCCTTGCCGGCGGACGGTTGCGCGGACGAGTCGTGCGCGCCATAGTACGCGGCCACGGCAGCGATATCCGCGTCTGACAGTTTCTTTGCGATGACCGACATCAAGCCGAGCGGACCGGCGGGGCGCCGGCCGTCTTTCCACGCGTGCAACTGGTTGGACAGATAAGCGGCGGGCTGGCCGGCCAAAGGCGGAAAGTGTTCGCCTACGCCAGCCCCACCCGGACCATGACACATCGTGCAGGCTGGCAGGCCGTCGCTCCAGCGTCCTCGCTCGGCAAGCCACGCTCCAGGCTGCGCCGGTACGACGGGCGCGCTCGTGGATGCCGGTGTGACGGCTGGTAGCGCGCTGAAGTATTGGCTGAGCGCGGTGCGTTCATCCGCGGATAGCATCTGAGCGACCGGCTGCATCACCTCGCTCTCGCGCTGACCGGATGCGAACGCGTCGAGTTGCTCCTTCAGATAGGTCACGCCAACCCCGGCCAACCGGGGAAACCCTGCTGCATCGTTGCCGGTCCCGTTCGCGCCGTGGCAGCCGGCACATAGCATCACGCGCTGCGAGAGGCCGTTCGGCAGATCCGCGGGCGGCGGAGCGGCGGTGGTCGAGGCAGCCGCCGCCGCAGAGATAGCGCCCGTCGCGGCGAGTAAGACCGTGAAGCGTATGAGTGGTCTGCTACGCACTTGTTTTTTCATATCTCCAATTGCCCGAATGTTCAGCGCAGAACGCTCTCCGGACTGTTTTATTTGCGTTTTGTTGATGACGCGGATTTCACGTCTGGTATTGCGGACGTGCTAACGCATCATTCCGTTATCTGGTTGACGGCAATTTGTAGGCAAACTTCAGCATTTGCTTTCGAATCGGACGCGGCGATCTTTTATGATTTTCTCCAGCATTCAAAACTTAACTGCCGTGGAATCTGATAAATGACGGATTTATACTTCGGCGTCTCCCGTCGTTCCACTACGACACCACCAAGGGATTCAGCAATGCGTCGGCTCGGGTAGTTCTCTTCAGCAACGGGATAGGTGAATCGCTCGATACTGAGCTCCGAGCTTGCCCATTCTGCAACGAGACGGACAGCCTCCCTGCCAATGCCTTCGCCGTGGCGATTTTCGCGAACCCAAATGCCGAGTACTGCACTAGCGTCCTTGACGTGATGAAGTCCGGCCAAGCCGAGGAATTCGCCGCTATTTCGTTCGCGAACCGCGAAGACAAAATCCGCACGTTCAGCCATCGCAGGTAACCATGCCTGCCAAATGCGATCAAAGGTCTCTCTGTCAGGGGCCGGCTCCCATGACATCCAGCGAGTAAGTGAAGTCGTGATGCAAGGAAACGCTTCGTCAGCATCACTTGCGGCGAAGGGTTTAGGCGAAAGGCGAGCTGATTCTATGCGAATCGCATCCGGGGGCCGCGGCATCACTTACTCTCCTCTTCTGCAAACGGCTACATGCAGATTCCTCCCCCGTCCTCCGCAAGCCCTATGCCACGTCAATAGCGATGGGACGCCGCATGATGCACCAACAGCTGTAACGAAAAATCCCCACAAATGCGCATGACGCGAACTATTTTCCAGGTAAAGACCTCGGCGGCAGTGAGCGCTGGTTTTCCGGTCGGGCCAGCCAAGCGCAAAAGCGGTCTTCCCTTTTCGCGAGGCGCAACATGACATCAATTTTCAGACGACTATCCCGTTCTGCTTCCCGGGGCTTTGCAGGTGGCAGCGTCATCGCGCTCACGTGCGCGATCGTCCCAGGTGCCGAGGCGCAAACGCTCGGCCCGCTCGTCCAGGTCGCCGCTGGCGATCCGTTCAGCGGATGCACTGCCGATCAGCTTAACGCGCAGCAGTCCGCATTCGGGAGCGTCCTTTATCCAGCCACATCGATCGAGCCATGGGTGGCGGCCGACCCGACCAGCACGTCTCGCCTGCTCGTCGGCCACCAGCAGGACCGCTTCAACGACGGTGGCGCACGCGGACTGGTCGGCGTCATTTCCAGCGACGCGGGCAGCAGCTGGACCAATTCGATCCCGACCGGCGTGACCAAGTGCACTGGGGGTGCATTCCGTCGCGCGTCCGATCCCTGGGTTGACTTTGCGCAAGACGGCACGGCGTTCTTCATGTCGTTGGTGTTGGACCCCATGAAGCCGACGACTCCATTTGGGGCGCGCAATAGCGGGATGCTGGTCAGCCGTTCGGTCGACCACGGCGCGAGCTGGCAAGCTCCGGTGACGCTGGTCCGCACCAACTCGCCGCACGCGCTCAATGACAAGAACTCGCTCACCGCCGATCCGACCGCGAACGGTTACGTCTATGCAGTGTGGGATCAACTGAGCGTGTTCCCGCCAAGTCAGGCCGGCGATCAGTTGATCGCGGGAAACGATGGTGTCGAAATCGCGCGTCAATTGCGTACCGCTGCAGCGGGTGGTGCCCCGAGCTTCAAGTTCAATTTCACCGGCCCGAGCTTCTTCTCGCGATCCATCAACAACGGCGTGACCTGGAGCACGGCCGTCCCGATCTACCAACCGGGCACGAACGCACAGACGATCGACAACATCGTACGGGTGTTGCCTGATGGGACCCTGCGCGACTTCTTCACTGCGATCGGCGTCACAGCGTCGGGGCTCAGCATCGGCTATATAACGTCCACGGATAAGGGCGCGAGCTGGAGCGCGCCGACGTTCGCCAACGATATAAGTGTGGTCAGAGTGGTCACGCCGGACACCGGCCAGCCGATACGAGATGCGTCCATTCTCTACAGTGTCGCTGTGAACCCAGTCACGGGGGCAATCTATCTCGCCTGGCAGGACGATCGCTTTTCGACCGCCACCTGCACCACACCCACTGGATCAATCCCGATCGACGGGATCGTCTTCAGCGAGTCGGATAACGGCGGGGCCACCTGGTCGGCGCCGGTGATGATCAACAAGACGCCGGCGAACGCCACGAATCCGTGCCGTCAGCAGGCCTTCATCCCCGCGGTGGTGGCGTCGGGCGATGGCAACACGGTCGTGGTGACCTACTACGACTTTCGTAACGACACGAACACGCCTGCCGGCTTCGAGGGCACGGACTATTTCGCGCTCTTCTGCCCGACCTCGTCCGCGTGCACGAGCTCCGCTAACTGGGGCAACGAGCAGCGACTGACCACGGCCTCGTTCAACATACTCAATGCACCCGTGGCGGGTGATCACTTCCTCGGCGATTACATGGGTCTGACTGCTAGCGGACCCACGACCGTGTACCCGGTCTTCGGCGTAGCCACGGGTCTGAACGTGACGTCCGAATTCACCCGCCAAATCTCGGGATTGCCTTGAGCGCAACAGGCGGTGATCGGGGGTCGCCGCCTGATCCTTCGGGACTGCGACCGCTACTGTCATCAGACATAGCGCACGCGCGCCCGACCCGCCAAGAGCCGTAGGCCGGCGCGACCGTCATGACCTCGCAAAAGGACGTTGTGGTCGATTTGCACGACGGCCTTGAGCCCGCGTTCAGTTCAGTCACCGTAACGGACGCGCACATGAATGCCGTCACCAGCGGCAAGGCTGTCGCCGACGCGACGAACAGGAAACGTATGTCGGTCGCCTTGAACCCACTGACTCCGGGCGTTTAAACCGTCTCGTGGATCCGCTCGGGCCGACTGCCGCCCGATGCAGTTGCCCGAGACCGACCCACAAGTGACCTTCGCACACCTTGATTGTGTTGAAAAAGTCTTGTTTTGGTCGGAGACGCAGGAGTTCGCAGCACGTTTTCGAGTTGTGGCGATCGGCGAAGCGGCGACCTTGAACGAGGCAACGGTCCCCCGTTGCTCGTCATGCAACGGTCTGGTTCATCTGCTTGCTTCCAGGCATGAACCGCTTGGCCATTCTTCGCAGGTTTTGCGCAGTCGCTGCCATCAGGAACTCATCATGAGCACCGCTTGGACCTCGCAGTCGCAAACGGTCCAGTTTCAGGATGCGTTTGAGATGCGCAAAGAGCATTTCCACCTTCTTTCGCTCACGGCAAGATCGCTTGTATTCAGGCGTCTTCGCAATACGCCTGGCCTCGTCGCGTGCAGCTTCATGGATGCTGCGGGCAATCTTGCGGAATGGTGTATTCGGGCAGCAGCGCTCCTTCATCGAACAGCTCCCGCAGTCGAGCGGGCTTGCCCGATAGATGATCGTGTCTGCCTTCGTGATGCGCGAGCGCGGATTCCTGAATTTGCGCCGATCACTGCGTAGTGCGTGCCCGGTAGGACAGCGATATTCATTAGCGAGTTCATCCCATCGGAACTCGCTGCTGGACAATGTATTGTCCTTGCGCGTCGTTTTATCCCAGACCGGAACATGTGGTGCAATTTCCTTCTCTTCGATCATCCAGGCAAGCATCGCTGCTGAGCCATACGCGGTGTCGCCTGCAAGACGTCGAGGTTTGAGATCGCGCCGCTGCTCAACGCGATCAATCATCGTCCTGGTTGATTCCACTTCGTGGGAACGGTTCGCGGGCGTCGCCTCGACGTCAACGATGATCCCTGCTTGCAGGTCAATCAGATAATTGGTCGAGTAGGCGAAGAACGGCAAGCCACCCTTGGCGGCTGTCCAGCTCGCAGCGGGATCCGTCAGGGATATCCTCTTTGGAGGCGTCGATGACTCTGTCATCTCCGCCGCTTCGGTGCCTGCTGGATTCGCTTCTTCCAACGCTTCCAGATACTCCCGCACGGCACGGCTTTGGCCCTTGACACAACCCCAGTCGATGGGTTCAGAACCCGGAACACCGCGTACAGAACTCGCGTCGGCTCTGATGATGCTCGCGTCAATCGCGAATCCTTCACCCTTTACGAGCCCTTCGGACATGCACCGACCCAGTACCGACTCGAACACATGGCGCAGCACATCGCTATCGCGGAAGCGACCGTGGCGGTTCTTGGAGAATGTCGAGTGTTCGGGTACGGCGTCCTCCAGGCCCAGGCGGCAGAACCATCGATACGCCAGATTCAGATGCACTTCTTCGCATAGCCTGCGCTCGGACCGGATGCCGAAACAGTAGCCCACAATCAACATGCGGATCATGAGCTCCGGATCAATCGATGGCCGTCCCATGGGACTGTAGAACGGCGCAAGATGCTGGCGTAGATCACGCAGATCAAGAAAGTGATCGATGCCTCTCAACAGGTGCTCGCGAGGGACGTGACTATCGAGGTTGAACGAGTAGAAGAGTTTGTCCTGTCCGCTGCCCAGTTGACCCATCATGACGAATCACTCCCGTCGATCGATGGCTTCCAGGATACCCAACAATCCGCATGCCGGGCGACTTTTTCAACACAATCCACCTTGACAGCGGACATTCGCTGGATGCGAATTAAATGACTCAGTGGGCCGCTTTCACGGAAATTTCTACGGACGGGATAAAGGAATGGGTGGTGGCAGCCGATATCTGAACAAGCCGCAATACGAATCAATCTACAAAAAAGGAAAACCAGATGACGACTGGTCAAAGAATGACGGGGTTCGGCCTTTACGTTTTGCAGGCCGTGGGAGCCCTCGGCGTCCTGATCTCGCTTGCTAGCCATAGAACCGCTGGAATTGTGATTTTTGCCCTGCTGACCGGGCTTAGCGGCATGCTCATCAATCGCATCGTGCGCCGGAATCCGGGCGTGCTTCAACGGTCCAGATTTGCCACCAAGATTCATGTTCTATTCTTGTGGTGTATCGCAGGATGTATAGCTGTGCTTTTGATTGGGTCACCTTTGCTCCAGCTACTGAATCTGCGTCGTTGATCGCACTTGTCGACGATCCCGAGCAATCGATCGAGCGGCCGAAACTGGCCCGCCCGGCGTCGCCACCACAACGCGGACACTACATTCTGCGCGACCAGAACGGAAGAGATAGTCAACGGAACGGCTACCGGAAAATGCGTGCCCATGCGGCCCGAACACGCCGCGCGCGGTCTTCAAGGAGATACGAGGCTGCCAGCGCGAACAAACCCGAAACAACACCCGTCGCGACGTGCTCGATCACGGGGATTCGGTAGTGACTCGGGTGTGAGTAAGCGTCGCCCAACGTTGTCAGGCACCCGACGACCAGGGCATTACCATAGCGATGTCCGTAGAGCTTCGAAACCGGCGTAAAGGTCAAAAGTACAGCAAGAAGTCCGGTGAACAGTCCTGTCCGCAGAGCAATCGTCCAGTGCACAAGGCTCATGACGTTGCCCCAACTCCCCGGCATGCAGGTCATGCATGCGCTGGTGGGTTGCCAGAAACGCTGGACAAACATCCTCGCGCGGCGCTTCCACTCATTTGACATGAGGAATTCCCCATCGACGCCGCGGTCACGTACACCGCCACTCGACGCTTCGTCAGAGCTGTTGTGAGGCTCGCTTCTGTCTCCTACCGAGACTTAAACAGATGCGGAGAACGTGCTCGCGTCCGAGCCCAACGGTAATTTATCCACGGTGGAATACTACACCGCGGCGGATGCAACACCTTCTGGCCACCGTGACTGTCGGCGTGGCACCACGCCGTTGGAAAGTGAACGAGAGCACGCGGGTGAAGTCGGTGCCCGGAGCGGCCGGTCGGTGTCTTGCGACCAGTGGCGCGAGTTTCCAGGTACAGCAGCCTTCCGCATCGCCCCGAAGCACCTGGCGCGGCTCTGCCATAGCACGTCAATGTCTGCCCGACAGTTAGCGCAAGCGACGAAAAATCTCCCTAGCAACGGGCGACATCTCCTTCTATACATCTCAGAGAACACCAATAGAGCAAAGACTCTATGTGTGCTCTCGGAATGTGCCGATGGTCTAACGACCTCTATATATTTTTCTTGAAGACGGCACCCACCAGGAAAAGGAGATCAACATGGGCGACGACACGAACGGTCAACAGTTCGATCCGTCTTCAGTGGGTGGGGTTCTTAAATCTCCACTTTCGGATGATCAGGAGGCTGAGCCGATCAAGCGCATACGCGAAAGCTTCGAGTCAGTTTACGACGGGCCGAATCGGTTCTATCACGAATATACATTGCAGCAGGCCGCAAACAATTTAAAGATCCCGGTTGACGACTATAGGGCGCTTTACGAGCTGCGTCACGACACACCATTCCCGCCTTTTCCACAGGCTGGTAGTTGGAAACGAATCCCTGGAGTGTGGCTAAGTTGGTGGAAGATTTTGCCAGGAAAACAAAGATGGCTCCTTTTACAAACATGCATTAGAAAGGGTTTTAGCAAGGCGATTAAAGGGGGAGCCGCTTTAGCGGTTGTCGCTGCGATTGCACATTATTTATGGACGATTCCAGAACGGGCAGCACAAGCTGAGGCGCAAGTGGAGCAATCTCGTTTTCAAGCGTGGCAATTAATTATCTCGGCAAATGGGCAAAGAATCAACGGCGGAAGAATAGAAGCCTTAGAAAGCCTGGCACGTCAAAATGTCAACCTGGGTGGCCTCGAAGCGCCAGATGCATATTTTGTCGGAATAAATCTTTTTAGAGCCAATCTGCACGACTCAAATTTCAGCCGCGCAATTTTAGGCGGTGCGAATCTTGAAGGTGCGGGGCTCCAACGGGCGCTTCTCGAGGGAACCTACTTCGGCGTCGCGAATTTAAGACATGCAATGCTGCCGGCTGCCAATCTTAAGAATGCAATGTTTCTCTCCACGAATTTGCAAGGGGCTTACCTGCGGGCCGCCAATTTGGAGGGGACTAAGTTTCCAAATGCGAATTTGGAAAGTGCAAATCTTACAGAAACGAAAGGACTTCTCAGTGAAGCACTCGATCGCGCGCATCTTTGCCATACGATGTTGCCGCCAGATTTAAAAGATCTAGCGGACAGAGATTGCGGAAAGCCTTGGTCGGCCATACCTCGGCGGCCATAACCGTTATGAACTGTATTAGCCGGAACTCGATCTGGCAGGTAGTCGGGCCGAACCCGAAAGTTGGTTGTCGATGCAATCCCGTCCAAGCCCCGACGACCGAAATGTGGCTACCCAGGCGTGAAATCTTCCGAGCGAAGGTGCGCGCTTCGGACACAATCATCGTAGCTCAATCGGCTTGCCGTGAGGCGTTCGCCGCGCGGCTTCGTTCCATGCTTCCCGACGTTGCAGCAACGCATCAACTGTCAGATACCCCTTTTCCGTGACGATGCGTTCCAGTGCACTCAGCCAGCACTCATAGTAAGTGTCCCCGCGGTCCGGATCGCGAACTGCCTGCGCGTCCCGGATCGCGCTGCTTAAATGCGCCACCCACTCTGACCACGTGAAGAGCCCTCGTTCATGCAGTGCAAGCGTCATGGCGAATGCCGCGGCTTGCCATGGCGAGCCAAAAACGGGGCCGGGGCTGTCGCGAGGAATGGCCGGCACGGCCGTGAATTCGTCTCTCGGCGGCGTCTTCGTTCGGGTCATGTCCGGCTGCCCACGCTCGCGGCCTCGAGATACGGTTCCCAACAGTCGACGCAGACCGATGATGCCGTTGTATCCGGGCCCCACAGTTCAAGCGCCTCGAAGCGCACGGTATAGAGCCATTGCGGTTGCTCGCCCTCGCCACTCGCGTTTGTATCGGGAAAAACGTGCACGCCATGCCGTACAACAACCTGGCCTAGCTTGCCTCGACAATAACGCGGCAGCCGAGTGTGCGTGAGGGGATTCATCAGGCGGGTGCGTACCATGTCGCCGACCGCAAAGCGCGCTTCACTGAGCGCTGGACGGTCAACCGGATTGCCTCGCGCCAGCGCCGCGACGACTTTGTCGGCCGTTAAAACGCGCGGGACAGGGGCTGCCGCTGTCAACGGCTTGCCCCTTTCGATTTCTTCAGCAGTGGCAAGTCCCGTCTCGATCAGCAACTTCTTGAGGCCTTCGAACCATTTCTCGTAGTAGGTGCTCGCGAGATATTGCGCGGGCGGCAGGCTTTCGCGAGCGGCGCGGGACATGTCGATGTTCCACTTGCCCGTGGCGCCCATCGCCAACGTCAGGGCGTGGACCCGACGTTCCCAGCCTGCGTGAAACGGCGGGGCATCGGGCTCTGGCTGAACCGGGCCGAACGCCTGCATGCCGCCGAGATCCTGTGCGCCGTTCATTCGTCAACTTCCTTGCGCTCGCCGGGCGCCCTGGGCCACCCCGTGCCAATCATCGAATCGCGCGTGACGAGCTGGGCGAGTGCATCCTCGCTCATGCCCTCCGTACCGGGCGGACGCATCGGCAAAACCAGATAACGCACCTCGGAAGTCGAGTCCCATACCTGAACCTCGATGTCGGCAGCCAACTCGACGCCGAATTCCCTCAATACACCGCGCGGATCGATAACCGCCCGCGACCGATAGGGGGCCGATTTGTACCAGACCGGCGGCAACCCCAGGACGGGCCACGGATAGCATGAGCAAAGCGTGCAAACCACCATGTTGTGCACGCCCGGCGTATTTTCCAGGGCCACCATGTGCTCACCCTGCCTGCCCATGTAGCCGAGGGACGCTATGGCCGCAGTGGCGTCAGACAGAAGCCATTGTCTGTACCCGGGATCGCACCAAGCCCGAGCGATGACGCGAGCACCGTTATGCGGACCGACCTTGCTCTCGTAGGTCTCGATCAGGATGTCGAGCGCAGCCGCTTCGACATATCCCTTTTCTATCAGTAGGGATTCCAACGCGCGCACGCGCAAATCCAGTTCCGACAACGCGCTGCCTTCGTCGTGGTCATCATCGGTCTGCCGTGCACCATGCGTGTTGTCGTGGCTCATTGGAATTTGCCGGGAAGCATGCCGAACCGATTCAGTATGGTTTGCTGCAGACGCAAATTCAAGCTGCCAGGTATCGGTTGTGGTGAATGCAGCCGCGGCTCCGAATCCGATTGCCAATACTCACTCGAACGCGCGAAAAAAACTCGACATCACATAGCCAACACGGCGAGCTTTCCCGCGAACAACTCCGCGCGTGGGGGTAACCGACCTGGAGTAGCGCGGTCGTGCTGCTTAGTACATCTGGCTGGTCGGACGGAACAACACTTCGTTGATGTCGACGTACTCTGGCTGGCTCATTGCGAAAATCACTACGCTGGCGAACGAATCAGCCGGAATAGCTTGCTGGTAGACGGCAGACATGCCTGCCGCGACGTCCGGGTCGGTGATCGTCTGTGTCAGTTCCGTCGCGACCGCCCCGGGCGAGATGATGGTCGTTCGAATGTTGTACGGCTTGACCTCCTGCCGCAAACCTTCGGAGATGACACGTACAGCGTGCTTCGTCGCCGCGTACACCGTACCGCCCGGACCGACCTTGTGGCCCGCAACCGATGACACATTGATGATGTGCCCACTCTTTTGCTGGATCATGTACGGCAGGGCAGCGGCGATACCGTACAGCACTCCCTTGATGTTTACATCGATCATGCGGTCCCACTCGTCAACGTGAAGCTTTTCCAGCATGGAACTGGGCATCAGCCCTGCGTTGTTAAGCAGTACGTCAACCCGACCATGCAGCTTTACGGCATGGTCTACGAGCCGCTTCAGATCTTCCCGACGTGTAACGTCGGTTTCGACGACCGCGTCGTTACCCGCGCCGATTTCGCGCGCAAGGTTTTGCAGTCTGTCGGTGCGTCTGGCACCCAGGACCACTTTGGCGCCCAGCGCTGAGAGGTGCCTGGCGGCTGTTTCGCCGAGGCCACTGCTGGCACCTGTGATTACGACAACCTTGTCCTTGATGTTGTCCGTCATGGCGAGTCCTCAGTTTGAAATCGATGTGCATGGTTGACCCCAGCAACCGGAGACCTCTTCAAGTTGCGTGCCAGTATCCGACGCTGGGCGCTCAAAGCGGAACGCGGGCCGACCCATTTCAGAGTTGCGATGGGTCGTAACCTGGCTTCTGATACAACGTGTCCCACTTGTCGCGGATGTCCGGGTTATAGACATCCTTGACCCAGGCTGACGGCTGCACGACCTCGATGCCGACGGAGACCGACTCGTTGCCATATCCGAGAATTTGGGTCACAGCCTTCGTGATTTCATCGGAAAGCTGCCGCTTCTGCTGTTCCGATTTGCCGGGCCACATCTTCACGATTATGTGCGGCATTGATGTCTCCCGTTAGCGCGCGGCGACGGAGGCCGGATACTGGTCATCGGCAACGTGCTCGAGCCAGTCGACCGCCTTGCCATCAAGCGCCTCCTGGATCGCGATATGCGTCATGAAGGTTTCCGCCGATGCGCCGTGCCAGTGCTTCACGCCTGCCGGAATCCACACGACGTCGCCCGGCCGGATGATTTCGAGCGGTCCGCCCCAGCACTGCACGTAGCCACTGCCGGCCATCACGATCAGTGTCTGGCCGAGTGGATGCTCGTGCCAGGCCGTACGCGCACCCGGCTCGAATGTCACGCTACCGCCCGAGGCGCGAGCCGTGTCATTCGGCTGAAACAGCCCGTCTATACGGACGGTGCCAGTGAACCAGTCTGCGGGTCCTTTGACCGAGGCAACGCTGCCGCAACGTTTGACTTCGATTTCCATTTACTGCTCCTGTTCAGAGGTTCGCCCGTGGCAACCTTATGCGCCTCGGTGCGATTGACCGAACTTTACTGCCCGCTTGGTTCCTCCGGTAGCTGCTAGACTTCGCTAAGTGATATGAGTCGAATTCATAATGCCGAACGTTGATCTCAACGTCTTGCGAGCGTTTTTCGTCGTCGCCCGCGAGCGAAGCTTTACCCGCGCAGCCGCACAGCTGGGCGTATCGCAATCCGCCTTGAGCCATTCGATGCGTGGCCTGGAAGAAAAATTGGGGCTCCGCCTGCTGACCCGGACGACACGCGGCGTTTCGTCGACCGAAGCGGGTGAGCGTTTGTTAGCAAACGTCAGGCCGTCCTTCGAACGGATCGACGCTGAACTGGAGTCGTTGAGCTCGTTGAGGGACAAGCCGGCGGGGCTGATCAGGATTTCGGCCCACGATCACGCAGCGGATACGATCCTCTGGCCAAAGCTTAAAGAGGTGCTGCGCAGTTATCCCGACGTCTCGGTCGAAATCAACATCAACTACGGCATGGTCGACATCGTTGCCGAACGATTCGACGCTGGCGTGCGAAGCGGCGACCTCATCGCGCAGGACATGATTGCCGTGCGTATTGGTTCGGATTTCAAGATGGCTGTCGTCGGTTCGCCGCACTATCTGGCGTCGCATGGACATCCGGTGAAGCCGCGTGATCTGGCCGCCCACAGCTGCATCAATCTTCGACTCCCGACGCGTGGCGGCCTGTATGCATGGGAATTCACAAAGAGACGCGAAACGTTGCACGTGAACGTAGATGGCCAATTCATCTGCAACACGACGCCTCAAATGCTTGAGGCTGCGGTGGAGGGGTACGGACTTGCCTACGTGCCGTACGATCTCGCAGAACCGCATATCGCCGCTGGCCGTCTGGCCAGCGTGCTTGAAGACTGGTGCCCAACTGTGCCGGGGTACCATCTTTACTATGCGAGTCGTCGGCAAACATCGCCCGCGTTTGCCTTGATTGTCGAGGCACTGCGATACCGCAGTTGACGGCCGAACTGCGCCCGAGCTACTCGCCGTCTTCCACAGCGCTGCCGCTATTTTTATGCGCGCCCTTGTGAACTTGAGAGCGCGGGATTCGTTCCTGATAGTCCAGCGGCACTAGCGAACGCGGCTGGACCGCCGCGTTCGCGACCCAAACTGAGCTAGTTCTTTGTCAGCGAGCACGTAGTCGCCGCAGTGATGCAGGCGAGCGAGGGCGAGGTCCAGGAACGCTCGTACCCGCTTGGGCTGAGCTGCTCGGCTCCCGTAGTACACGTGCAAACCGATGTGCGCGCTCATATGCTGCACGAGAATTGGCTCTAGTCGTCCCGCCCGGATGTGGGGCGCCGCCGAGAAGCTCGCGAGCTGACCTATGACTTGCCCTGCGAGCACGGCTTGCAGCTCCAGTTCCGCGTCGTTCGTCGCGAACGCTGGGGACATCTGCCGATGTTCGAGCTTGCCATCCACGGACAAGTACCAGGGCGCCACCTTGCCCGTGGCCGAATGCCGGAACACGCTGCAGCGATGCGCCGCGAGTTCATCGAGTGTCGATGGCGTTCCGTACGCTTTCAGGTAGCTGGGCGCCGCGCACACGATCATCTGGATCGGGAAAAGTTGTCGACCGATTACGCCCTCGCTGGGCGACACCCCGATCCGGAAGCCGACATCGACGCGATCCAGCACCCAGTTGCCGATACCGTCATCGAGCTGGACATCCGGCTGGATACCGGGGTGCTCCCGGCAGAATTCGTCGAGCAGCGGCATGAGGATGGCGGCGAACGACGATTTCGGCCCGACGATCCGCAGCGGCCCCGCAATCTCATCCTTGGACTCTCGCGCCAAGGCTAGAGCCCTGTCCAGCGCTGCCAAGGCGGGCTGTGTGTTCTCCAGGAACCGTTGGCCTTCCTCGGTAAGGGCGAGACTGCGCGTCGTCCGATGCAACAGGCGGACTCCAAGATGCTGTTCCAGCTGCGCAATGGCCTGACTGGCAGCCTGGGGCGTGACGCCCTGGGCCAGCGCAGCCTGTCGGATGCTGCCGAGTTCCACGGCTTTGGCAAACGTCGCGATGGCCTTGAAGTCGTTGATGGGCATGGTGAACTCTTCTGCTCAAGCGCGCACGGAACCGTAGCACAGACCATCCAGTATCAACCAGAAATTGATACTGGTGCAAGACGAAATCGACTATTCACTTGAAACTGAGGCGCATAAAGTTACAAGCTTCGGGCGATTGCCCTTGTCATGTACGCGGCGTGTCTTCAGCAGACCTCATGCCGTCATCGACTCTCACCAGCAAGGATTGACCATGCAACACGTGACCCTGAACAATGGAATGGAGATGCCGATCCTTGGCTACGGTGTCTTCCAGATCGCCGACGAGGCGGAATGTGAACGCTGCGTCGTGGACGCGGTACAGGCGGGCTACCGCCTGATCGACACCGCTGCGTCCTACAAGAATGAGGAGGCCGTCGGCCGTGGACTCAAGCGTTGCGGGATACCGCGTGACCAGCTTTTCGTCACCAGCAAGCTCTGGGTTGAGGATGCTGGCTATGAGCGTGCGCGGGTGGCCATCGACAAGTCACTGACGCGCCTCGGCCTGGACTACCTCGATCTGTTCCTGATCCATCAACCGTTCTCGGACGTTCACGGCGCGTGGCGAGCGATGGAGGAGGCGCATCGCGCCGGCAAGCTGCGCGCGATCGGCCTGAGCAATTTCCAGCCGGATCGTCTCATGGACATTGCGGCGTTCAACGACGTGAAGCCAGCCGTCAACCAGATCGATGTCAATCCCTTCCATCAGCAGGCTGAAAGCGTCGAGTTCATGCGCGAACTCGGCGTTCAGCCAGAGGCTTGGGCGCCCTTCGCCGAAGGGCGGAACAACCTGTTCGGGAACGAGCAACTGGTGGCGATTGCGCAACGTTACGGCAAGACCGTGGGGCAAGTCGTGCTGCGATGGCTGGTTCAGCGTGGCATCGTCGCACTGGCGAAGTCCGTGCGGAAGGAGCGCATGCTGGAAAACCTGGCTGTCTTCGACTTCGAACTGTCCGAGGCAGACATGCAGGCCGTCGCAACACTGGAAACTGGGAAAAGCAGCTTCTTCTCGCATCGCGATCCAGCGATCGTGAAGTGGATGAGCGAACGAAAACTCGGCCTTTGACGCGCAATCAGCGTGACCGTCCGACAGGTCAGGCAGATCGCGTCATAGCCGAGGGCGGTGGGGCGCATGCTCCGCATTCGTTCGGCGATATCGGCCGCTCATTCGCGGCCGCCTCCTCCTTCGATCCGAGGTCTATCATGTGTCAAGCCTCCTTTGCCTGAGAACTCAGTCGGCGTGATAGACAGTTTGGCGTGGGACAATCATCGATGATCGAATCCGCAGATGTGATCGTCATTGGCTCCGGCGGGCTAGGAGCAGCGACAGCCTTCCACGTCGCGAAGAGAGGTGCTCGCCGGGTCGCGGTGATCGAGCGGCTCGAAATCGCCTCACAGACCTCACCGCGAGCGGCTGGGATGGTCAGTTGCCTGCGCAAGAGCGACTTGATGATCGACCTGATCAAGCTGGCGGCTGACAGGATCAGGCAATTCTCCGAGGACACGGGTCAGCCCCTTGATTGGGTGCACTCGGGCAGCCTCAAGGTAGCGCGGCGACCAGTGGATGCCGAGGTCATCCAGGAAGACATCCTGCGCGGCCGGCGCCACGGCCTGGACGTAGAGGAACTCTCGCTCGACGCGGCCCACCGGCTCAACCCGTTTCTTCAAACAACGGGAGTCGCTGCGGTGATTCGCATCGGCGACGACATGTATTTCAATCCCGCTCAACTGGCCGTCGGCTTCGCTCGTGCAGCGCAGGAAAACGGGGCAGTGCTACTGTCGAACACCGCGGTGACGCGCGTCCTGATCGCGGACGGCGAGGTGGCCGGAGTCGACACCACGTGCGGCCGCATACGAGCCCCAGTCGTTGTCGATGCAGCCGGCGCCTGGACGAGACAAGTGGCCGAAGCCAGCGGAATTCGAGTTCCTCTTGTCACGACGGCGCAACAATTGTTCGTCACCGAGCCAGTTCCCGATGCCCGAGCCGAATTGCCGATGGTCCGAATCATGGATGCCGCGGTGTATATGAGACCATGTGACGGCGGATTTCTCTGGGGAGTCTACGAGGAACATCCGAGATTCTTCGACATGAATAGCTTCGACGCCAGGTTCGACGTAAAGGATCTGTCGCTCGATGCCGACGTTCTCTGGCGCTACGCCCGGGATGTCGAGGCCCAGCTTCCCGTCCTTCTGAACACAGGAATCCGCGAGCATCGTGGCGGGCTTCCAACGATGACGGCCGATGGCCAGCACATCGTCGGCCCTACGCCGGCCGTTCGGGGGTTTTACTTCGCGAGCGGCTGCAATGTGGTTGGACTCTCCATCGCCCCGGCACTGGGGGAAATGCTCGCCGCGTGGATCGTCGATGGTGCACCCCCTATCGATCTGACGCCTCTATCGCCAGGTCGATTTGGAATCGGCCCGTGGCCGGACGACGAGTTGATCAGGCAGGCCGCGTGGCAGTACCGTCATTTCTACGGTGCAAGGTGAGAGCGATGGATCAGTCAAGTACCGTCGTTACCACCCCCATTCTTCGCGCCAAGGATTTGAAGTCGTTTGCGAAGAGCCTGGCGCTCGCAATGAGACCGTGCGGCAATAGGGAGCAGCATCTACAACCGACGAGCGCATCACGCTGCCGGACGCAGATTTTCGGCGGATAACGGCCGAACTCGACTAACTGGGAGCTTAAATGCCGGGAGACCGCGCCTGGCTGGATTTTGCCTTCGCTTGATCAGACAGTTTTCAGCTCTTTCTGGAAGTTTTCGCCACGAATGGCGTGGGTATGTGCTGAACTTTCTCGCTTCCGCACTTCGGACAAGGTGGATGAGCGGTTGCATGTTCAGCAAGATGCTCGGCATGTTCGAACGTCTCACCGCACTTCTCGCACCTGTACTGGTAAGTCGGCATGGCATTCCTCCAACGAGAATCCTGCACGTCGTGCTGGCCAGATACCGTCTGTCGACGACGTCGGCAATAACCCATTCTAGTGCAGCACTCGTCGTATGCGGTACAGGCAACAGCGGTATCCCGCCTCAGTAGTTAACTAACGGGCCGCGCCGGTGATCCCATTGGCCGGACCACCGCGTCCGCTGGCGCCTCGATTCTTGCCGCGGACGAAGTCGCTTCATGGGGATCGGTTGCGCGGTCCTACCCGTGCATTTGTTCATCGATGATAAAGTCTGCGACTCTCATCGCGTCCACCGAGTTGCCGTCCACGTCGTTCCAGTCACGAATCGCGCGATTGACTTTAGTTAGTGCGGTGACGGCAAGTAATACAGCGTCGGTCTCGGTGATCTTGCCTTCAATATCATCTACCAGATAATCCGCAACACGTAGAGCCGCTTTGATTAGGTTGACGTCGTCAATCAAGTCCGACAAGACCGCACGAACGGTTGCGAGACAAGCATCTTTGCGTGCAAGTGCGATATCTGTCATGAGTTTCTCCAGAGTCGAGGTGTCTGGTTAGCAAACTTTGGCGGTCGCGTAGAACAAAGGGAACCCTACTCCGCCCTGGCCGAGTTGGGAAGGGATACTGTCCCGCCCTCAGAGCAGCTGTCTCGAGCCATGCGCAGCCGATCAGCGAAGGAGCGCACGTGGTATCGTGCAACGCCTCGCGTAGCGAGGATGGATTTTCAACGTGAAACTCATGCGCCAATACTGACCGCCCTATAAAAGAATGTTCACGCCTCTATTCGCGACGTACGACCCGCCTTCGGGCAATCAGGAAAATCCCCGTGAACTTGTCAAAGCCGTCGTTGCGGCATCGCTTGTGACCGGGCTCGAAATGTTCGATTTCACCGTTTTCGGTTTTTTCGCGGTGATGATCGGAGACCAGTTCTTCCCGGCGAACGATTCGATGACTTCACTGCTGTGGGCCGTCGGCACATTCGGCGTCGGTTTTTTCATGCGCCCCGTTGGCGCGGTGATCATCGGCGCTTACGCGGACCGCGTAGGACGCCGCGCAGCGATGACGAGGACCAGCTGGATGATGGCTCTGGGAACCGCCGCGCTCGCCCTGTGCCCGTCATTCGCCAGCATAGGAGTGCTTGCGCCGCTGCTTGTCATTGCCGGTCGATCGTTGCAGGGCTTTGCCCTTGGTGGCGACATCGGAGTCACCGCGACCTTCGTGCTGGAGACAGGGCCCGCGTCGCGCCGTGGCTATCTGCTCAGTTGGCAGCTAGCCAGTCAAGGCGCGGCCGCGTTGCTGGGTGCAACGTTGGGCCTGCTGATCACCAGCACGATGTCACCGGCAGCTGTGGCTTCGTGGGGTTGGCGGATCCCCTTCCTGATCGGTCTGCTCATCGCGCCAGTCGGCCTCTACGTTCGCCACCGGCTTCGCGATGATCCGATTCTCACCACCACCGCCAGTATTCCCGCCACCCCGCTCACCGAACTGCGTCGCGAACACGGGACGACGATCCTGCTGGCCATGCTGATGATGATGGGGCAGACGGTACCGGTCTACGCGATCGTCTATTTCATGCCAAGCTATGCGACTCGCGTGATGCACCTGCCCGCCGTCATCGGATTTCTGGCTTCCGCGTTGTCTGCGCTGCTGCTGGTCAGCATTCCCCCGCTGGCAGGGCGTCTCCTGGACAGTCTGCGGCGTCGCAAGCCACTGGCCCTGCTTGCCTCCGGATGCACGGCGCTTCTGATCTATCCGGCCTTTGTGGTGATTACCCATGCGACCAGCGCGCTGCCCATCCTGTGCGGCGTCGGGCTCGTTAGCACCATGGTCGCGCTCGGTGCTGGCGCGGTCACCCTGCTTGTGCTCGAAGCGCTTCCAGCGCGGGTACGCGCCAGCGGCATGGCCGTTTCGCATGCGCTGAACGTCGCCTTGTTCGGCGCTACCGCTCAATTCATCGTGACAGGTTTGATCAAACGGACCGGCGACCCCATGTCCGCAGCCTGGTATGTGGCGCCGGCGTGTGTGGTGAGCTTCTGTGCGGTGATGCTTTTCAAGGAACGGCGCCTCGAAACCTGAACCAGACGCCGGACCCCGAATCGCATAATCCACTTAATGCGGCACGCTCACGACCCCATGGTCCGCACTGATCGCATTGCTGCCAGGGTTCGCAACGATGGGCGGCAGGTTCGATACGTTCAACGTCGGCGCCAAACCCGGAGTGCCACCGCGCGGTGTCGTGCGAATCACCTGCGACGGCGGCAGCGGCGTGCCGTTCTTCAGGTGGCTCCACATCAGGTTGAGCGCCTGGAGGTTGTAATAGTGGACCGGCACGAAGCGGGTGTCGAAGCCGGGGAAACCTAGAAACGCGTCGAAATGCTGTCCGTTCGTCACCTCGTAAAGCGACAACTGGCTTCGCGAGCCTTCCCGCACGCTGTTCGCGGCAAGATACGCACGGGAAGCGTGATTGATCGGCACCAACGCATCGCTGCGGCCCTGGACGATGATCGTGGGCTTGCCATGCAGGATCGCATTCACACGGATCGCATCGACGCTCGCCAGTACGCGCGGGTTTTTGCCGGTCCACAACGCGCGCGCACATACCGCGCCGGCGAAGCTCGCGTCGGCTGTCGCGAGCCGATGGTCCGCGCCTCCCGACGGCGTCACGTTGTAGACGAGGCTGATGCCGTTGGTTGGCGGCACACCGTTGCCGAGGCCGAAGATGGTCGGCATCGGCGAAACCGCGGGCGCAAAGCCCGCTGCACCCGTCGCCGGGTTCGTCGTGCCGAAGCTGAAGCCGCACAGATTGTCGGCGACGCTCGCCCTCGCGTACGCGTTCGCGTACGTGACGGCGACCGCCGGCACCGCTTGCGAATCCCACATCGGCGCATGCAGCAGGTCCGAATCCGCTTCATAGCCGGCCTGATGCAGCTGTGCGAGGGCGTCGTTGGCCTGCGTTTGCGTGTCGCTGCCATGTACATATCCGGCCGCCGCCAGCGACGCGCAGCGGGCCTGGCGGATCGCGCTGGTCGTCGCGAACGGCAGCGCGGTCAGATACGGAGCGCCGGCGGCCGCGTCCGCGAGCGCGGCGCACGGTTGGAGCAGATTTGCGAGCGTCATGTAGTCCGCCAGCGGTTTGCCGGCCGCGGCGATACGCTGCCCGCCCTCTATCACCTGCGCATTGACTGGCATCCGGACGTTGATCTGCGGCTCGCCGACCACCACCGCCGTGATCCACCCTTTCGTGTCCTGTTCGGCGGTCGCAAGCGACGCGCCGCCGCCGTTACTCACGGATGCCGCGATGGTGGTGATGCTGCCGGGCCGGTAGTGCACGCGGTGATGCGACGACTCGACGAGCGGCGTGAACTGCTGGTTCAGCACCCAGTACGCAAACTGGATGGCTTCCAGGGTGTCCTTGCCCCAGTCCTGCTCCGGATTCTGTTGCGAATGCGCGTGCTTGAACGCATAGCGGTTCGGAAAATTCTGGTTGTACGTGCTCAGGATGGTGGCGGGCACGTGGGCGGTGAAGAGACTGGCTGGCCCGGCGGTGGCGGCGTTAGCGAGGCGGCCATCGATCAGCGTGACGAGGCCGCTCATCAGTTCGTGCGCGCCGTTGCCGCTGCCCTTGTCGGTATAGGCGACCGCGCAGCCGCGCTTGAGGCCCCATTCGCCGGCCGCCGAAATGGCGCCGTAGACACCGCGCGAGCCCGACGACGTCGCCGTGACGATGCACGGATTCGCCGGGTTGAAGGTTGCCGGCACCTGGACGAGAAGGCTGACGTTTTGCCGGCCACTGCCGTCGTCGGCATAGGCCAGATATTCCGTGCCGGCGATTTTTCCTTCGCCAAGGGTGTCGTTTCCGTCCAGATCGACGTTGGGCCCCCAGAAGCGACCGTAGCCGCCGGCCGGGGTTATGTCGACGAGCGCGCGGTAGTTCGACCAGATCGCAAGTCTGCGCAATTCCGCTGCCGTTGGGCTCGCGGCGTTCGCAACGGCGGGCGCCGCAAGGCTCGCGAGTCCGGTTTTTCCAAGGCCGGCTGTTAGCAGATCGTCGCTGACGCCGTCGTAGGTGGTGGTTGAGAGACTGCCTGGTACGACGAACGATGGCAGCGTATTCAACTCGCCGTCGTCGTCGTTGTCGTGATCCGTGGCATGCGCGGCGCATACGAGTGTCGCGCATATCGTTGCTATTACTAATGCTGTCGCGGTACGAAGTTGTGCCGTTCTGGTTCTGGTTCGGCTCGCGATCGGGAAGTCTGTCATTTGTGTCTCCTTCTTTGTTGTTCAAATAAGAAGAGATGCACATCGCACTTTGAGAATCGCTGTGCGTCGATGAATCACAGCATCGTGGACATTAGGACAATCGGGGCCGAGATTCCAGCAGAGATCACCCGGAGATGACGGGTGTTGTTGCGGCAAGGACGTGGTCAATGTCCAGCCTGTGCGGATCGCGGCATATCCCGGTGGCGACCGGGGGGCCAAGTCTGATGCGTTGCTGCGGGCCCTCGTGTCGAGGCCACAGCGTCGCGTTTTGGATGAAAGTGGCCGTACGCCGACTGACCCGATTGGCAGATCATCGGTGCCACTGCCGACACTGGGACAGTCTGCGTTCTATGTCAGCAATGTCGCGGCGGATTGCTGACGGTGGTGGCATCGAGCAGCCGAACGTCAGCTTCCCGCATCAGCGAAGATATTGCGTCGCTGGAGACGCGCCTCCCGAACGAGCTCGGACTCAGCACCGAATCGGGAGGCGTCCACATAGGCGACGTTTAGTTGGACAGGAAGTCCAACACCATGCGATTGAACTTGTCCACGTGTTCCCACTGCACCCAATGACCACAGCGGTTGAACATGTGGAATTCGGCATTGGGGAGACCCGCCATCAGACGGAGGCCCATGTCGTAGGGAAGGAAGCGATCCTCCCGACCCCAGACGATCAGTGCAGGTGCCTTGATCTCGTGGAGTTGCGTTTGATAGTCCGAGAATTGCTTCGGATTCGCGGCCATGCTCTTCACCCAGTTATCCAGGTGGTGCTTGCTGGCCTGCATGTTGTCCACCCTCTGTTGCAGCAGATCGTCGGTCAGGGCCGACGCATCGTAGACGAACACATTCATCATGCGCTTGACGTTTTCGAGCGTGGGTTCCCTGTACACGAAGTTCAGGAGCTTGATCCCTTCGGCCGGCTGCGGAACGAACATCGAGGGCCCAGCGGTACCGCCGCCCATATAGACCAGACGGTTGACCCGCTCC
Organism: Paraburkholderia sp. HP33-1; assembly: GCF_021390595.1. NCBI lineage: Bacteria > Pseudomonadati > Pseudomonadota > Betaproteobacteria > Burkholderiales > Burkholderiaceae > Paraburkholderia > Paraburkholderia sp. HP33-1. The sequence continues at coordinate 728,408 of NZ_JAJEJR010000003.1, read as the reverse complement.
GGGTTCTTCAAAGCAAACGCCGTAGCCGAGTGGGCACCCATCGAATTGCCGACAACGCTTACCTTATCGACCTGGATTTGATCCAGAACAGCGCGAACGACCTGACCGTTGAATTCGGAACGGGAGCCTCGGTCGATGACGACCGGATCGCTCTTGCCGAAGCCCGGCATATTGATCAGCAGAAGGCGGTATCCAGCACCAGCAAACGCGTCAATGTTTCGATAGTAGTTGGCCCAGCCGGTGGCACCGGGGCCCGAACCGTGGAGCATTACCACCACGGGATCCTTGCTGTGCCCAATGTCGTTGTAATGCACCTTGTAGCTGGTGCCCTCGACCTCGACCGCCACCTCATGGCTGGTCTGCACTTCATTGAAAAGCGAACTCATATGTGTTCTCAAACGTTGAAAGTGGCTACTGTCCGCGACAGTTGAGCCGATTCGTCTCGCAGTTGCTGCGCCGCAGCCGATGCCTGTTCAACCATTGCTGCGTTGCTCTGCACCTGCTGATCCATCTGGGTCACGGCTTGGCTGATCTGCTCGATGCCCTGAGCCTGCTCCTGACTCGCAGCACTGATTTCCCCCATGATGTCCGCGACCCGGGTGATGCTTTGCACCACCTCCTTCATGGTTGTCCCTGCTTCATCGACCAGCCGAGTACCGGCACCGACTTTGGTAACCGAATCATCGATCAGGTCTTTGATCTCCTTTGCAGCGCCGGCCGAACGTTGAGCGAGCGAACGAACCTCACCTGCAACCACGGCAAATCCACGACCTTCCTCCCCAGCTCGCGCAGCCTCAACCGCAGCGTTCAGCGCCAGGATATTGGTCTGGAAGGCGATACCTTCAATCGTACCGATGATGTCTGAAATCGAATTAGCGCTGCGATTGATGTCCTGCATGGTTTCGACAACACGGGTCACTGCCTGGCCGCCACGGGCCGCCACTTCAGAGGCGTTTCGGGCCAACGTATCCGCCTGGATCGCGTTTTGAGCATTGAGGCGCACAGTTGAACTCAGTTGTTCAACTGATGCCGCAGTTTCTTCCAGCGACGCTGCCTGCGACTCCGTGCGGGAACTCAACTCCTGATTGCCCTGCGCAATTTGAACCGATGCGTTCTTGATCGACTCCGAGGAATTTCGCACATCGCTCACGATACGACTCAGACTCTGGCTCATGTCGGCCAAAGCGGCCAGAACTCGTCCCGTCTCATCCGTAGAACGCGTGTCGATTCGTTGAGTCAGATTCCCGCTCTTCACGTTCTGCGCGACCTGCACCGCCGTATTGAGCGGAGTGGAAATCGCGCGAATCAACCAGACGGAAAATCCGAATGCCATCAGTCCGCCGGTCAGCACGCCGACAATACAGAGTACTCGCACGATCTGGTAGTTTTGCTGCGAACGCTCGTACTCGCGTTTAGCCAGTTCGCCCTCCAGAGTCACCATCCGGTCCAGTCCGTCTTGTACCGGCTCATAAAGAGCTTCTAACGGCCCTCGTGAGATATCGTCAATAGCTGAGATGTCGTGGGCTGCCATAGCCGCCATTGCCGGCTGTACCACTCCAACAACGAACTTTCCGAATACCGGCACGAAAGCATCAGTCTCTGCTTTTTCTTCAGGAGTCAGGTTCTTCGTGTAGTCCGCCCAGGCTTGATCCCCGATTTTCATATCGCTCTTGAAGCTCTGAAGCTTGGCGTCGATATACGCCTGCTTCGTATCCAGCGCCGATGACGCAATGGTGAATCGCAGACGATTCAGCGCCGTGTTCATCAAATCGATACGCTGAATGGAAACCAGCCTCGCTTCGTAGACTTCGCGTAGTGAATCGTTGACTCTACTTACGCTCCAGAGCCCCATCAGGCCCCCGGCTAGCAGCAGCACACTCAATGCAGACATGACGGCGATCAGTCGCGTCTTGATAGTGAGGCTTTTCAAAGTTCAATTCCCCGATTGATACGATATACACAAGCGTATTTTCGCCGCCCCAGCTCCGCAAAACCCGGTCCTGCAACGTCAGATCGTCATGCCACCGTCAACGCTCAGGGTCGTTCCCGTCACGTATCGAGATTGATCCGACAGTAGCCATATCACAGCACTAGCGACCTCGTCGGGCTGGCCGATTCGGCGCATCGGAATCATTCCATCCAACAGATGGACATCGCCGCCAGTGCTGCGCATGTAATTCGGCGTCTCGGTGGCTCCCGGACACACGGCATTCACGCGAATCTTGTGGCCCGCGTATTCCTTGGCGACTGCACGGGTCAGCCCCACCACCGCGTGTTTGGCCGCCACGTAGTGAGCAATGCCATCCATACCGCGCAATCCAAAGATCGAGGCGTTATTGACGATGGAGCCCCCGCCCGAGCGCAGCATGGCTTCAACCTGATACTTGACGCCGTAATACACGCCCTTGAAATTCAGATCGATCACCCATTCCGCTTCATCGATTGGCGTTTCGTGAATGGGTTTGAAATCCCCGTGCCCGCCTGCGTTGTTGAATGCGAAATCGAGACGACCGAACGTTTTTTCCACGAATTCAACAAGCGCATTATTGTCTTCTCGCTTCGAAACGTCGGCCTGGAAGATTGTCGCCTCGCCACCCAGGGTTTCGATTTCTTTTTGGACCGAAACCAGCTTGTCTTCGTCACGACCGGCCAGAACAACCGTGGCCCCTTCCTTGGCGAGTTCCAGTGCAGCGGCCCTACCCATTCCAGAACCGCCACCGGTCACCAGACCAACCTTCCCTTTCATCAGCATCTTTTTCTCCTTTTTTGTCACGGGTAGTTATGCGGCCTCTGCCTGTGATTCGACAGGCACCCGATCCTCGTGCATCAGATTGCGCCGCAATACCACAGCTTGACCGCCATGCGTTTTACCGTTGATCCACGCGGACAAGGACGAGTCCATATAGTCCGCGTGGCCCGGAAACCAGTCCATCAGCGATTGTGCAAGTCTATGCACGGCGCCCAGCCCAATCTGACCGATAGCCGCCAGCTGATGCACCTGAAATACCGAACCAAGAACTTCGTCGTGCTGATCTCGATGGCACTTGGAATAGACTTCAGGAAAACCCGTTTTGTCCATCCACGCGTGTTCAAGATCGAAGTGAGAAATCAAATGCTTTTCCACTGCATCGAGAGCAGCCAAAGCGGTGTGCGCCGTACTATTGCGCAATGCAGTGACAACCTGAACGAACTCACGATGTTCATCATCCATAGGACCGTGCCCGAGTAGCAGAGCATCGCTCCATTCCAGCTTTTCGACGTGTTTGGTCGTTCGCTGTGCATGGTGTGCATGATGGTCATTGTGATTAGTCTGTTGAGCGTTCATTTTCAATTCCTCACTTCGGTTCCTGGTTAGGCCTTCCGTTGCGCTCCAATCAGAATCGAAGCCATCACGGCAGGTGCATTGCTCCTGTTACGCCATGCATGACGCGTACCGTTCTGAACCACGATATCGCCGGTTTTCAGAACACGAGTTTCTCCATCATCGAGTTCCAGACAGAGTTCGCCGCTAAGGACGATATCGTAGTCAACCGAGTCGGTGATATGAAAGCCCGAGCCATCGGGTTCAAAGCATTCGGCCAGACCCGGCAGGATGGCCGCATACTCGGCGCCAGCGGCAGCGCCGTCGAACGCAGGATCAGCCGTCACGGCATCAGGTGGGAACTGCACGGTCATCAGACGCGTGCCATTCAGCGCCGGCATCACCGTGGCTGCGGCGGCAACGGGGTCCCCTGCCGAATGCGGGAGCACGGTTTCGGGACTCGTTGCCCAAATCTGCGTGGTCTTGAAACCGGGAACGGCTGCGAAAGCATGGCCCGATTCTTCGGAATCGCTCAGGACAACGGACTTGCCATTGATTTGGCCAGTCACAACGCGACGCACCATTTTGTATACCTCTTAGTTTTGAACAACGACGACGTTGACGAAGCCCGTGACGCGCTTTGCTGCGTCTTCCAGCGCTTCATTTGCTTGATCGAGCGTGTAGGTGTGGTTCTTGAACGACGACACATCGAGCGTACCTGCTTCGATCATCGCAACCAGATCCTGGCCTTCGCCAACCGTGAACCAGAGCGAGCCGATCACCGACAGCGCCGAGCACATCATTTCGTGCATGTTTACCGGCACTTCGTTGATCTGGGCACCGATTTCCACGAGCTTGCCGCCGCGACGCAGAGCACCGAATGCGTCTTTGGTGACTTGCATGTTCGGGCCCGGAGCGATAGCGTCCACCACCGAATCGACACCCACACCGTCCGTCTGCTCTTTGGCCCATGCAGCCATACCCGACGAACCGTTGGCGACCGAGTACGTCAGGATACGAGCCGGATCGATTGCCTTGACCTGGGCCAGCGTTTCTTCGTTGCGAGCCACGACCAGGATCTTCGTTGCGCCCATTGCACGTGCGATCAGCGTGGCGCACAGGCCCAGCGTACCCGTGCCGCCGATGATCATCACCGACTTACCGGCCGCGACTTGTGCCTTGCGCAGACCCGAATAGGCCGTGCCCAGATAGCCCATACGCGCGCCGACTTCGAACGAAACCTTGTCACCGAGCTTCACCAGACCGTCTGCGGGCGCCGTTGCGTATTCGCTGAGGCCCCCGTACGGGTATTCTTCATACAGGAACTGCGACTTCGGTCCGAAGCCGAAGTAGCCCTGGAATGCATAGGCTTCGCAGTTGATGGGCTCGCCCACGCGGCAGGCGTGGCACGAGCCGCACGAACGGCCCGGATTAATGTACACGCGGTCGCCGACCTTGATGCCTGTCACTGCGGGACCGACCTCAGCCACTACACCTGCTGCGTCCAGACCGTAGATGGCGGGCAGTGCCGCATGCGCCAGATACGGCTTTTCCGAGCGGTAGTTGGTGATCACATTGCCCAGATTGGGAACGATGCCAGAAGCTTTGAGCTTGATCACGACGTCGGTCGGGCGCTTGAGCGTCGGATACGGAATCGTATCAACGCTGAACTTGCCCGACGTGTTGTCGTGCAGGCGCGCCGCGCGCATGTATCGGCCTTCGTTGCTCATTCGTACGTCTCCTTAAAATGTTCCTGACGCACGGTGCGCCAGGAACCGTCACTACGTGTCCGCTCCAGATCAGAACGAATGAATCAGACCGAGGCTGAATGCAGTTTGACGCCCACCCGAAGCAGGACCCGCAGCCATGAGGATCCACGCCGGGCCACCCGACGATTGTTGGAACGCCAGCGTGGAATACACGCTCGTGCGCTTCGACAGAAGATAGATCAGCGAAAGCGTTTCCTGATTCACGTGCTGCTCGTTCAGCACGTCGTTGCCCTTCTGGTACTGATATGAGAGGTGCGCGTGCAGCGGAGTGGAAAGTGCATACGTCACATCAGCTTCGTAGACACCGATGCGTGCGCTATTTTGCGTGTTCGCCGTATTCGTATACAGCGCAGCGAATTCAGCAGCGCCCAACATGTACGAAGCGCCAACGCCGAAGTTGCGAATACCGTCGTTACCGTTGTTCAGCGACGGATACTTGATATACGTGTATGCGCCATTCAGCGAGAAGCCACCATTACGGTAGTTGACGCCGAAGCTCTGTGCCGAGTTCGTACCGACGTTACCTGCGACGCCGCCGAAGCTGTACAGACCACCGAAGGACAAGCCGTTGTACGTCTGGCTCGTGTACTTGATGGAGTTCGGGATTGCCGAACCCAGGAGACGGTCGAAGTCGAACGAGCCGTTGCCGGGACCGCCGCGCGGGCTATTGAGGCCCTGGAACGAACTTTGGCGCAGGTTCATTGCGTTGACAATGGGGAATGCGGGCCCCCAGCGATCTTCAACCAGTGAATCGAACATAAAGTCGATTTGATTGCCAGCCGTCAGCGTACCCCACTTTTCGTCCTTAACACCAACGTATGCCGTATGGCCGAACAGACCGTTGATCATGGCGCCGTTGTTCATGTTGAACTGGCCTTCCAGCTTGAAGATCGCCTTGGTGCCACCACCAAGATCTTCACTGCCTACCAAACCGAACAGATCAGGTGCTTGACTATCCGGGTCGATGGACACCAGTTTCTTGCCACCGACATTCGACGTGTACATCACACCCGAGTCTATAAGACCATAGAGCTGAACGGATTGTGCGTTGGCGTTGGCTGCCACCATCGCACCGATTAGCAGTGCACATTGTTTGATCTTCACTCCCGACTTCTCCTCACCTGTCAGCACCCACCTACTCTATGGGCACTGTGTTTTTCGCTATGTCCTTGGGGACCGCGATATATGACTCCCTCTGCAATGGAGGGAGTCGCCTCCGTGAGTGACGGCTAACCGCCACTAATCTTATTTTTTTGCTTTGAGCAGATCCAAAGCCACGTCAACGATCATGTCTTCCTGGCCACCGACCATACGGCGCCTGCCCAGTTCGACCAGAATGTCCACGGTGTTCAGGCCATACTTCTTCGCCGCGACTTCTGAGTGACGCAGGAACGACGAATACACGCCTGCGTAGCCCAGGGCCAGCGTTTCACGGTCCACGCGAACCGGACGATCCTGGAGTGGGCGCACGATGTCATCAGCCGCATCCATCAATGTCATCAGATCCGTACCGTGATTCCAGCCCATGCGTTCTGCTGCGGCGATGAATACCTCCAACGGTGCATTGCCGGCCCCGGCGCCCATACCGGCGAGTGATGCGTCGATACGGTCGCAGCCTTCTTCCACTGCAACGATGGAGTTTGCGACACCCAGCGACAGGTTGTGGTGGGCATGCATACCCGTCTGCGTTGCGGGATCGAGGACCGCCTTCACGGCACGGAAACGGTCACGGACGTCTTGCATCGACAGTGCACCGCCAGAGTCCACGACGTAGATCGTGGTGGCGCCGTAGCTTTCCATGAGCTTCGCCTGCCCAGCCAGTGCTTCCGGCGTGGTCATATGGCTCATCATCAAAAAGCCCACGGTATCCATGCCGAGTTCACGAGCGTATTCGATGTGCTGCTTCGAAACGTCGGCTTCCGTGCAGTGGGTAGCAACACGAACCACGCGCGCACCCGCGTTGTAGGCGGCCTTCAGATCGTGAATGGTACCGATGCCGGGCAGCAGCAAGGTCGCGATCTTCGAATGCGTCACCACGTCAGCAACTGCCTCGATCCACTCCAGGTCCGAGTGTGCGCCAAAGCCGTAGTTGAAGCTCGAACCTTGCAGGCCGTCACCGTGTGCTACTTCGATAGAATCGACTTTCGCCTTATCCAGTGCGCGTGCGATGTCCTGCACGTTCTGGATCGAATACTGATGGCGAATCGCGTGCGAACCATCGCGCAGCGTAACGTCCGAGATGTAGAGTTTCTTGGCCTGAGTCATTTGCAGTCCCCTTATGCGCCGATCATGGATTGAGCCATGCGCTCGGCGGTACGCATACCGGCGCTGGTCATGATGTCGAGGTTGCCTGCATAAGCGGGCAGGTAGTGTGCGGCCCCTTCCACTTCGAGGAAGATCGAGGTCTTCAGACCGCTCAACTTGCCGAGTCCGGGGATGTTCAGGTTCTGAACTTCATCGAACTGCACCTTCTGCTTCAGACGATAGCCCGGAACGTAGGCGTTCACGGCCTTGGCCATCTCTTCGATCGAGGCCTCAACTGCATCGCGATCTGCGAGTTCCGACAGGGTATAAACCGTGTCACGCATGATGACCGGAGGCTCAGCCGGATTCAGAATAATGATGGCCTTGCCCTTCGATGCACCGCCCACGGCTTCGATTGCCTTCGAGGTGGTTTCCGTGAACTCGTCAATGTTGGCTCGGGTACCGGGACCTGCCGACTTGCTGGAGATCGAGGCGATGATTTCGCCGTAGTGGACCTTGGCCACGCGCGAGACCGCCGCAACCATCGGAATAGTAGCCTGACCACCGCACGTCACCATGTTGACGTTTAGTGCATCAGCATTCGCTTCACCGTTCACGACAGGAATGCAGTACGGTCCGATTGCAGCGGGTGTCAGATCGATCATGCGGATGCCGGGCTTCAGCGTGCGAAGGAATGCGTCGTTCTTCACGTGAGCGCCAGCCGACGTGGCATCGAACACGAAATCGATGTCCTTGAACACAGGCAAACGGGTCAGGCCTTCAACGCCCTCATGGGTGACCGCAACACCGAGGCGAGCCGCGCGAGCCAGACCATCCGATTTCGGATCTATACCGACCATTGCGCCCATTTCCAGAACCTGGCTGTTGCGCATGATCTTGATCATCAGATCGGTACCGATGTTACCCGACCCGATGATTGCTACTTTGCGTTTCTTTGCCATATTCGTTACTCGATGAATGTTGCACGGACCGACCCCAGCCCTTCGATTACCGCCGTGTAGGTGCCGGGCCTGGTCACTGCAACCATGGGTCCGAGCGCACCGGTAAGAACCACGTCCCCTGCACGCAGCGGCGCACCCAGCGCAGCCATACGATCTGCGAGCCATACCGCGGCATTCAACGGATTACCCAGACACGCGGCGCCGTTGCCTATGGAGAGCACTTCCCCATCTGATTCGAGCCTCATCGCGCACTCTGTGAGATCGAGTTGCGAGAGTGCAACCGGACGCGAACCCAAAACGAATGCGGCACTCGATGCGTTGTCGGCAACCGTATCCACGAACTTGATGTCCCAATTTCGGATTCGACTGTCCACGACTTCGATGGCGGCCACCGCGTAGTCCGTCGCACCGATCAGATCGGCAAACGTATGACGCTCGTGCGTCAGATCGCGATTCAGCACCAATGCGATTTCGGCCTCCACTTTCGGCTGGATCAGTTTCGAAAGCGAGATCGGTTGACTATCGCCGTACGCCATGGACGCGAACAGTGCGCCGAAGTCCGGTTGATCGACGCCCAACTGTTTCTGTACCGCCAGCGAGGTCAGACCAATCTTCCGGCCAACAATGCGTTCGCCGCGAGCGACACGCGCCTCAACATTGATCTGCTGCACCGCATAGGCCGTTGCCATATCGTCAAGCGCGATTTCCGGATGAACCGCAGGGACCGTAACTCCCGCGCGTATCGGAGCGATAGTTTGGCGGGTAGTTTCTGCAATCCGCAGTCGTTCCGCGATAGCTTGCTTATTCATCTATTTTCTCCTTACACCTTGGGTGCCGCATGCATGTAGGCAAACCCGGCGATCCATTCAGGGATGGCCTGATAGAAATCGATTTCAGCCTCGTACTCTCCAAACGCGGAAAGTGCAGCAAACGCTGCGACCCACGCCCGGATCTCGTGCGCGCTCTTGCCCGCGTCACGCGAAACGTCCTCATTGCTCAGGCGATCCACGGCAAGCAAATCGCTTTGCATCATCTTCAGGAATGCCATATCCCATTCAGGGTTAAGCGCACGCATGCCCGGCGCCTCACCTGCTGTGAACGCCCTGGCCGCATTGATAACGCGTTCCTGACGCGCATTCCGAGCTTCCTGGCTGAGATTGCGCCCCGTGTGGATCAGACGCTCCGAGATCTCGTGCGTAGCATTCTTCAGCTCAGGAATCGGCGGCTCATGGGAGATTCCGCCTGACCCGAGAATCAACACACGCTTGCCCGTCGATTTCAGGTACTCGCCAATAACCTGGCCCATCATGCGCGAGCGACGAAGCGGCGCCATCGGAGGCGCAACCGAATTGATGAAAACAGGAATGACCGGGTAGTTGTCGAGGCCGCCCGTCACTTCTTCAAGAGCTTGTGCCGCACCGTGGTCCACGGACATGCGATACGAAATCGCCATATCGATGTCGCGATTCAGCAAGTACTCGACCATCGCCCTGGCATCTTCGGCCGGAACCGGCAGATCCCCGGCCAGGCTCTTATAGTCGCCAATAGCATGGGCTTTGGCCCCGACACAGAAGCTGGGCATCAATTCATAGAAGAAGCCGTTGTAATGATCGGGAGCGAACACGACCACGAGTTCAGGATCGAACTGGCGAACGCGTTCCCGTGCAGCGGCACTCATTTTGGCCACATCTGCAACGACTTCTGGCTTCGGATCGAAATACCCGTGCAGCGGCGTATGGGAAAGGCATTCAAGAATAACTGACATGCACAGGCCTTAAACGCGTTTGAATGTGAGACGAGCGACCCGGGCTTCCGACGTACCCGCTTCCAGCTTATGCGTGGTCAGCGACAACAGATCGCCGTTCAGCTCTGCATAGCGCTTCTGTTCGCCACCTACCCAGTTCGGGAACAGGCAGTGCTTGACCGCGTGCGTTACCACGTTTCCTTCGATGCTCCAATCGCCGGCGTAGGTCAAATACGTGTTGTATGCCTGGGCCTTCTCTGCGTCCGATGCATTCCACTGACCGCCGGTCGTGAACTGGGCGCGATCTTTTTTGGTGATGGCGCAGAACATGCCATTCGGACCGTATTCCATGAACCCTTCGAGTTCCGTACCCATCGGGTAGGTGACTCGACCGTCATCAAAAATCTGTTCCCAGGCCTGGATTAGCCAACGGCCTTTGATATCGAGATTTTCCATCTTTGCCCCGCTAATTAATTGAGCAGAAAGTCCGAAACCGCGAGCGTGAACGTCGCAGCCTTTTCGATCTGCACCCAGTGTCCGCACTGATCAAACTCTTGCAGCGTCGAGTTCGGGAGCAACGTCTTCATACGTCGCGACCACTCGACCGGGATCACCTGATCGTTCAGGCCGTGGATGAGCAATGTCTTGTGCGTGATCGCCGCCAGATCCGACTCGGCAAGGGCCAGCATTTCTACGCCCTGCTGACGCGGCGCTGGGAACAGGCGAGCAAATCGTTCCTGCACGTCTGCACGAATCGATGCCTCGTAACGCATACGAACCAGATCGTCAGTGATGATTGAGTGATCGTAGGCGAACACTTCCATCAGGCCCTTCATGGCTTCCAGGCCAGGCGTGTAACCCCATACCTTCTCAAGACCCTCACTGATCGGAGCATTGATGCCTGCCGCACCCATCAGTACCAAACGATTCACACGCTCGGGATGTGCCTTGGCCAGTGCCAGTGCGATGGCACCACCGAAGGAGTTGCCGACCACCGACACCTTCTTGATCTTCAGCGCATCGAGCAACATGATCAAAGACTCTACCCAGACAGCGGGAGTCAGCTTGAGGTAATCGGGGCACTTGGTATATCCAAAACCCAGCATATCCGGTGCGATAACTCGCGCCTTCTGGCTCAGTACCGGGATAATGCCGCGCCAGTTAGCCCAGGCCGTGACACCGGGGCCCGAACCGTGAATCAGCAGGATCGGATCGCCCGCGCCCTCACCAACGTCGTGATAGTTCAGCGTGAAGTCACCCAGCTCGAGTGAATTTGCGATTTCGGGACTTGCGTTGCTCATCACTTTGCCTTCTGTGTATCAGGAATAACAACCGGTGCGCGCATACCCTCGGCCGCCAGTTGCTTGAGAATTTGTCGCGCTTCTTCGCGCTTGTGATCCGGAAGCCATGTCCGGTCATGGCCCCAGAGGCTCATACCTTTCAGCTCCTCGACTTCCCAGTCAGGTCCGACCGTGCGCGTAGCCCAGCCCAGTTCGAACATCCAGCCATCCGGGTTCTTCAGGTAGAACGAGGTGGCGTGGTCGTTGATGTGACGACCCAGCGTCACGCCAATCGAATCCGGATTCAGGAGCGCGGTATCGTACGCACGACCAACGTCATCGAAGTCGTTGTATTCGAGCATCAGGTGATAGATACCGGCCTTGCCACCCGTGTGTGCGATGCCAATCGTATGGTGACGTGGGTTGCAGTGCAGGAATTCGACCTTGAACGGCTTATAGGTGTAGTCCGTGAGGTGCATGCCCAGCACGTTGCGATACAGGTTCGAGAGCTCTTCGAAGTGCTCGGTAATGAGCGCCACGTGACCCAGGCCCATGTTGCCGGTACGGAAACCGCCAATCGGACGACCGGGCGCGAATTCCGTATCCGCATCGGCCAGACCATAGGCGATCTCCAGACGCACACCATCATCGTCACGGAAATGCACCATGTTCCTGACGCCCCGGAATTCAATCTCCTCGGCCGTACCGGGCGTCGTTTGATAACCGGCGGCCTCCAATGCCATCGTGCATGCCGCCAAGGCCGGGGCGTCAGGAACTTCGAAGCCCATACCCATCGTGGACTCGCCACCGGTAGCGGTGACGACGAACCGCTGAATCTTTTCGTCCGCGCGAATGCGCATGGTCTTTCCAGCTTCGATCACTTCGACCTGCATACCGACGTGGTTCGTCACCTGGTCGATCCATTCCTGCATACGTGGGGTTTCGACCACGATGTAGCTCAGCGCATTAATCATCTCTGTTCAATCCTTGCAGAAACAACGTACAGGCCATTCACGGGGCCGGAGGCGCCGCCGCGCCTCCCACCTACCCCGGTCAATAGCGGCCCATCAGGGACGCGCGATGCAGCCCAAAACGCTTTCCAACAAAATGCCAATCGCAAGCAGCCGTCGATCTGAACCTTGCGGACCGTCCAACTCCATGCCAACCGGGAGCCCCGTTTGCGAACCAAGTCCTGCCGGGAGATTCAGGCCCGGGAGCCCAGCACTCGCCATCGGCTCAGTGTTCTGGATCAGGCGCCGGAAGTTCTCTTCCTCATAAATGCTGTCATCAGCATCGGGCGCCACGCACGCGGTAGTCGGGAACATCAGCGCATCCAACTGATGCTCGGAAAACAGTTCGGCATACCTGGCCCGCAACTGATCACGTCCGCCACCGGCCTTTTGTGCCTGTTCGTACATGGGTGCCACATCCACGAGTTCACCTGAGGCATTCGGGAACTTGTTGGGCAGCACCCAGTTTTCATATATCCACTTCACGTCTGGACTGTCGATCTTCTCAGCCAGCTTCTCGAGCGTCATCTGATGATCGTTGTCCTTCAGGTACTGCTCCATACTGGATCGGGACTCGCCAACCACAGCCTGGAAGCCAACTGCATCATTCAGTTCCATCAATCCGGTTTTGCCCAGATCAATGAAGGTCACACCCAACTGGGTGAGACGCGTAAGCACAGAGCCCGCGACCTCGCGTGTGTCGAGATCGAGATTCGCCCAAAACTCAGCGGGAAGGCCTAGACGTAGCTTCTTGAGTTCCACGTGCGGCAACGCGTACTCGTCGGAAATCACACCGTCAAGGAGCGCCACATCGTGCATGTTCAATGCCATGGGGCCCACGGTATCCCGAGTCCTGGCAATGGGGATCACACCCAAACCCGGGTAGCGACCCCACGTCGGACGCAGCGAAGCCACGCCGTTGAGTGCCGGGGGAATGCGCATCGAGCCGCCTGTATCGGTTCCCAATGCCCCGAGCGCCATACGCGCTCCCAGGGCAGCGGCCGAGCCCGAGGACGAACCGCCAGCAATCCTGGTCTGGTCGTATGCGTTACGAACCCCACGGCCCGCACCCGTATTGAAGGCACCGTTGTAGCCCGTCGCCCCATAGGCCAGTTCATGCATGTTGGTCTTGCCCAGCACGATGGCTCCCGCATCCCGGAGCTTGCGCACAGTCGGTGCATCCGTGACAGGCACGAAGTCTGCGAACGCGGGACTCCCTGCGGTGCAGCGGATGCCTGCGCTATGGATGTTGTCCTTGACCACGATAGGGATGCCTGCCAAAGGCCCCAACGGAATCCCTGTCTGCCGTGCCTTATCAATAGCCGCTGCTGCTTTCAAAGCGCCCTCTGCATCAACGGTAACGAATGCATTCAGGGCTTTTCCTGCGTTGATACGTTCCAGACAGGCCAATACCAACTGGGTACTCGTCACCGATCCATCGTGAAAAGCTTGAGCGGCATCGGCCATCGTGAAATCGATGAACGACTGGTCTTTATCGTGGGTCATATCTAGTCGATGTCCGGGAACTGCATCGAAGGCGGCAGTTGCGATTCCACCAGAGGTCGAGTCGCATCGCTCATCGGAACCGGGAAGATCATATTGATGCGCTTCCTGCTCACGTCTGTCTCCTTCCCTGCTTTCTGGTTATGGAACTACAACTACAGAAACTTAGAGGCCAAGCTCGCTCCGCTCACGGGTAAGCGTGTCGATCACCGCATATAGGATCTTTTCAGCGCAGGGCATCAGGTCCGGAACGTAGGTGGCACCCATGCCGCCCAGACCCTCGGCAACAGGCACCGGAGCGCCCTGAGCCGGCCACGGCCAACCGATACGGGCAGTCGGCACACCGTAACGACGGAGGGCCGCACCGTCCGTTTGACCGGCCAGCATGTCGGGAACGCCATGTGGACGTCCCTCGATGTGCTCCCAACCGCGCTTGGCCGACTGAACAATCCAGTTTTCTGGATCAGTGGTGCCGCCCGGGACCGAGCCGTACATCTCCCAGTCCATAGTGATTTCCGGATGACGAGTCTTCACGTCCTGGATGAAGTTCGCGAACTGTGCCTTGACATCAGCGGGGCTCGTCCGAGGATTCACACGAACGTCGAAGAAAATCTCTGTCACTGCGGACGGGAATGCAGGTCTTTCGATCTGACCGCCACGAACGCCGGCAATCCAGCCATGGGGCTCGATAACGCCCGACGTATTGCGTTTCGTGTATTCGGGCAGCCATGCCTGCAGCTCCTGAATCACCGTGGCAGCGGGAACCACCGACGAACGGAAACCCGGAACGTCGTGCGGAATACCCGCATAGCCCATCGTGCCCTTAACCGTGATCTTGAACCAGGCCATACCCGGCTCTTCGTGGTAGACCCAGTTCCACGGCTTCATGATGATTGCGAAATCGGGGTACATGCCACGATTCAGCAGATTGATCACGCCATTCGACATGCCCGAATGACGCGCTTTGATGTCAACGGGCATACCACCGTCTGCCATACCGACAAGCAGATTGCCCTTCAGCGGAATACCCGTTTCCAGCACTGCCGTTGCCACTTCAACGTGCGTGGCAATCATGCCCTTCGGATTCGAAGCGCCGAGGCCGAATACCCAGTCTTCGATCTGCCTGGCGTGTGGCTGCAAATCCGCTTCCTGACCGGGGCCCGAAAGAATCTCTTCTTCCTTGGTGCGATCCAGGTGCGTGTCAATAGGAGCATAAAGCAGCAGCGACGCGCCGCCGCCGGCGCCCCGGTGTTCACCCATCACCGAACGGCTGATGGCCGAGTTGTCATGGGTTTTCGTTTGCAGCCCGATCATCTCCATGTGATGCTGCATATAGTCAGCAGCTTCACGCGTCGAGCCCGTAGGGCTGTGAATGTCAGTCAACTCGAACAGCAACTTTTGAAGACGCTTCGAACTCAGGTTGGCCTTAGCCTTCTCGTACCATTCGGTCTGCTGAGACGAAAACGGCAGTTGTTTCGTAGGTTTGAATTCCATGCCCATTCCTTAGTTCGAGGCAACAAACTGCTCTGCGAAAATCAATTCCGACTTCACGCCCAGCTCGATCAGGCGCGTGGTTGCCGCGTCGATCATCGGCTGCGGGCCGCACAGATAAGCCACCGTATTCGGATCCGTCACATCACCTTCCTTGAGTGCCGAGACCGGTGAACCTTCGTGCAGGCCTTCCTTGGCATTGCGATCCACGCAGACCCGGGTCTTCAACGTCGGCAACCAGTGCTGACGCAGTTCGATGTCATCCAGAGCAAACAGCGCTTCAGGGACCGCGCAACCAAACGAGAGCAGCATCGGCGGCTTCTTGCCCGAGGCCTGCCTGAGGCTATCAATCATCGACAGGATCGGAGCCAGACCCGTCCCGCCGGCAACGAAGATGTGCGGCGCACGACGATGCTCTTCGCGCAGAAAGAACGCACCATAGGGGCCCTTCATCGTCAGAACCTGATCCACTTGTGCCTCATCTTCGAGGAACGTGGACATCGCGCCATTGGGCAGCAACCGGACCAGAAATTCCATCTTGGGCAGGGTCAGCGACGTAGACGACGGGCTGTAGCTACGGAGAACACCCAAACCCGGTACCGTGATCTGCATGAACTGCCCGGGCCTGAATTCGAGCCAGTTGCCTTCGGCCAGCTCGACAGTCAGGCGCATCACGTTGGGCGCGATACGCTCCACGGAGTCGATGAAGACCTTCACTTCCTGGGCAACCGACGAGCCGACTTCCGAACCGTACGCGACGTTGAATGAACAATCAGATTCAGCCTTCGTAACGCAGAGCAGCCGATTTCCTTCTGCGTATTCCGAAGCCAGGAGCGTCGAACTGGCACCGGGGATAGACACGGCCTCACCTTCTGCGAGCTTGCACGTGCAGGACGCGCAGGCCCCTGCCTTGCACTGGTACAGAACAGGCACTTCGGCCTTGATTGCGGCTTCGAGAACGTTTTCACCCGACTCGGCAGCAAATGTACGGCTCACGCCGTCCGCGAAGTTAATGGTTACCTGATGAGCTTGGGTCATGACTTAATCCACAAAACAAAACACTTTCAATATCAATCAAGCCAACCCAGGCGGGACCTGACGATGCCAATCACTATGGCTCTGCAATACCATGCCGACCATACACAGCAGGTCGTCCTGATACTTGCGGCCAATGAGTTGCCCACCGATGGGCAACCCTTGCTCAGTAAATCCAATGGGTACCGACAATGCGGGGTGTCCCGAGGCGTTGAACGGTGACGTGAACTGAATCAGGCGGCGGTTAGCCTCAGGATCCGACGCCAAACCTGCCAGCTGTTCATAAGTCGGAGCCGCGTAGGGCTGCACCGGAGCCAATACAACATCCACCTCTGTGAATACCGCATCCATCTCGCGCGTAAACTGCTGAGCATCACGAATGATTCGCTCGTAGTCCACAGCCTTAAGTTCCCGCCCCTGGTCGATAAGACGGGCCAGTGCAGGACCGTATTCAGCGGACTTGCCGGGATACGTCGCTTCATGAGCAACAGCCGTTTGAACCCCGCAGTGATGTTCCCAGTTGGAACTGGTGGCCCGCGTATCCGGAACCTTGATGCTCTTGATCTCGCCGCCGGCCTCGGCGAGGATGACCTTGACCTGCTGAATCGCGCGCTGAATCACGGGATCGACGCCATCCGAAATCCACGATTCGTCCATGCCGATGCGCAATCCCTTGAAGCCTTTCAGGAAATTTTCGAATCGTTGCTCGTCAATGGTGGCGAGCAGTCGTTGCGTATCGTGGCCGCCAATAATTGCAAGAAGGAGCAGGACATCACGGGCCGAACGCGCCATGGGTCCCACGTGATCCAGCGAGGCAGCCAGTTCCATCGTGCCCTTACGGCTGATCGTGCCGTAAGTGGTTTTCAATCCAGTCAGATTGTTAGCTGCACTGGGGAAACGCACCGATCCACCCGTATCCGAACCGAGCGTGCCATAGCACAGACGAGCCGCTGTAGCGACACCGCAACCCGAGGAACTAGCACCACACCAATGCGCGGCACCCCACGGATTGACAGGATCAGGGATCGTCGGATGATGGATGGCAAATGCGCCCTCCGTCATTTGCAGCTTGCCCAGCATCACCGACCCTGCATCTTGCAGGCGTTGCACGACCGTCGCGTTTTCCGTGGGTACGCGCTGTGCATGAATCGGCATACCACCGGCAGTAACTATGCCCGTGGTATCGAACAAATCTTTGACTGCGAGCGGAATACCATGCAGGGGACTCCTTACGTTTCCGGCTTGAATCTCTTTCTCTGCCTGCTCTGCCTGCTTCAATGCCAGTTCAGGAGTCACACGAGCATAGCTATGCAAATTCGCGTCCAGTGCTTCCACGCGGGCCAGCATCGCCTTGGTGACTTCTACCGGACTGATCTTGCCACTGCGAATCTGCAGGGATAGGTCGTAGATTTCGAGATTATGCAGGTCGCGTGGAAGGCTGCTCATGACGGATACGGATAATGAATTTAGTAGGTCCGGGCCTGATGCACCAGAAACGAGAATGGAGAACGAGAAGGGAGCGAACTGTCCTCGCCCCTCGTAACGGTGCGTCAGGGTGTTACAGGGGACTCATAGTCACCCTAAGGAGTGCCGATCACGCTTTAGAACCAGACTTGTTCTACAAAGTACGCCGGGCGCTTGCCATCGGCGAGATCCTTGAGGCGCGTGCTATGGGTCTTCACTGCACCGAAGGTGCCCTTACCCGGCTTCGCGATACCACGGTTGTGGCGCGAAGCGAGCTTGCGCCACGTAACC
Source organism: Paraburkholderia sp. HP33-1 (assembly GCF_021390595.1). Taxonomy (NCBI): domain Bacteria; kingdom Pseudomonadati; phylum Pseudomonadota; class Betaproteobacteria; order Burkholderiales; family Burkholderiaceae; genus Paraburkholderia; species Paraburkholderia sp. HP33-1. The sequence goes on along the minus strand of NZ_JAJEJR010000003.1, from coordinate 710,314 downwards.
GGGGAGATGTCGGTCGCGACCAGTTGCTCGTCATCCCAGCCCGTGCCGTCCGCGTAGAAGTGCTGCATACCTTCGCGAGCGTACAGGTCGCAATCGTTGAAGCCGTGCAGGCAGAGTTCCTTGTACACACGGTCAAAGCGGTACTTGAATTTCTTGCGATCTTCTTCGGTCGGGCAGACGCGGACCAGCACTTCCCAGTACTCGTGCAGATCGTCCGTGATCGGAACGTACCATTCGTACTGAACGACGTGCTCTTCCGGCCAGTTTTCGACCATGAGAACGCCCGGAAGGACCACCGACGTGCGGTAGAAGCGACCATTCAGGTTGTCGATCTTGAGGCCCAGTTCCTTGTTTTCCAGCACCGGCAGCCACTTGTCCGTGAACAGCCATTGCATCATGCCCTTCGGACCATTTTCGTCTTCAACGACCTGAATGCAGTCGTCCGAGACCGGCAGAATGCCCAGCGGGAGCACCCAGTCGTTCACGTGAACGATGGAGTTGTCCTTGTGGACCAGGATGTGTCCATTGTCGAAGCCGTTTTCGCATGCGATACGCCAGTTGCCGAAGCCCGTGCGGTGCATACCGTGAGCGACCGCGTTTTCGTCCAGGATCGAAGGCGTATCCGGCCACAGCGGGTGCGGGAAGCGCTCATTGTTTTCCGGGAAGCGGAACGGCAGGTCATCCGACAGCGGGGGAACATCTTCGAGCGGGAAGTCATCTTCACGAACGAACACGAAGATCATGCCCGCGACTTCTTGAACCGGGTACGTCGTGATACCGGTCGTGCCGATCAACTTGTCGTCGGGATTAGCAACGATGGTCGCGAGCTTGCCGTCGTCCAGATTGAACGTGAAGCCGTGGTACCAGCACGTGATCGTTTCCTTGTTGAAGCACATCGGCTTCTCGGAGAGGCGAATGCCACGGTGAACGCACTGGTCCTTGACTGCGTAGATTTTTCCGTCGACGCGACGCAGCACGATGGGCACGCCAGCGATCATGATGCCCTTAATGCCCGTCTGGAGTTCTTCTTCGTTCTCGGTCGTGGTTTCCACCAGCTCCTTGCTGAACATCGCCGGATACCAGTGGTTGATGAAGCCCCAAGCTGCGTCCTTGTAGGGCTGGTATTGCGATTGCGACTTTGCATCGTTGTAGCGCGTGTCGCTGATCGAATGCTGCGCTACGCGACGGCGAACAACAGTTTGGTCCGACATTTGTATGTCTCCTCAGAGGGGGTTAGCCCTTGTAAAGGGGGTAGTTTTGTGCGCAAAGTAAGGCAGTGACCGCGAGACAAATCGTATTACCCGACCGAGCAGTCAACACTCCAATGACTACGAGCCCTATCCCATCTGTGCATTCAATATGCATTTCGAGGGTTTATCCCTACAAACGAAAACGGGGCTCCTGGGAGCCCCGTCTGGGTTAGCACCTAGCCTAATCAGCTATCACGTTCGTAGTGGTTCGAGTTTCGAGCGTGGCGTAATTCCCATGGCGGAAGACCAGCGGGAAGCGCTCTATAGAGGTGGCCGCGCAAAATCGGACAGGCGGATAAGTGGTTTGACCGGGGACATGACGAACAGAACCCGACGGACCCACTCGGCGGCGTTCAAAGGAGGGTAACCAGTTCAGGGGGGCGCGTTCACCGAATCGGTGCTGGACCGAGGCATCCGGCTATCGATGGACGGCAACGGAAGCTGGCGCGACAACGTGTTCGTCGAGCGGGTCTGGCGCAGCATCAAGTACGAGGAGGTCTACCTGAAAGCGTACGAGTCGGTCGGCGATGCCGGGCGCTCCATCGGCGAATACATCGACCTGCACAACCGGAAGCGGCCCGTTCGATCCTGGCGGATCAGACGCCGGCGAGGCAGACTTCGCGACGCTGCCTGCGATCAGATCGGCAGCCTGATTGCCCCGGCCGTTCCACTTAAAAATCTCGGAAAACTTTCCGAACGAGCGAGGTCGCCTCTGTCCCCTCCAATGCTAGCCGGCTTAGCGAGCTAGTGTTTCGCTAGGAGTCTCGCCAAACCAACGTTTGTAGTCAGTGGTGAAGTGCCCGAGATGGGCAAACCCCCACTGATACGCCACTGCCGTCACCGTTGTATTTTTTGGATCTGCCTTCAACAACTGCTCACGCACCCGATTGAGTCTGATGCTCTTCAGCAGATGCATGGGTGATGTATTCCGGTACTTTCTGAAGCCCGTGTATAACGAGCTGGTACTGACTTCTACGTGCTCCGCAATGGCGCCCACCGTTATAGGCTCGTGCGCCCTCTCCTCGATGAAAAGCTCTGCTTTCCTAATAAATGCCGGAGTCACGGAACGAGAACGATCTTCGTTGAGTGCCAGACTATGATTGCTTGCTTGACTGATGAGCAGCAGCGAGCCAATCATGTGCTCGACTTGCGCTGTCAACAGTGGCGATGACGAATGCGTACCGTCCAGGTAATCGAAGAGCCATTGCATGGTGGAAGCCCACCGTCTGCCGGCTGCGGAATCGAGCGGCATCGCGGTTTCGAATTCCACTCGGGTTTGCGCACCGTTGCCGAGATGCTGCCCACACAGGCGCTCCACCAAACCGCGATCAATACGGAGAATCAGCTTTTCCGTGCCCGTCGTATGAACGATTTCATGTTGTTGCCCGGCATTAAGAATCGAACCTACCGTAGGTGATGAACTGATGGACTGGTTGCCATTGGTGATGTGCTCACCGCCACTGAGTGGCACTTGCACCAAATAGAAGTCGTCGAATGTAACAGGTCTGATCCTGACTTCGCCGCCATAGCTCATTCGTCCAATGCCTATTGAGCCATACTTTCGATACATTAGACGCGCATCGAGTTGACCGCGCACATCAATATTTCGAAGTTCGTTTTCGCAGAGTGTACGCGTCCCCCAGTCTCGGGCCTGCTCTATGTCCCGGGTCCGAAATAGCTCAGCATCAGTTGAGGGGCCGCAGTCGTCGCTGGCCTCGTGATGCAATTCCTCTATCTGTTTCATTGACTCTATAAGTTAGAAGTATTGAGCTATTAGGGGTCAGGACTGGATTGTTAAGTCAATTATACATTCGTTAAAACAATCCACCCATACGTACCTCCCCTATCGACTACGTGGACTAGCCCTGATCAATTGCGGAGGTCGAATTCAGCCGATTGCGCAATGCAAATTTTTGAATTTTTCCTGTCAAGGTCTTGGGCAGTTCACGGAAGTGCGCCGCCTTGGGAGCCTTGAACGATGCCGGGAGCGAACGGCGCTGAACAACGATTTCCTCGGGGCGCGCATTCGATACGGGGTCGGAGTCAGATTCGCGCCACGATGGGGGGAGACCACGTCCTTGGAATAGCCGGTCGTGCCCGACGCGTAGTTCAATGCAGTTGCATCCCATTCATCGGCCGGAAACAGGTTTTGGAAGTTCGGACTGCCTTGACCAATCAGGTTGTCATAGCTCTGAACCGTGGCCAGTACGCTATCGTCAGCAACAGCGGATGTGTCGTGAACCTTGATGATCTTCAGATCGGGAAGAGCTTCGGCCACGGCCTGCGCGAGAGTCGCATACTCAGCGTCGATGACCAGTACGCGAGCCTCGCCGTGCTCGAGCATGTGATGAATCGCTTGCGCATCAAGTTGGGCAAGCGCGCTCGCCAGTGGAACGCATCGTTCGAACTTTTGGCGCCAGGTGCGCTTCGCCTGAACGTACAGAACCGCAGTCTTGTCGCCATAGACTTCGGATGCGCGAACCAGGAAGTCCACCGGGGTCAGCGGGGTGTAGTTGGCATTGCAACGCTGCAAGCCATCTTCATACATGTGCATTCGCACCGCCTCCGTCTATTTTTGACTGCTCTCTTGAATGCCTTGATCGTGCTCAAGACGTGCTCAAGATTGTTGCGCCCAGACTATTCCAACCAAATCTGGCGAACTATCCAATTCGTGCACCGACTATCCCGATACTGCAAGAACCGTGGCCCCCGTCTTCTGCATACAAGGGCCACGAGGTGATCCGAAAACTGATGTACAGCCGGTCTGCTGTTCGTTCAGAGGGAAAATCAGGGTCCCTGTCACCGAGGTCTGACGATTGTTGTCTCCCGAACGGGAGAATCCTGCGGCCTGGTTTTTGGTCGTTTCCAGAGCCGGTTTCCATTGCACATGTCGAGACCGGTGGCTTTCGATCCCAGACGGGCGATCTTGCCCCAAAACCTGGAAATGGGGTTTCCGGCCGTCAGGCATCGAACTGCCTTGGCTCGACGAGGCGCCCGCGGTAAGACAGTGCCGTGGAGTCGCAAGGATGAATCGCAGCCACCACATCACATTGCCTCGACACCTGATTCGGAAAGGGACGGGCTGCTCGCCGCCCTGAAGCGGAGCCATCGAAAAGGTTTCCAGCATCCGGCAGCCACCCTGAAGCGGACTCTTTCGACGGTCGGTACCAGACGACCGCTTCACGCCCTGAGTCACTCAGTCAAGCTCTAAGAGGGCGAACGATGCGATGTCATCATGCTGGACCTGCAAATGTCCGGCCTCAGTGGGATAGAAACGACATGTGCGATCCGCGCACGTCCTGGAACGATCGGTCAGATACTGATCATTGCTTTGACTGGCTATTCAGACTCAGGAACGATCGAGTCAGCCGTAAATGCGGGCATGAACGATGTCGCAACCAAACCAGCTCGTGGACCGACGCCTGTCAGAACGCTGATCCAGCATATGCATCCCGGCACAAACGGAGTACGTTGGGCCGCAACGACCGCTGTACCGGGCGGAGGCGACGGGTGCCCCTCTTCGGCCATGTCGAAATAGCGATCCTTGGCGGGCCCATCCTGGGCTAGTAACGTCGTGAGGGGTAGCGGAGCTACGCCGCGAGTTGGTGCGCGCAGTAACGGCGGTCAATTTTCTCTCGTTGCCTGCAGCGTGCACATGGGAGGAGCGCTCGCTGTGCGCCGGGCGCCGTTCAGGCGCCTCGCCAGCCGTCTATCTCTTCGCGAAGCACAGCAATTACGCCAGTCCAGTCACCTCGCGTCGCCTGTCGAAACAGCCGCGCCGTTGCATACCACGGACTATCGCACCTATCGAGTTGCCATCTCCAGTCCGGCATGAACGGCAAGGCAATCCATACGGGCTTCCCGAGCGCCCCTGCCAGATGCGCCACAGCCGTGTCGACGCTGATGACGAGGTCGAGGCGATCGATCAGCGCAGCGGTCTCGGCGAACGTGGTGAGCCGCGCGGAAACATCGCGCAGCACCCCGCGTTGATCGAGTTGCGCGAGGCACGCATGATCACTGTCGCGTACATCCTTTTGCAGCGCGAAGAAATTCGCATCGGCATCCAGCAAGGGCGTCAGTTGCTCAAGCGAAATGGACCGATTGCGATCGTTCAAATGCGTCCGGCTTCCCGACCACACGATTCCAATGTTCGGCCGTTGAGCGGAGCCTGCAAACAAATGATCCCATTGAGAGGCAAGCGCACCGTCTGCGTGCACATAGGGACCAGGCACCTCGAGATCGGTGGCACGTATCTTGAGCGCAAACGGCAGACTCAAGGTTGGGATGTGATAGTCAAAATCTGGGACTTGCCCTTTCTCGTCGATGACTTCGGCCACACCCCGGTAATTCCGGAGGAGCGGCAATAGCGCATCCTGAACCCGCAACACTACGCGAGCACCAGCCTCACTGAGTCGATCCACGAAGCGCACGAATTGCAGGGTGTCTCCGAACCCCTGCTCATGGTGAACGAAAATTGTCTTGCCATTTATCGGCTGGGCGCCAGTCCATTGAGTGCTCTGCGGAAACCCGTGGCTTTGGGTGCCATCGCGCCAACGCCATTCGTATTCGCGCCAGCCGTGCTCAAATTCGCCGAGCAGCAAATTCGTCTGAGCTCGATTGGTGCGGGCGCCGGCGTCGTTTGAATCGAGCGAAAGCGCCTTCTTGAATTGAAGCAAGGCCTCATCGAAGCGCAGCAGATCTCGCAACGCGACCCCGAGATTGACGTATGCGCGCACGAAGCGCGGGTTAATCGCGATCGCCTGTCGGTAGGCATCCAGTTCGTCGTCATAGCGTGCCATCGCACCGAGCAGTGTTCCTCGGTTGTAGTGCGCTTCGGCCGATCGTGGGTGGGTTTTGCACAGATGCACCAGCATGTCGAGCGCGCGCTGCGGTTCGCCAATCTGTGTCAGCGACATGGCGGCGCCATGCAACGCGGCGGCATGGTCCGGAAACTGGGCGAGGCAGCGCTCGAACAGCACGATCGCACCATCGTGACGTTGCGCCAACTGACAGACCTGGGCGGCGAAATTCAGTTGCTCCGCGGACATGGGCATGTGCGCAGATGCCTGTATCAGGTACTCGGCTGCCCGTGCATGTTCGCCCTGTCTGACGGCGATGTAACCGAGGGCTTCAAGAACTGCACCGTGATCAGGGACACTCGCCAGGATATTGCGCAACAGAAGTACGGCATCGTCGAATTGCCCGGCAGTGACGTACTTTTGCGCGGTGGCAAGAGCATGTTCAATATCGTGATTCATGGTAATGAAGATCGGTGCACCAGTCCAATTGGGGCAGATTCAACCGGTCGATGCAATAGTTCGACGGAGCCCTTCCGCCCATCCTCTCGCGCCACGGGAAACACCACTGGCGACGGGATTCGCACGGTTCGTCGCTTTCACCTCGAAACCGATCCCGCCACGGCCCAGACTGCAGCCATCGAGTCCGCTCTTCCTTGCAACGAGGGCCAGCATGTCAGCGATCATTGCGGTTCATATCGCAGCGGCAACCCTTTCTGTCATACTCGGGACAGTCGTGCTCGGGTCGAAACAAGGGTCCGCGCGCCACAAATGGCTCGGCCGTCTGTGGGCCGTGACGATGTTGGCGACGGCGCTCAGTTCGTTCGACATCCGGGAACTGGATCCAGGGCATTTTTCCTGGGTGCACGCGCTCTCATTGCTGACGTTTGTAAGCGTCGGACGAGGGATCTGGGCTATCCGGCAAGGCAACGTGCGCGCTCACCGGCTCGCCATGCGCGGGGCGTTCATCGGGCTGATTGTAGCCGGCATCGCCGCTGTGGCCACGCCGCATCGTATCTTGAACCTGATCGTGACGGGTTGGATCGCATGATTCCCGGTACCCACATCAAGTTTCCCGAGGTGTCCGCAAGGTTGAGCATTTCGGCGAAACAGCTGCTGGCCGGGTTCGCCCGGGAGGCGGTGATCGTCGTCATCGGGAACGCATTGATTGCTGTCGCCCTGACTGCAGTCGGCATCGGCAGAAGCCTCGCAGAAAACCTCGTGTTCAGCCAGGCGATCGGGCTGTCGATTATGCTGCTGCACCACGCGGCGCGGTTTTACCTTCATCAGAGGAACGCGCTCACCGCGTCGAGACTGGCCGTGGCAACGGTGATCGCCATCATCGCCGGGGCCGCGATCGGGCGGGGTCTCGCGAGCCTGCTGCTCGGCATTGACATGAGCAAGGCGTTTTCCCCCAAACAGCTTGCCATCACCGGCTGGATCGCGTTGGTCGCGACATTGCTGGTCACCTGGTATGGTTGGTCGCGCGCGAGGATCGCCGGCCTCAGCGAGGAAGTCGCGCGCACGGCGTGGCAGAAGGAAGTCGCGGAAAAAGCGGCGCTGTTCGCCCGTTTGCAGGCGTTGCAGGCGCAGATCGAGCCACATTTTCTCTTCAACACGCTCGCGACTCTGGATAGCCTGATTGCGTCCGATCCGCCCCGCGCACGTGAACTGCTCGGCAGTCTCAACCGGTTTTTGCGAGCAACGCTGGAAGCGTCGAGAGCGGAAAGCGAGACCTTGTCCGTGCAGTTCGCGGTGCTGGAGTCGATGCTGGCCGTGCATGCGATGCGCCTCGGCCCGAGGCTCGAGTATTCGGTCGATCTTCCTCACGATTGCGCGAGGCTTGCGGCGCCGCCCATGCTGTTGCAACCGCTGGTCGAAAACGCGCTCAAGCATGGCATTCAGGGGACGCTCGCGGGTGGGCGAATCGAGGTTAGGGCAAGGCGCGCCTCTCAACAAGTGGAACTGACGGTGACCGACACGGGAGCCGGATTCGGTGCGACGCCGGCAACGCAAGGCACCGGCATCGGCCTCGCGAACGTGCGCAACCGGCTTGCCGCGCTTTATGGCGAGCGCGCTTCGCTGACCCTCATCGAAAACGTTCCGCGCGGTATCGTTGCGAGCGTGCTGCTTCCAGTGTCTGACGCTGATCACCCGAATCGGCTGGCGGGCAGCCCATGAAACCTCACTCGCCCCGCAACGCGTCACAGCATCAGGATGGCGCCCCCGGCGCGCCGGAGCTGTCTCGCATCCCCGTCGCGTTGATTGCCGAGGACGAACCGCTGATCGCGGCCGCACTGCGGCGGGAGCTGGTGGCGGCATGGCCGGAGCTGCGCATCGCCGCGATTGTCGACAACGGGCACGACGCCATCGAGCAAATCGCCGCGTTGCAACCCGACGTCGCATTTCTCGACATCTCGATGCCGGGTGCCACGGGTCTCGACGTTGCTCGCGCATGTGCGAATCTCGCCGCGCCGCCGCAGATCGTGTTCGTGACCGCTTACGGCGAGTACGCGCTGGAGGCGTTTGACGCGGCGGCCATCGACTATCTCCTGAAGCCTGTCGATCCCACACGGCTCGCGCGCGCGGTCGACCGCTTACGGGGCCGACTTTCGCGGCCGCCAGCGGAGGCGGTGCCTGGCGCGCAGGTGCAGGCGGATCTGCAGCGCCTGATCGGCCAGCTGGAGCAGATCACGCGCGCCGTGCAAGTCGAGAACCGCACGCGCGACACTGAACGTAGTGCGCCGCTACGTTATCTGCGAGCCTCCAGTGGGAACGACATCCGGATGGTGCCCGTGGAGGACGTGTTGTTCCTGGAAGCTGCCGACAAATATGTCGTCGTCACGACGCGCACCGGTGAGCTGCTGATTCGCACGAGCCTCAGAGAGTTGTGCGGCCAACTGGACCCGGCGCGCTTCTGGCAGGTGCATCGGAGTACGGTGGTGAACGTCGATCAGGTGGAGAGCGCGTCGGTGAGCGCACTGGGGAAAATGACGCTCAGACTGCGCGGCCACAGCGGCGCACTTGTGGTGAGCAAACAGTATGCGCATCTGTTCCGGGGGATGTGACAGGATGGGGATCGACGGCGCGCAGACCAGCTGCGGCGCATCGACCTATAATATTTTATGGAGCGTATGGGCGGATGAACGTTCCGGGGCACGGCCATGATCAATGCGGATCTTGGGGAACAGCTTGAGGGCTACGTCGCGAAGCTGGTTAATTCGGGGCGATACGGCTCGCAGAGCGAGGTCCTGCGCGAAGGCGTGAAGCTCATTCAGGATCGCGAAATGCAACTCAACGCGCTGGATGCGGTCATCGAGCGCGGCATTGTCGATTCCGAGGCAGCACGGGGCAAGCCCGCCGGAGATGTGTTCGACCGGCTTGAAGCAAAGTATCGTGCGATGGCGAGCACCAGGCCATGATTGTCCAGATTCTTCCTGACGCTGAGGCCGACCTTGAGGCGATCGGCGACTACATGGCCCGCGACAACCCCCGTCGTGCGCTGGGTTTCGTGCGCGAGTTGCGCGACAAGTGCACGCGGCTGGCCGACATCTGTTTTGCATTCCCGATCGTACCGCGCTACGAAGACCGAGGCGTGCGTCACCGGGTTTATGGCGGTCACCAGATTTTCTACCGTGTCGTTGGCGAGCCTCCCGCGCGCATCGACGTCATTCACGTTCTGCACAGCGCGCGCAACTACGCCGCCATCCTTTTTCCCTGAATTCGCGTGAGCCGTCCGACGGCGATCCGCCTGCTTCTGCCGGTGGAGTTTCGCCGTTGAGCATCCTATTGGCGGATGTGGCGGTGTTGTTCAAACGCGGTCTGGCATGACACGCAGCGGGCCGTGTAGGGCGCGGCGGCAAGCCGCTCATAGCCGATTGGGTCCCCGCACTCGACGCAGGCGCCGTACAGGCCGGCGGCGATGCGTGCCAGCGCGGCGTCGATCTGCAGCAGTTCGTTGCGGTCGTGCCGCGCGAGCGCCGCGCGCAACTCGTCGCCGGCCTTGCGCGAGGCGGTCTCGTCGGGATGCGACTCGGGGCCTAGCGCTTCGGGCGGTCGGGCCCCGGCGAGATCTCCGTATTCGCCGTGCAGCGCCGCCAGCAACTCGCGACGGCGCTCGCCGAGCCGGTGCTGTAAGAGCGCGAGTTCGGAAGAGGTGAGCGTGATCATGGACAGGTTCGATGTGTTCTGTAACGCCCCGCACGACGGGCATACATCAAGTATAGGTTTTGCAGATGATCGGATGGTTCGGGACAGTTCATCCTCCCGAAGGCCGCATTCAGCGCATCGACGCCGAGCTTCTGAACCTGGTTGCCCGCTCCGATCGAACTTTGCGGTCGTGGGCCGTCTTTGCTTGCGCCGTTAAGGCGCGGCGTGCGCATGCTCGCGCAGCTCACCGGGAATCGACGCGCGTTCGAGGCCACCATCACGGAGCCATGCGCGCGTCTTCTTCGCAGCGCGTTCGATCAGTAGGGCGCACTGTGTATAGTCGTAAGGCGAGACATCGAGTGGACACAACGGTGGAACGACGTAGATCTGCGCACGCGTCGAATAGAAGTCAAGGTCGCGCACGAGCTGGCGTGCAATGACGAGCGTCAGCGCATGCAGGGCCTGCGCGATCGCGCTACGCGGCGGCGCATGCAATGCACACGCGAAACCGGCTGGCAGCACGATGATGCGCGTCGCACCGAGCGAGACCGCCACCGAGATCGGCGTGTTGTTGGCGACGCCGCCGTCGACGAGATCCGCACCGTCGATACGCACCGGCGGGAACACGCCGGGTATCGCTGCGCTCGCCAGCACGGCGTTCACCACAGGACCGGTAGAAAGAACGATTTCGTCGCCAGTCAGCATATCGGCCGCGACGATGTGAAGCGGCAAAGTTGCCTGCTCGATCCGCTCATACGACAGATGCGTCTCTAGCAACTGACGCAACGCGTTCGCCTCGACGAGGTGCGAACGACTGCGCAGAATCATCGCGAGCAGCCCGAGCATGGAAAACGGCATGATGTCCTGCCGCCGGATCTTGCACCAGAGCGCTTCGAGCATTGCCACGCCGCCGCCGTCCGGTTGACCGGCAAAATACGCAGCGTTGATCGCGCCTGCGGAGGCGCCCACCACGCAGCCCGGATGCTCACCGCGTTCGAGCAGCTCGCGCAGCATGCCAACCTCGATCGCGCCAAGACTGCCACCGCCGGCGAACACAAAAGCGGTCAAACCAGAAGGGGGGGAGTTCATGTTTGTTCGAAACGTCTGCCCGCGGCTCAACGCCAATTGCCGGTGCCGGTCGCCCCGCACCAGCAAACTGACGCAATCGCATTCAAGCGCCAATTGCGCATCCAGCGCAGCATCAGCAATTTACCGCCGCGACGTCTCCTTGTCCTTTGATCAGATCCTGCTGTTCAGTCTTCATGGTATGCCCCTTTCAAGGTATCCACCAAACGACGGTAAGGTCAGACGAGATTCCCTGGTTGTTCTGGGAAGCCGACACCCACGTTAAGGTGCTGGGCGGCCACCGTTCGCAATTCGCGACCGTCCGGGGACTTGCCCGCTACCGAAGGCGCGGTCGGCCGTGGGACCGAAGAAGCTGTCATTGAAGTGGACCCGGCTCCAGTGGCCGGGGCGGTCGACATGCGCCCGATGCGTCGGGCAACCTGCGGCCACAACCTGTCGATCGACACCGACGCCTGAATCGCTGACAATCCGTGACTGCCCGCCACTATATCCCTGAGTCTCGGCCACAATCATGCTCAAAACCGCCTATCTGTTTCTCTCGATAACGCTCGCCACCCCGCTCACGGCCCTAGCGTACGGTAGCGATAATCCAGACTACGATCAATGCATCCTGCATTCGTTGGGAAACAGTCAGAGCAGCTTTGCGGCTCGCGAAATTAGCAACTCGTGCGACGCGCTTTACAGAAATGGCGCCATGCTTTTGCCGCGCGAAAGAGCGTATCACCTGTGCGTTCTGCAAAATGTGCAGACCGTGAGAGGAGCATTTGCGGTCAACGAGATACTGCATGCATGCCGACGTCAAAATCAGATGTAGGACGAACGCCGTTGACGATTGCAGCCTTGAGATTCGCACGATTCAATTTCAATTGCATTCATTGACCGTGGCTTCCCCTGGAACGATTTGCTGCTTACGGAAAATGCCACGGTCCGCTTCCGGTCGACTTATGCCTTTTGCATGAAAGTGAAACATAACGCAGATCGCTTCAATCATTTTAAAATCGATTCTAACGGCGGCGCATTCGTGGAGACCACAAGTGAACGAATACGAACCACGAGATTTGCAAAGACAGCAGTTGTTGGACTCTAGCGAGGGAAGTTGGGCATGGGCGCGGCAAATCGACATTCCTGGAACGGGCAAGCCGTGTTTGGCGCGTTTCCGAAGAACCCCGAGAAGGAACAAGCGATACTTCGTGTAGCCTGTGGATCCGTAGCATTTCTCGCATACCTGGTTTTCACCCTGCTTAGTCCCTCGAAAAATGCCTACATAGTGCTGGCTGCGATCGCGTTTTACACGACGTTCGGTATCGTGACGTACGTCGCCGTGACAGTCGGGCCGGCGCGCTCACACCTTAGATTAATCCTCCACACGATTTTGGATCAGGCAACGGTAATGATGGGTCTGGCGGTCGGCGGCCGGGCCGCACTTCCGTTCCTCTGGCTCGTTTTCTGGTTCCTGATAGGTGCGGGCTGCCGTTACGGCCGACGAATGCTGGCGCTGTCATGTGCGGTGGCGCTCGCCGGTCTCATAGGGCTGATGCACTGGCAACCTTGGTGGCGGACAAATATCACCGCCGGCCTCGGTTTGACGTTAAGCGTTGCGGCAATATCCCTCTACCTCGCGGTGCTGGTGCTCCGACTCGAAAACCAGGCTGCGACTGACCCGCTAACCGGGCTTAGCAACCGCATCCGACTTGAGCAGGCAATTGGTCGGAAGCTGATCAGGCGCAGTACCGAAGTCCATCAGACAGCGTTGCTTCTTATAGACCTTGACGGTTTCAAAGAAGTAAACGACTCCCACGGTCATGCTGTAGGAGACGAATTGCTGCAACGTTTTGCCACGGCACTGGTCGACCGGATGCGCCGCGGTGACACGCTCGCCCGATTGGGCGGAGATGAATTTGTGGTCCTTGCCGACCGCGTCTACGGACAGGAAGGCGCGCTAAGAATAGCGGATGATATTCACGCCATCCTTAGCGACGTACGAACCGTTGGCGGACATGAGACCTCCATTTCCGCCAGCATTGGAGTGTGCATGCTGGCCCAAAGCACCGGCAGCACACCTCTCGATGCCCGAACAATGATGCGCGCTGCTGATAGCGCAATGTACCGGGCGAAAACGCGCGGCAAGGGGCAGACAGCGTTTGCCGAAGCAACCGACATGCATCCCGTTGCGACGTGACGGCATAGAGTTACCCAACCCGCATTTTCCGTATCAGGAATATGGCCTCTGTGCGGGATTTGATCAGGGCGAGGTCGGTAAGCACAAGCGCCTGAGACAGGTGCCGGAGTTCGCGCAAGCAATGCCGGCGCACCCTTAGCCGAACGAGGGTCGCGCTCCGAAAGCCGTTTCCACTTGGCGCTGTCACAAAATCGTGTTGGTAGAATGAGCACCAACATGGCGTTGGGTGTCTGTGCCATGAAGAAGCGCTACTTTGAAAGGTTACGCAAGGGGTTATGGCGGCTGACAAGCAGTTGACCGAGATATTTGTGAGTTTTACACACTGGAGGCATACATGAGTATCAGTTCCGTGGCGAGCACTTCGGCGACCACAGCGACTTCTACGCAAACGACGGCATCAAGCGCCAAGTCCCTTAAAACTATCGAGAACGCTGTAAACGATATTTCCGGTGCCGCATCGAAGGTTGTTTCCGCAACCGAGGATGTCGCAGACGATATTTACAACGTCGCAGCGAAGGTGGTTTCCGCGACACAGAACGTCGCGGACGATATTTACGACGTCGCAGCGAAGGCGAAATCGGCAATCGCTTCGGTGGGCACCTCCATAGACCACTTCGTTTGACGTATTGGCGTTTGAACACAGGGAGGCCGTCGGGATTCGCTCGACCCGGTTCCTGCGCTTGACGCTTGAAGTGATTCGTATCAACGTCTCAGTGCCTGACGGAGGCGTTTCTTTTCCACGGGGCTCCCACAAGCCCGGGCCTACCACATCCATAACGTCAACGCGCGTCAAAGCCGGATTAGAGAGGGCCAATTTCCGTTCCATGGCGATGCCTTGAAGTACCTGGCGGCCTGTCCAAGGTGGCTTCGTCTTTCGACCGCCTCCAAGGCCCTCCAGCCCACGCCTGTTCTTGTTCGACGCGTTCGATATGTCCGCTACCAACAGTGTTTAGTGACAGCGCCTTCCACTTCGAAGGGCTGTTCAGGGTCGATGACGGTTCGCCGGGTCGGACAGAGGTCAACCATGAAGCGTCATTCGCCCGCGTTGTCGCTCTGACATTCAGATGTCGGTTTCAGTCAGGAGCCGGTCATTCAATCCGGGATGTAAGCGTTGCGTCGTCGGCCTGCGCCGACGTTCAGGTCTCGCTGTTCGCAAGGCGCCTTCGGGCGGCCGCTTTTCTTCCGGCCGTCCGCGACCACCGACGAAACATCGCTTTCGGCGAATACGTGTTCCCACGGCGCGCCAAATAAACCGGCCGTCTGCGCGTTGATGATCCGGAGGACAGGCTCGCGAATGCCGCCAGTTCGCTTACGAGTAGTGAGACTTAAGCGGTTGACGTGAATTTTGACATCCAGTATGCGTGGCCGCACGTTCCAATCCCGCAGGCAAGTTCTCCAGGTCGTCTGCGATCGCCTTGGCACGCAGGACATGGGCGTCTCCGCCAAAAGCTTGAGGGTTTCCGCCAATAGCAATTGTCAAGTCGAATCGGAAGGTACGATGCTCCCCTGAAAGAGGTTTCCATTCTCAGAGGTGCAATCAACTGGGAGGGCTGCGCTATCCGACGTAATTCGGCGGCTCCGGGACCATTGTTTTTGCAGGTCGGAAAAACTTGCCGGAGGCTACTGCCATGGACCATTTCTGCCTTGAGCCGACCGGCCCCAAAAAGGAGAACGCCGTGTATCCCATCCTTGATGCGAACGACGCCACGCAAGCGGAACCGGTCCGTGCTAGCGCGCGAACCGAATGGCTGGTGCGCGCGATTCCCATCGGCTATGTACTGGTCTTCGTGCTCTACGGCGCCGTGGGCTACATGTCGATGGGATACGACGATGAATTTTTCAACATCAGGTTGATCGAGCAACATGGCCTGGGCGCGGTATCGCTAATGCAGAAGCAGGACGTGCATCCGCCCGGGCAGTACTTCATCAACTGGGTGCTGCACTTGCTGACCGGCGACTGGTCACTGGTACGCTTGGCCACAGCGTTGCTGAGCGCACTCTCCCTTGTCTATGCGACCGAGTCGATCCGTCAGCGTCACGGCAATCGCGCCGGGGGCATGCTTTTCGTGCTGCTCTGCCTGAACCCTGCCATCCTGATGTGGTGCACGGGCGTGCGCTGGTATGCGTATTTCGTGCCGGTTCTGGTCTGGCTCAGTATCACGCCCCTTCGTGACGACTGGCGCTACTGGGCCAAGTGTTTCGGCGGACTGGTATTGCTCGGCTATATCGGCTACGCGGTGTTCGTGGTAGCTCTGCCAGTACTGCTGCTGTACTGGAGCGGCACGCGACAGGGCTTGCGTACCAGGCTGACGTCAATATTCTGGGGAGCGCTGATCGCGGCGCTGCTGTATGCCTACCAGTTCTACATATTCGTGACCGTGCATCTGCAGGCGAAAGACGGGCAGATGTCGTCAATGGCCAAAAACTTGATGGGATTCCTGATCGCGCAGGGGTCGAACCAAGGGGTGTTTCCTATGTCGATACCCGCCGCGCTGTCCGCGCTGGGCGTCACGGGGATGGTATGGCTGGCGTTTTCCGCCGATTCACGGCGGAATCTGGACAACCGTTACCTGGTGCCGTACGGAGTCGGGTCGATCATGAGCATCGTGCTAGGCATCGCGGGAAAGCTCCGCAATCTCGTGATCGTGTCGCCGTGGCAGGCCATGTGGCTGGCCACGCTCCGCGTGTCCGGGCGCCGCGCGAAAGAGTTCGGGCTCTGCTTCGCTGCACTGGCCGCCGGCAATCTGTGCGGTGTGTTCAATGTGGTCACGCACCAGAACACAACCAAGAACAGCTGGAACCTGCAACTGGCGCCGGTCATGGAAGAGTTGGCGCGTGAAAGATCGGCATGCGGAGGCGACCTCGTGGTCGTGGCGCATGATCCGGCGCTGAACTGGCATGTGGATCACGCCGGATATCTGCAACTGGGGCCGTACTCGAGTCAGACCTTGTCGCCCCACATCCTTGACGAACCCCATCGCTGCGTCGCTGTGGTACGCAGCTATGCGGGGAACTTCAAAGCTTCCTCGATCGATCAGATGTACCGGCAGGCCGACGGGTTGCGTCACGGCGAGCAGACGCGCAAGCAGTTCGGTCATGACGGCAACTATCGCATCAAGGAGCGTCTGGACGCGCGCTATCCGGAATACCAGTTCGACATCACTATGTACCGCGACGTTTCGAGCCTGGCTGCGTTGACCGCCTGGCAGCCGATAGCCGTCGCTCGTGACTGAGACGCCGATGGGAGCCAGCGGAGCACATGTCAGCCGCGATCCACATCATGCCCGCCGCGCCCGCGATCGTGGCGAACATTGGCGGGCATGACTTGCTCCTGCACGGCTACGGTGGCGCGCACGAGACGCCGCTTTGGGTGAATGTTGGCACCGGCATGGACCTGGTCATGGCGTTCGGCCTCGACAACATTTCATCTTCGATTTCCAGGCGGACAACACGACGCACGACTCACGCGTGTTCGTAGTGTACGCAGCACGGGCTTGGTTACGACAGCCATCTTCCGAGCCTTCGAAATCGCCTTCGGCCATGTGTTTCATGTGTTCGAGACGCGTTTCCGCGACTGCGCGGGTGGTCTGCGGAAGCTGGTCATCGGTCACGGTACCAGGTACCAACTCGACATACGATTCGTTATCCGGCGCAACTGTGGCGAGCAGCCTGTTTGAAAGGGAGAAGGTAAATGAACTACCCTGCCGTTCCGCTGTGCGTTGACCTCGATGGCACGTTGATCCACGGAGACCTGATGGTGGAAACCTGCGTGGCGCTGCTGCGCAAGAATCCGCTCTACATTCTCCTTCTGCCCTGGTGGCTGCTGCACGGCAAGGCCCACCTGAAGGCGCAATTGGCCAACCGTGTCCTGCTCAATCACACGGCGTTGCCGTTCCGCCGCGAACTGCTGCAATGGCTCGCTGATGAAAAACGGGACGGGCGCCAGATCTGGCTGTGCGCGGCATCGAACCAGCATCTGGCCGAAGCCGTGGCGCTGCATCTGCAGTTGTTCGATGGCGTGGTTGCCAGCACCGATACGCTGATTCTTTCAGGCAAACAGAAGGCCGAAATGCTGGTGGCGAAGTTTGGCAATCGCGCCTTTGACTACTGCGGCAACGATCGCGGGGACCTGCAGGTCTGGTCGGTCAGCCGTGGCGGCGTGGTGGTCAACGCGCATGGCAACGTGGAACAACGCGCGCGTGAAGTGACCGATGTCTACCGGACGTTTGGCTCGTCGGGTCATCATATCCCTGCCATCTGCAAGCTACTGCGCCTGCATCAGTGGGCCAAGAACCTGCTGCTGTTTGTGCCGATGGCTGCCGCGCATCGCGTGCTCGATCCCGCTGCGCTAGGCGCCGCAACGCTAGGTTTCCTCGCATTCTGCCTGTGCGCGTCGTCAGTCTATGTGCTCAACGACATGCTCGACGTAGAGGCGGACCGCCAACATCCGCGCAAGGCGCTGCGCCCGTTTGCCAGTGGCACGTTGCCACTCAAGGCCGGCTTTGCGTTGATTCCGTTGCTGCTTCTGGCCACAGCCGGCATCGCATGGATACTGCCGGTCAGGTTCGGCCTGGCGCTCGCTGGCTACTACCTGCTGACACTGGCGTACACGTTGGGAGTAAAGCAGGTAGTGATCGTCGATGTGTTATTCCTGGCCGGCCTTTACACGATACGCATCGTCGCCGGCGCGGCGGCCGTGGTCGTGCCGCTGTCACTCTGGCTGCTGCTGTTTTCGCTGTTCCTCTTTCTGAGCCTGGCACTGGTCAAGCGCTTTGCCGAACTGCAGGTCATGCAGCGCCAGGGAAAGCCGGAAGCTGCCGGTCGCGGCTACCGGTGCGACGATCTGGCGCTGCTGGAAAGCCTTGGCACCGGAGCAGGCTACATGTCCGTGCTGGTGCTGGCACTCTATATCAACAACCCCGTGGTCGAAACGCTTTATCGCCACCCCAAAGTGCTCTGGGGTCTGTGTCCGCTGATGCTGTATTGGATCACACGGGTCTGGATCGTGTCGCATCGCGGAGAAATGCATGACGATCCGGTCATGTTCGCGTTGCGCGACCGCACCAGCCTGCTCATCGGCGTACTCGCGGCCATCGTGATATGGGGCGCCGCCTGAGATGATGCAGGAATATGTCTATCCCGTGATCGGCGAATCCTGGCGTCAGGCGCTTCCAGTCGACCGAGCGCTTTCTCCTTCATCGCGAGGTCAGCTTCGACGTACCAATGGGTTGTCATTGGGCTCTTGTGACCGGGCCACAAGGCGATCACGTTGAATGGAACGCCCGCCTGCAACAGGTGCATCGCAGTCGTATGTCTCAAGATGTGCGGTGAGACAAGCGCGCGGACCTGGTGTTTTTCAAGTACCGACTCCCAACGCTTTTCGGTACTTCGGGACAAACATATGGCGCGCCTTGATCATGCTGACAAGCCAGCCCGCCTTGACCGTACCCAGTCCCTTCAGATGTGCAACGCCAGCCTTGCTGCCCATCGTGACGACCATTGACGGATTGCCGGTCTGCGGGCGGTACTTTTTCAATCCGTTGACATCCTGCTGTCCTTCCAGGGTCCGGCGGATGTTCCACAGCGCTGTCTTGACCTGACCGGCGATGTGCCATGCCATTTTGTTTTCATCGAGGTCGGTTATATCGCCAAGCGCGTAGATGGACGGAAGTCCGACCACACGCAATTCGGGCGTCACCCGAACGCGGCCTTGCGCGTTGAGAAGCGACGAGAAATGCGTTCGCATGTAGTCCGTATTGGACCGGCCACCGGTGCACCAGATCATCAGGTCGTAGGCGATGCGCTGCCCATTGGCCGTGACGGCCACGCCACCTGGCGCAAAAGCGTCGCTGGGGTCATTGCTGCCGTTGACCAGCTTTTCGCCGACGAGAACCGATACGCCGCGGTCGCGGAGCATTCCGGTAACGTGAGCCGCCATCTCCACGGTCGTGCCCGCCAGGATACGCGGCCCGGCTTCCAGAATCGTCACGTGTTTGCCGCTGCCATGCACCTCGGCAATTTCGCCGGCCACTTCAACGCCGATAGGCCCGCCACCTACGATTACGATGTTGCGAGCGGCGTCGATACGCTCGCTGTATCGGGCGTAGAAGGCTTTTCTACCCGCTTCTGCCCCCTCCGTTCCTCGCATCAGGTTGTTGGCAAAGTGGCTGCCGGTTGCTAGCACCGTCACCTCGGCTTTCAACAGGAGTTCCTCGCCGGACACAGTTGCGATTCTCCCGCCGCGAGGCGACAACTCAACGAGTTTGCCGTGGATGTGGCGGACCTTGGGCAGCGCTTCGGCGAAGGGAACGATCGACCGTTCAGCGAAGTCCGGCTTCACGAGATTGCGCGGTGCGGCCATGGGCACTTCGAAATAGTCCAATGGGTCAACCAGGGTGACGTCGGTGATCGACGACAACGACTTGGCGAGGATAGCGCCCGCCATGCCGCCGCCATAGACGACAACGCGTTTCGACAGAATGCTCGGCTTCATATCGGTTCAATTTGAATGGAGAAGAGTTCAGTCTCAAGCCGCGGCTCGCACGCGATTGCGCTGCACGCCGAGATCGATCGTGCCATCACCGCTGACGATGCGCGCTTCGATGGCATCTCCGGGCTTGAGATACTGCTTGCGCTTCTGCTGAATCTCGCTGAACAGCCGCCACTTGCGCGGCTCCGGCAGTAGCGCGGCCAGCCGCTGCTTGAGCGGTGAGGGGACCGATAGGGCGCAGCCAGCGGGCGTGCCCGTCGCGACGAGGTCGCCGGCGAAAACATCGTGCATGCCGAACAGCTCGGTGAGCGTCTCCGCCGGGCCGTACACGAGATTGGCGGTGCTGTCCTGCTGACGGACTTCCCCATTCACCTTCAGTGTCAGGCGCAGATCGTGCAACTTCGCGAAGTCGTCCGGCTCCAGCAGGCACAGTACCGGGCCCACGGGCCCGAACGTCCGGTAGCTCTTGCCCTTATAGAACTGCATCTGCGGAATCTGGACATCGCGGGCGGAGATGTCGTCGACGATCACGATCCCGGCAATGACTTCATGCAGCTCGCGCGTCGTGACTTTGCGCGGCGCCGTGACGTCGCAGCGTAGAACGATGCCCAGCTCGACCTCGTAGTCGAGAAAGCGCACGTGGCTCGGCCGCACGACGTCGCTGTCTGCCGCGACGATGCAGCTCGACGCCTTCGTGAAGAACATATTGAACGACTTGACGTCCGGATCCATGCCGGACTCGATCATGTGCTGCCGATAGTTGGCGCCCTGGCAGAGGAACTGCTGGTTGCGCGTCACTGGAGACAGGAGGTGGACCGAGTCGAGATCGATCGCAGGTCCCTGTAGCACGCGCAGTGAGGATACCGAATTGTCACGGATGAAATCTCCGGTCGATTTCCAGGTTTTTTCGAGCGGCACGATGCTCCGTCCGCGAAGCACGCCCCAGCGCGCGCGATTCTCTTGTTCGAAATGCACTACGTTGACTGACATGGATATGTTCCTGGAGTGCTGGTCAGGCGAAAAGCCTGGCGAGGACGATGAGCTTGCCGAGCGTCAAATCGGGTACGCGCGCAACGTTGGCGATCATGGTTGTAATCGCGCGCGGGCTGAGCGTGGGGCGGGAGAAACTTGCCGGCATCACCGGCCCCCATTGAGACATCGCTTCGCGCGCTGCCGCGTGCACGCCCATTGGGTGATCGGCGGTGAACAGATCGCCGTCCGTGTAGTGCTCGTGTTTGTGTCCCCACGGATCGGACCAGTAGTCGAATATCTGACTCCCGAGAATATGCCGGCCGATGCCCCACGCGTGCCGATGCCCTCGTGTGCGCAACACGCGCTGGCCCATCGCCACGGCGTCCGTGTCGATGACTTCGTAAGCGCTGTGGCTATATTGCGCGACCGGTGCCTGGGCCAGTGCAAGCGTGTGATGGTCGGCCGGCTGGTCGCCGAGATCGACGCGCATGAACACCACGGCCGGCGAGCCGTCGGGCAACACCTGCACGTCGCTGGGAATGAAGCCGAAATGGCGCGTGTACCACTCGCACGTGGCCTGAAAGCGGGCCACTTCGAGTACCACGTGGCCGAGCCGGATGATCTCGGGCGGCTCCGCAGGCGGCCGTTGTGTCGCATTGATGCGCGGCGGCTGCGCATCGCCGCAATTCATGGGTAGCGGTGGACGATGCGCGAGCGGTTCGACGGCGGCCTGACCGAACACCGCGTGCACGGTGAAGCCGGAAGGATCGGTGAGACGCACCACCTGGCCGCCGCCCGGAAACGACGCGTCCAGCGGCTCGACCGCCGACGCACCGTCGAGCAGGCTCAGCTCGTGCAGCGCATCGAGCGATGCGACCTGCAATCCGAATCCGACGAAGCGTGCCCGCTTGCCGCGCGTGGCCATCCAGCAGAACGGCGCGGCGCCGGTGCCACGCATGAAGAGGCGGTCCTTGGTCCGGCTTGCGGTCGCGAGACCGAAGTCTTGCAAAAAAGCCTCGGCCTTCGCCAGGTCCGGGCGCTCGAACATCAGATACAGCAAGCCGGTCGCATGCACGGTCGGCTGTGCGTGACGCGCCGGTTGCGGCGTTGTCAGGGTAGTCATGTCTCCTTCCTTGCTGATATGGGCGGCAACAATTGCGGCAACTCTGCGGTTGCGAGCTCGCGCGCTTCGTCCGGCGCGACACCGAACGCGCGCAATACGAGTTCGGCCGTGTCGGAGCCCGCTTCGCGCCAGGACTTGTGGCCCTCCAGCACGACGAACATGGCGCCGAGCACCGAGCCGGCCAACATTCCGACCGACGACGGCAGTTGTTCCCGCCGCAAGCTATACAGCCCGGCTTCAATGCCGGCGA
The DNA here is from genome assembly GCF_021390595.1 of Paraburkholderia sp. HP33-1. NCBI lineage: Bacteria > Pseudomonadati > Pseudomonadota > Betaproteobacteria > Burkholderiales > Burkholderiaceae > Paraburkholderia > Paraburkholderia sp. HP33-1. Next base: position 688,019 of record NZ_JAJEJR010000003.1, on the reverse strand, counting down.
CGAGATCACGCACGGGCGGCCCGCTCCACATGCCTTGCAGCGACTCCTGGCTAAACGCAAAGCGCACGATGAAGCGGCCCCACTGTGGCTCTTCGTGCGCGCGCCGCACGAAAAAGCGAATCCCTTCGGCGAGCCTCAACGTCGGCGCGCTGTCCGCACCGTAGCTAGCCGAAACGCGCTCGTGCATTTCCGCAGCCAGCGCGCTCGCCACACTTTCGAACAGGGACTGCGGCGACGACAGATGCGCGTACACCGTGCCGCGCGCCACACCGGCCGCCGTAGCCAGGTCGCTTACGCTGACTTCGCTCGCGCCGCGCTCGGCGAAAAGCCGCAGCGCGGCATCCATGATCCGGTCGTATGAAGAATTCCTGCCTGCCACTCGTGGCCTCTTTTAGATTCACTTGACCGATATTGAACAGTAGTGTTCAATACAAGTCAAGAATGTTGATAAAGGAGACAGCATAAGTGAAACCGGAGACTTTGAATTGCGACGTGGTCATCGTCGGCCTCGGACCGAGCGGAGCGATGCTGGCCAACCTGCTCGGGCCGCGCGGGTGGTCAGTGGTGGCGATCGAGCGCGATGAGGACATCTACTACGCGCCGCGCGCCGTGCATTTCGACGATGAGGCGATGCGCATCTTCCAGGCTGCCGGCCTTGCCGACGAAATCGGCGGCACCAGTGAAGCGTTTACCGACATGGAGTTCCGCCTGAACATCGGCAGCCGCCCGGTGATGCGCACAAAGATCGGCTCGCAGGACGGTCGCTACGGTCATGCCGGCGCGTGGTGGTTTCATCAGCCGACCCTTGAGAAACATTTGCGCGACGGCGTCGCGCGCTACGCCAGCATCACCACGCTGTACGGCGCGACCGTGCGTTCGCTGAGCGAAGACGCGAGCGGCGTGAGCGTCGAAGTCGCATCGAACGACGGCGGCTCATGCACGGTCCGGGGCCGCTATCTGATCGGTTGCGATGGCGGGCGCAGCTTCGTGCGCAAGGCGGCGGGCCTCACACTCGACAGCGCGAAATTCGACGAGGCATGGGTCGTCGTCGATACGAAAACCCGCTCCGGCCAAAAAGATCCGCGTCTGCCACCCAATCACATTCAGGTATGCGACTGCACGCAGCCGGTCACTTATGTACCGATGGCCGGCCCTTACTATGAATGGCAGTTCATGGTGACGGGCGGCAAAACCGAGCGCGAAGCAACGGATCCGCAACTCGTGCGGCAACAACTCCGCCCGTATGTCGATCTCGACACGGTCGACATCACGCGCATCGCGCACTACCGTTTCCACGCGCTGTGGGCGCGCAAGTGGCGCACACGTCGTGTGATCCTCGCGGGCGATTCAGCGCATCAAATGCCGCCGTTCCTCGGCCAGGGCATGTGTTCCGGCATTCGCGATGCCAACAGTCTCGCGTGGCGGCTCGATCTCGTCCTTTCAGGCGCGCCCGAAACCCTGCTGAACGACTACGAGACGGAACGCGATGCGCACGTGCGCGCGATTATTCATGGCGCGATGTTCCTCGGGCGCCTGATCCAGACGCGGCGGTTTCTGATTGCGCTTCTTCGCAACAACGTCTTGTTCAGGCCTGCGAATCGTATTCCGTTGCTGAACCGTCTCATCTATCAGACGGCCAATCGGAAGCGGCCGTTGAGCGGCGGCTTCATTGGCCGCCATCGACGACGCATTGCCGGCCATCTCGCGCCGCAACCCACTGTGCGGTTGCAGGACGGAAAGGCGGTATTGCTCGACGAAGTGCTCGGCCACGATTTCGCGCTGCTGTTCCGGCGCGACGCGATCAGCAATCTTCATCCCGCCGTCAAACGAGCGCGTGAGCGCTTCAGATTGAAGCTGGTGTCGTTCGACGCGAACGCGTCGTCCGGATCGGTCGGCGATGCGCAAGGCAAGCTCGACGAGTGGTTCACACGCAACCGGATCGACTTCGTGCTGATACGGCCGGACCGTTATGTATTCGACGGTGGCCGCATAGAGCAACTGGAAGCGGTCATGGCTCCGCTGCTGAAAACACTTTCAGGGCCCACTTCAACTCAACTCGAACTCGCGGCGGCCGCATGATTCACACACCTGTTCTGATTGTCGGCGGCGGCCCGGTCGGCTTGACGCTTGCTTTGGCGCTGAGCCGGCAAGGCGTGAAGTCAGTGCTCGTCAACGATCGCAAGGCAACCACCACGCACCCGAAGCTCGACGTGGTCAATTGCCGATCGATGGAAGTGTTCCGTCAACTCGGCCTTGCCGCGAAGATCCGCGCGGCCGGCAATCCGCTCGCGTCAAACCAGTATTCGGCAATGGCGGCCTCCGCGAGTGGTCCTTTTTATGCGGTGATGAAAGACCGTCACCTGATCTATCAACCCGCTCAACGCGCGGCCGAATCGATTCGTGCATGCACGGACGGGTCATTGCCGCTCGAATCGATGCAACGTATCGCGCAGATGAATCTGGAACCGGTACTGCTGAACGAAGCCAGCGCCGACCCGAACATTGAACTGCGTTTTGGCTGGCGCCTGTACGGTTTCGAACAGGACGATGCCGGTGTGACCGCGCTGATTCACGAGGTCGACAGCAACGAGGGACGCCAGGTTCGCAGCCAGTATCTGATTGGCTGTGACGGACCGAATAGCCGCGTGCGCAACTTTCTGAACATCGACTACGACGGCACGCGCGATCTGCTCGGCGAGCTGTTCATCATTCATCTGCGCTCGAACGAGATCAGCCGTCTTTTTCCGAATCACGAGCCCTACTGGCATACGTGGATCACGCGTCCCGGTTTCACTGGCCTGCTGGTATCGCCCGACGCGAGCCGGCCGGACTATGTGTTGCATCGGCCTTTCGCGCCGCGCAAAGGCGAATCGCTCGAATCGATCATCGACGCGGCGCTGGGACAGAAGCTCGCCTACGAGATCGTGCAGAGCGGTCCCTGGCGGCCGCAGTTTCTGGTCGCGCGCTCGTTTGGCCGCAAGCGCGTGTTCATTGCCGGCGACGCCACGCATCAATACATGCCGACCGGCGGGCTGGGGATGAACACCGGCGTGACCGAAGCGCACAACCTCGCGTGGAAGCTCGCCGCGATGGTCAACGGCTGGGGCGGCTCCCATCTGATGCAGAGCTACGAGGACGAACGTTTGCCGGTTGCGAAGCGCAATCGTGACCACGTGAAGAAATGCGCCGCAGCGGTGATCGAGTCGCAATTCGACGCGGCGGACATTCAGCTCGGCGATTCCGCAGCCGCGCGCGCAAGTCGCGCGACGGTCGCGGCACAGTTCGAGAGCAAGGTATCGCGGCTCTATGAATCGTTGGGTATCGAGATCGGCTACCGCTATCGCGACGTCTCCACGATCGTCGCCGACAAGGACGACCGCGAGCCGCCCTATGAAGAGATTCTCTACCAGCCGACCACATGGCCGGGCGCCCGGCTGCCGAACGGCTTCGATCGCGATGGCCGTGCGCTGCTGGATCGCATTCGCTACGAAGGCTTCGTCCTGTTGAGCGGCGACGCTCGTCCCGGCGAAACGGTGCCGCTTACCGAGGCGGCCCGCGCGGCAAACGTGCCTTTGACATCGCTGACGGTCGATGAGCCGCACCTGCGCGCGTTGCTTGAAAAGCGCTTCGTGCTGGTGCGGCCCGATCAGCATGTGTGCTGGCGCGGCGATGTAATCCCGGCCAACTGTACGGCCCTGATCGACCGGATACGAGGAGCATGACCATGCGCAAACAGATCGACAGGATAAAACTCGGCTTCATGCTTTCGATGGTGCCGACCCTCGTGCGCCGCGCGGCGCGGCGCCAGACACCGCAACGCGCGCGACTCTATGAACTGCTCGGCGAAGCGCCGTTCGTTTTCCAGGTCCGCACCCATGACGGCGCGGCTGGCTGGTTCGAACTGCGCGACGGCGCGTTGCAGTTTCATCGCGGCGTTCATGTGCGCCCGGATTTCTCGCAGACGTGGCGCAGCGCATCCGACGCGGTCAAGGTGCTCGCCAGCCGCGACGAAAGCGCCATGCTTCGCTCGCTCGAAGATGGTTCGTGCCGCCTTGGCGGACGGTTCGCCGTCGCGCTGTGGTTCAACGAAGCGATGAAGCTCGCCCGTCCCGGCCAGTTCGATCGCCATTGACAATGGAGCTGCGCTTGAGCTCATCCGCGAGACGTATCGACGTTCATCATCATTTCGTACCCCCGCCCTATCGGGAGGTCATGGCGAGGCACGGCATCCAGAAAGTCGCGGGCGCCGAGTTGCCCACATGGAGCGCAAGCGATTCGCTCAAGGTGATGGACGCCAACGCGATCGAAACCGCCCTGCTTTCGATCTCCGCGCCTGGCGTGTATTTCGGCGACGTCGACGAAGCATGCTCGCTAGCGCGGAGCTGCAATGAATACACCGCGCGACTGGCCGAACAACATCCGGGCCGCTTCGGCTCCTTCGCGGTGCTGCCGATGCCGCTGACCGAACATGCCTGTCACGAAGCGGCCTACGCGCTCGACACCCTGAACGCTGACGGCGTCGTGCTGCTCGGAAGCACGCAAGGCAAGTTTCTCGGCGCGCCCGAATTCGACGAACTGATGGCGGAACTCGACCGCCGTCGCGCGGTGGTGTTCCTGCACCCGAATCTGCACGAGTCGAGTGAACAACTCGGCCTGGGCGCGCCGGGATTTTTGATCGAATTTCTCTGTGACACGACGCGCGCCGCCGTCAGCCTGATTCTGAGCGGCACGCTTGAACGCTACCCGAACATTCGCTGGATTCTGGCGCACGCGGGCGGCTTCTTGCCTTATGTCGCGTGGCGACTGTCGCTTGCAAACCTGCTGCCGCAATACACGACGAGTGCGCCCGCCGGCGTGCTCTCGTATATCCGGCGTTTCTACTTCGATACCGCGCTCTCGCCCGCACCCTTCCCGCAAGCCGCGCTGCGCGAACTCGTGGAGCCGTCGCAGATTCTTTTTGGCAGCGACTTCCCGTTCGCGCCCGCCCCGGTCACAACGATGCAGCGCGTGACACTCGAAACGTCACCGATCTGGGGCGACGACGTGCGTCGCGGCATTGATCGCAGACACGCATTGACCTTGTTCCCGCGCTTTGCAACCGCCGGCGAATCCATCATCAACTCAGCGACACGCGACGAGGGCGTGTTGACCTCGATGAAGTACGCAGCGGCCAACGCAAGCGTGCGGCTGATCGACAGACTAAGAAATCGTTAAGCACCGGCAACGGTCATGACGTGCAGGCCCCGGCGCGCCGCAAAAGCGCGCTATCACGTAGTAAGCAGCACTACATAAATAACGGAGACAACATGAAGCAGACAAGCGCGGCAGTCCTCCTGTCGCTCTCGGCGATCTCGCTCGCCCATGCCCAGTCGGCAGGACAATGGATGGTCAATGCGGGCTGGATGCATATGGCGCCGCAAGACTCGAGTCAGCCGCTCACCGTCAATGCGCTTGGGCATACCAGCACGATGGAGGGCACCGGCGCGAGTGTCGCCGATACCGATACTTTCGCGCTTACTGCCACCTACTTCGTGACCGACCATATCGCGATCGAAACCATTCTGGGTGTTCCTCCCACGCTGCATCTGAACGGCACGGGCACGCTGGCATCGCTCGGCGAGCTAGGCAATGCACGTTCCTACAGTCCGGCTTTGCTCGCCCAATATCATTTTGGTGAACCGTCGGCGCGCTTGCGTCCCTATGTCGGCGCGGGTGTTTCTTATGTCTGGTTCAACAGTGTCCAGTTGAGCGCGCCGCTTTCGAGCGGGCAGTTCCTCTTCTCGCCGGCGACCGGCACACTACTGGAGGGACCGACATCTGCATCGCTCAGCAAATCGTTTGCTCCAATCGTCAATGCGGGGCTGACTTACAACATCGATTCGCACTGGTCGGTCGGCGTGTCGCTTTCCTACGTATGGCTGTCGAGTCGCGCAACGTTGACGACTCACTCGGCTGTCGGCACAGTCACGACCACCGCGAAACTGAAGATCGATCCGGTCACCAGCTTCGTCTCGATCGGATACCGGTTCTGATCTCAACTCATCGCTAACAAGGAGCAACGGCATGGCCGTTCGTAACATACACGATATCGAGGCGATCGAGGCCGTGCCGCTGTCGCAGCACTCCCTGCCTCCTGGCACCTTTCAGGTATTCGAGGCGCAGGCGGCGCGTCGGCCAACCGAACGCGCGCTTTCATTCTTTCTCGACGTCGAGGATATTGCGCGTCCGTTCACGTGGACTTTCAGCGAGCTATACGCGGACATTTGCCGTACTGCCAACGTATTCGGCAGTCTCGGGGTGACTTCGCGCGACGTCGTCGCATTCGTGCTGCCGAACCTGCCGGAGACGCATTTCGTGATCTGGGGCGGCGAAGCTGCCGGGATTGCGATGGCGATCAATCCGCTGCAAGACGGCGCGCAAATCGCGGAGCTGGTCGACGCGGCGCGCGCCAAGGTGCTCGTGTGCCTCGCGCCGACGCCAGGAACCGACATCTGGCCCAAGCTTGCCGCCCAGCTCGACGCGATGCCCTCTGTCGAAACGATTGTCTGGGTCGATCTTCGGCCTTACGTGCCGGCGGCGAAGCGCGCGGCGCTCGCGTTGATCGAATGGCGGGCACGGCGAAACGTTCGCGGCAAACGCGTGGTCAATCTTCACAGGCAGATGGCGAAGCGGCCGCACGACCGCCTGGTTCGCGCGCGCGACATTCTGCCGGACGACCCGTCATCGTATTTCTGCACGGGCGGCACCACGGGCCGCCCCAAGATCGCCGTGCGTACCCACGGTGCTGAAGTTTTCGACGCATGGGCCGCCGGCGAGGTCCAGGCACGCGACTACGCAGGCACAACGATCTTCTGCGGACTGCCGCTGTTTCACGTCAACGGTCAACTGGTAACCGGGCTCATGTCATGGATGCGGGGATTCCACGTGGTGCTCGGCACTCCGCAGGGATATCGCGGCAAGGATGTCATCGCGCGCTTCTGGGACATCGTGGAGGCGTTTGAAGTGAACGTCTTTTCAGGGGTGCCCACATTGTTCGCAGCGCTGCTGCAACAGCCTGTCGGCGCACGCAAGATCACCTCGCTACAGTTTGCGGCGTGCGGCGCCGCGCCCATGCCGGCCGAACTTGCTCGCAGCTTCGAGAAGGTCACCGGCATCAGGATTGTCGAAGGGTACGGCTTGACGGAAGGCGCGTGCGTGTCGTCGTTGAACCCGCTCGACGGCGAGTGCCGTATCGGCTCGATCGGTCTGCGGTTGCCATATCAGCAGATGAGCGCGGTGATACTCGACGATAGCGGCGCTTATCTGCGCCACGCCGCTGTCGATGAAGTCGGCGTGATTGCGATCCACGGGCCGAACGTTTTTCGCGGCTATCTCGACGCGCTTCACAACGTGGGCCTTTGGATCGATATCGAAGGGACGCGCTGGCTCAATACAGGCGATTTGGGACGTTGCGATGCCGACGGATATTTCTGGCTGGTAGGCCGAAAGAAGGAACTGATCATTCGCGGCGGTCACAACATCGATCCGCGCACGATCGAGGACGCGCTGCTTCAGCACCCGGCGGTGGCGCTGGCCGCCGCGGTCGGGCGTCCGGATGCGCATGCCGGGGAGATTCCGGTTGTTTATGTGCAGTTGAAAGATACGGCAAGCGCGAGCGCGGACGACTTGTTGCAGTTCGCCGCGCGGAACATCGGCGAGCGCGCGGCTGTGCCCAGGTACGTGAGGATATTGCGCGCGGTTCCCGTGACTGCGGTCGGCAAGATTTTTAAGCCTGCGTTGCTGGAATGGGAAATCGAAAGCGTCGTGCGCACTTGTGCTGACGAACTCGGCGTAACGCTTGATCGGCTAACGGTGGTACAGGATAAGCGTCGAGGCTACGTCGTGCGGATCGGCGCGAGCGGATCCGCACCAGTGCTCGCGGCAGCACTGGGGAAATATGCTTTCGCGGTCGATTGGGAAGACGAAGCGATATCGCGTCCATGAGACTCAGTGTCGTCTTACCTTGTCTGGTACGCCTTCGTTGAACTCGATAGCGGTCGTTCGCCTCCCGCCGTCAGCGAACGACCGGTGAGCACCAATCAGCGGGCATATCCGCTTTGACGTACGAGCGTCAACTCAGGCCGACGAGAAGGCAACGAAGTCTCTCTCTCTCTGCTGCCGGCACTTCGGCCATAGTTGACGTTCAGGTGCCGCTGCCCGTGGGGCAGCTTCAAGGCACTGTCCCGCCGTTCCCATCTCCGTAGCCACGAATGTCGGATGCCGTTGTCAGCGAACGCGTACGCCCGACCCGTTTCGGCCGGTCGTGCTGTCTGGGGTTCAACGGCGGATAACCGAATGGTCCGGTCATCCACGCCAGCTTTCCGGGGGCAGCGGTTCTTTCGGCCATAGCGGTCATTGGGGCGGGCTGGGTTATAGGTCAACAATGCGGAGGATTGCCGACGGTGGAGACATCGAGCGGCCAAGCCGCAACTTTTCGCATCAGCGAATCACACTCACGACGCCTTCCCGTCCTTCAGCCGAAGTAGGACGCGACGGCGTTTCAGGAGCCTGCATCGGGCATATGCGGGCGTCGTTCACCCTGTACTACGCGATCGCTTGAGTCAGTGTCGTTGTTTGTGCCGCCTTTCGGCCAAAAGGTCTTGCCGCTGATTTGAGTGACGTGTGCTTGACGTCGCAGCCAGTTGAGCATTGCGGCGGGTGAGCCTCTCAACGTCCAGCGTCGCGCCACACTGCGTAAGGCAGCCACGGCCTGGCTAGTGACTTCCACGCTCGTGTCGGTTCTGACGCCGCTGTGGCTCAAGCGACATCGGGCGCGTTATCCGGTGGCCGAGGAAACGGCAATGAAGCGAGTATGGGCGCAATTTAGGACCTGGTTTGCGAAGGGGCGTACTCTTCGAGGGCTGCGAAGCTCAGCAGTTGTGCTTTTATCTCGCGGGACTTCGCCGCTAGATCGACTGTGCCGAAGCGAATCGCGTGATGCTGAATGACTACCGTCTCGTCGACGTGCGCGTGAATGGCTGGATGCAAAAGCAGGCCGGCCGCGCGGTCGGAATATTCGTCACCCTGCCCCGTCTGTGAAAAGATGTACGCGTAGATTTGATAGACGTAGCCGCTCTTCAGCGTTTCGTCGCGGAACCAACCCTTCGCCAGAATCGACGTGAACTTGGTGTCAATAAAGATGCGGCGCCGCGTCGGGACATGGTCCAGCATGATGTCGGTTTGCATCGTCGGCAGGATGTCGTCGATGCCGTCGGTCTTACAGCTCACCTGCCAGTTCAGCAGGCGGCCTGTCTTCACGCGCCACCCATCGCCGGCCAGATTGACCTGGTAGAAACCGCCGATCGCCTTCTCGAACAGGCGGCGCACCCACACGGCTTCGCGGTCGGGAATCGGCATCGTTTGCAATCCGGCTCTCTCGGTCGGCAAGGCGAGGTCGAATGCGAGCTTCGCGGTATCCACCATGAGCCGGTCGTCGCGATCGTTGCGGCCGAAGCGCTCGGCGCTCATCTGCGCACGCGTTGGAGTCGCGCCTGACACGCCCGCGGCCTTGAGGTAGTTTGCCAGCGTTATGCAGCGGCGAGCGCGCCCGGGGTTCACCTTGCCGGCGATATGCTCCAGTGCGCCGCGAACGTAACGGTTCCGCTGTGTGTCGATCGTCAGCGCCTCGAAGTGACACGCCACGCTGCCGCGCGCGAGCAGTTGATGCCGCTCGGTGGTGAGCACGTCTATGCGGCCACGCACGCGATTCAGCACTGCATCGCGCACCCGGTACCCTGCACTGAGTTGACGGCGCTGGCGCCTCTCGACCGCGCGTATCAGCAGCTCCGCGACGAGATCAGGTACGTCGTCCGGGTTGTTCTCGATGTCTCTGAACGCGGCACCGTGCGTGCGATACAAGTCGGACGCGTACAGCATAAGCAGCCAGAGGTTGCGCACGGGGATCCGGCCGATCATGCTGCTGCCGGGCGCATCCGAGGGATCGGTCGCCGTATGCGGTGTCATCGTCGTCACCAGTCACGCAACAGTTGCTCGCATGCCTTGTGGGCTTCGTCCGGAACATCGAACCAGTATTCCTCGAGCAGCGGGCGGATTTCCGTATCAACTACGTCGATGAACCACTGGCGGGTGGAACCGGCCTCCAGCGCTTCCGTCGGCGTCACATAGCTATGTCCGAGGCAGAATTGCTGGCCAAGGCGCGTGTCGTTCGCGATGGTCTGATTCAGGGCCCCGATGCGCGTTTCGACGGCCGCCGCGAGCGACGCATCCATGCCGCATTGCGCTATGACCCATTGGCGCCACGTGTCGCCGAGGCGCGGCTCCAGATCGACGAACGCGAAGCGCCGGCGCAGCGCCATATCGACCAGCGCGAGCGAGCGGTCGGCCACGTTCATGGTGCCGATCACGTAGAGGTTCTCAGGGACGTGCACGGCGCGGCGTTTGCCGTCCGCATCCGGATAGCAGAGTTCAATAGCCTCGCTTGGGGTGCGTTTGCCTGCTTCCAGCAACGTAATCAACTCGCCGAAGATTTGCGCCGGATTGCCACGATTAATCTCCTCGATGACGACCACGAACTTGGCATCCGGCGCGCTCAGCGCCGCATGGATCGCTTCCATAAAGACGCCGTCGACGAGCGCGAGCTTACCGTCGCCTGTCGGACGCCAGCCACGCACGAAGTCCTCATACGACAGGTTCGGATGGAACTGCACTCGGCGGACTTTACTGTCGCTTTGCTCGCGAATCAGCGCGAAGGCGAGGCGCTTGGCAAGCCAGCTCTTGCCGGTGCCGGGCGGTCCTTGCAGCACGAGATTCTTCTTCTTTTCAAGGCGTTCGAGCATTCGCTCTACCTTCGACCGCTCGACGAAGCAGCCATCCTTGAAGATGTCGTCGATGGAATAGGGGACGATGGTTCGTTCAGGGACGATGGCTTCCGGGAGGGCGTCGGCGTCGTCGTCCACGACTTGCATGCTGGCGCCGTGTGGTTGATAAACCCAAGCCTCTTGCGAGAGCTCAGGGAACGAATGCACCGAATAATTGGGCTCCAGGAAGCGCTGCTCCAGCATGTCGATCAGCACGAGATACTCAGCGCCGTTGCAGCGGCGGTTGGGGCCGCTCGTGCCGATGTCGGCACGCAGTTTCTCCCTGATGAGGCGGCGCGAATTGCCATCCAGCGTTGCGAACGACCAAGGGCGGATCCAGAAGAGGCCCATCGTGAGGTTCCAGGCGACGTTCAGTTGGCCGTTGATTTCGTCGAACGCCTTGATAAAACGTGTGCGCTCGGAGTCGTCGCCGGACTCGGCATAGTCGATCGCGGCAGCAAAAACGGTCCAGAGCTTGTCGATATGATCGTTCGACCGTTTGTTCTCGAACGGGAAGAACCACGAACTGAGGTTGTTAAGCAGCGGAACGCCTTCGAAGATTGCAGGAACCGGCTCAGAGACGTTCAGCAACCGGGCAAGCTCACCCGCCAATTGCTTTCGATTGATGTCCGTGATGCCGCGGTTGAAGCTGCCCATCACTGTGAACGGACAAATATCGCGCACGAATCCCTGTCCGCCGTCCGCGTACTGATCTTTATTCAGGTATTCGAGCACATCAATGCGCGTCGCAATGTCTTGCAAGCCGGCGACCAAGGCAGTGCGATTCGATCGATAGGCAAGCAACGCATCGGCAATGGCTTGAAAGAATGTCGTCCAGGCGAAGCGCTGCTTCTCGCCCGAAGCGGCGCCGTAACGCTCTTGCCAATAAGGCCAACGCAGAAAGCGCTCGATATCTTGCGGTTCGTTCTGAAATGTGAAGCGGATCAGTGCCTCGGCCTTCCAATTGTCCGGCAGCACGCGCCAGATCATGGATCGATACGTATAGAAGAGCCACTCGCGCGCAGGTTCGACTGCGGTCCAGTCCACATCAACCCGATACCCATTCAGTTCATTGCTGGTCACCGTCCCGATAGCCTTGATCGCCATGACCGACACCGGTTGCCCTTTGGCGTCGAACGGCAGATCGTGCTTGCGCAGGTACGGCGCCTTGATCGCGATCCGCTCGCCCACGCGCATCGCGTTGACGAGCGCCGATTCCTTGTTCGTCGGGTCGTGAACTTCCCAGATACCTTCTCCGAGGAAACGTGGCGTCTGATCGTTCCTTGCGCCGTAACTCGCGCCTACGAACCAGAACGCCGACGTTGCTTCCGTATTCTCAGTAAGCATACGACTCCCGTGCCTTTGTGATGACACCCGACCCACACGGCTTCACTGGATGCGAACCGACGACAAATTATCAGACGGGGAATCGCACGGCGCAATCGTGAAAGGATGATCGCTACTTAAAGACGAGAGCTCGGACCCATACGCCGGCGCCACTACCGCAATCTTCACCGACAAAGGCGCGGCTAGATGCGGCCCCAACGTCGTCCGCACCGGCGTGCAACTTCATCCGCACCTGATTACAAGCGATCTGCCCTGCGACGCGCGAAGTTTGCTGCTATCGACCCGTCGCTGACCCACTCCAGGGCCCACCAGGCGTGGCGCGTCCTTGAGCACTTGAGCCTCGGTTCGGAACCATGTTCGTGATTGTGGACCACGTGGTACCGAATGTCGTTCAACGTGATTCAAAGGAAGGTTCGGTTCCGAGATAGCGAGGGCAACCTCCTCGGCATTGGGCAAACGCTTAAGTGAGCAGGCCGACGCCATGCCTCAAAGCGCCGCTTAGGGTCAAAGCAGGCTATCGGTGCAAGGGAATCGACTATTGTCGATTTCTTGACTCCCCGCTCGTCGTGCGTATGGGCGGTCGTGTTGCGATGCGCTGCCGATCGGCACCTATAGTCCGTATGGGAAAAAGGAGATTGCGAATGACTTACGTCGATGGATTTGTTGTCCCCGTGCCTACAGCCAACCGCGAAGTTTACAGACAGTTCGCAGAAAGAGCGGCGGCCGTCTTCAAGGAGCACGGCGCGTTGAAGGTGGTCGAATGCTGGGGAGATGACGTGCCGGAGGGCAAGGTGACGTCGTTTCCAATGGCGATCAAGCGCAAGGATGATGAGACGGTGGTGTTCTCCTGGGTTGTCTGGCCGTCGCGCCAGTCGCGAGACGAAGGAATGAAAGCGGTAATGGCCGACCCGCGGCTGCAACCAGATAAAGATCCGATGCCTTTTGACGGCCAGCGGCTAATCTATGGCGGTTTCGAAGTGATTGTCGACGCGTGATGGCAGAAAAACATGGCGCCGGTTCGCGTTGAGACGCTAGCCGACGCCGCAGCCTTGGCATTGAACATCCGCGATGCAACGCGTGAATCTCCTGTCGGACTTACGCTGCTCAGGGCAAGCTGTGAAGTCAGGTATCTGGTTAGCAGCGGACGGTCGCGCGTGACGTATAAGTGACTCTAACGGGTCGAACTGAGCTGATCGCATCGGGCAAAGGTCGGACCCGAAGCAGACACCGGCTGCTCTGGCCGCGCGAACTCCCATACGTTAATCTCTAGTTGCAAGTGATCGTAAATGGGATGCGCAAGCCGCGGAGAGCCCTAATGCGGGCGCCGATGCTGCCGTCAAAATCATTGCGGAGTGGTCAGATGGCGGCCGATAGCAATTTCTCGATCGGGAGACGGATGCTTGTGGCGCAAGCAGGGATTGCCCTCGCCGCCGCCGCTATCCGGAAGGGTGTCCGAGCCGCCAACGCGCCTTCTTCCGTTATGCTCCAACTCAGCGCTTATCTGGCAGAAGCGGGGAATCGCCCCCTTCCCGACGATGTGGTCGAAAAAGCGAAACACCACATTCTCGACACATTCGCAGCGATGGTTTCCGGTTCGCTGTTGGCTCCGGGAAGCGCCGCGTTGCAATACGCGCGCGCCGGTGGAGGAAGAGGAGCGGCGACCATCGTTGCTTCGACACTTACCGCCAGCCCGGTCGAGGCGGCATTCGTGAACGCCATGCTCGCTCAGTCGGATGAAACCGACGATTCCAATGAGTTTTCGCAATCCCATCCAGGCTGCGCCATCGTACCGGCGGCATTTGCCATGGCCGAGCAGTTCGGTAGCGATGGCAATCGCTTCCTGCGGGCTGTGACGCTGGGCTACGACATCGGTCCGCGCGTGACGATAAGTTTCGGCGCACTCGATTTTCGCAACAAAAGCCACAAGAGCACGCATGCCATTGCCGAAATATTCGGCTCGGCCGCCGCAGCGGGTTGCATTGCTGGACTTGGCGCGCAGCAGATGCGATGGCTGCTCGATTACACGGCTCAGCAATCCGCCGGCATCGGGGCCTGGACGCGCGACACCCAACACATGGAAAAAGCATTCGTCTTCGCCGGAATGCCGGCGAAGAACGGAGTGCTGTCGGCGCTTCTCGTCCATTCCGGCTTTACCGGAATCGATGACATCTTTTCCGGCACCGACAATTACTTCCTTGCCTATGCGCCGAACGCCAACCAGGACGAACTGATCAAAGATCTCGGCAATCGCTACGAAATTACCAGAACCAACATAAAGAAGTGGTCGGTCGGCTCCCCTATCCAGGCGCCGCTGGATGCAATGGATAACATCTTCAGGAAGCGTGACGTCGACCCGGCGAGCGTCAGATCTATCGTCGTACGCGTTGCGCACACCGAGGCTCGCATCGTGGACAACCGCGAAATCCCCGATATCTGCTTACAGCACATCGTAGCGATCATGCTGCTCGATAAGACCGTCTCCTTCCAGGCCACGCACGATAAGGCCCGGATGAGCGATCCCGACGTCTTGCGGGTCCGCATCAAGGTCGAGCTTATTCCTAGCGATGAGTTGGAGGCTCTTGAACCGGCCAGGCACGCGATCGTCGAAATTGCACTGAACGATGGAACGGTGCTAACGGACCACGTAGCACATGTCCGCGGCACGGCCGACAACCCCATGGACCGCGGCGAGGTGGCGCGGAAGGCGACTGACCTCATTGAACCCGTTCTGGGCAAAGCAAATAGCACTGCCTTGATCGACAAGCTAATGAGGCTTGAAAAACTCAACGATCTGCGAGGGCTACGTCCACTTCTTCAGAAGACCTAGCCCGGCATTCCAGCCGCGCACCAATGACCGGAAATAGCTGGCTGCACGCATTCAGCATCCAACCGATGATCGGATCACGTTGCTCGGGCCAGTGGCCGCTTTGTGGCCTCGTAGCCCACCGAGTGCAACCGGCCACCAAAGGACGTTCGTGCCTTCCCTTTACGAGGGGGCCGGGCGGCCGCTACGCGATGGCGGATCAGACATTCGTCAACCGGGTGGCAAGCCATCGGATCACCCCGAGCAACCAACGCCGCCCATCAATTCTGCTGCATTCGATCAATGTTTTTGACCGACCGCCCATGCAGATCGGCTCTCCCGACTTACAGCGGGAACGTGAACTCTAGCCAGATCTTCTCGCCCTGCGGCCGGTTTTGAGCGCCAAATTCGTGTTGCCATTTGAAGACGACTCCCGAGTATTTCGTAATGTCGTACCGAATCTGCGGCCCTATCGCATAAACGCGGCCACGGAACCCGCCGTCGAAGACAGAACCGCTGAGCTTATCGTCGGTTGTCTGCTTAAGCGCGTACCCCTGAACCCCGACCTGCAGCTTCGAAGTCACCCCATATCCAGCTACCCAGTCCAGAAACGCTAGATTTCCCGAGTGATATCCCGTGGCGCTGTTCGGCGAGTTGATTTCATATCCAGCTGTCGCCGACACTTCAACTCGCTCGAGGGGAAAGACCGTCAAGCTGACGTTGGGCATGAAGGCATAAGAATGCAGACCGGTATTAGCGAGGCGAGACGCTGAGAAGTTTCCCGTCGGGAGCGCGAAATCAAGGGCGAGATTCGAAAAGAAGTAGTGCGTCGGGGCGGCGTATCCGAAGGTCATTGCGTGAACGACTACGTCGCCGAGTCCCCATCTCGCGTCACTGACCCCGCCGGCGCTGATGTTCGCGTGAATCACTGGAACGACAAGCCCTGAAGTCATCGTGACCGGACCGAGCGTTGCGCCCCACGTGTGCAAAACCCGAGGACTGTCGACAAAGACCTGAGACTTGAATCCCGGGACGACACTACCGCCGTTAGGTCCTGCAAATCGGTCTGCAGTGTAGAAGGTGGTGTAGTTGTAGAACTGTGTTGTCCCCGGGTAGGGCAGTATGCCATTCAGAACGGTGTTTACGCCAAGCGGATAGCTTTGTAACCCGTTTTCCGTCGCCGCGGCGGTTGTGGATGCAGCCGCCAACGTCAGCGCGAGCGCTGCTTTAATCTGCTTGCAATGCATTTGAAGTCTCCAATATTTTTCATGTCCGCCCGGGGAAGAACGGATGTGGTGCGTCTGCTGCCTGGTGCGTTATCCGGAGTCGGGCTCGCCCGGAGGATAAAACGCGCTACAAACTGTCTGATGTTAAATAGGTATCCATATCAATTTCATTCGGCGAATGCACTGCGATGTACTAAGGCGATCACTCTTCGATGATCGCTACTGCTCGAGTCCAGCCGGCAGACGCGCCGCGAATTTTGAAGGGGAAACAAGCAACCTTGAAGCCGTGCGCCGGCAATGCTTCGAGGTTGTGAAGCTTCTCAAGATGGCAATAGCCCTTGAGTCGGCTCGCCTTATGGCCTTCCCATATGAGTGAGGCGTCACCGGTCGACGAATACTTTTCCTTTGTGTGCACGAACGGCGCATCCCAACTCCATCCATCCGTGCCCGTCACCTTGACGCCTTGCTCCAGAAGGAAAAGCGTTGCGTCAGCTCCCATGCCGCAGCCAGCGCTGACATAGTCGTCAGCGCCGTAGCGCCCGCCGGCCGCCGTGTTGACGAGCACAATTTCAAGAGGACTCAGCGTGTGTCCAATGCGTTCCAGTTCGTTCCTGACGTCCTCAGCCTGGACAACATACCCGTCTTCAAAGTGCCTGAAATCCAGCTTGACCCCCGGCTGGAAGCACCACTCCAGCGGCACTTCATCGATCGTGATTGCCCGCTCGCCACAGTCCATGGTTGAAGCGAAATGGTAGGGCGAATCGAGATGCGTGCCGTTATGGGTGATCAGCTCAATCCGTTCGATTGCCCAGGCTTCCCCATCGGGCAAGTCTTCCTCTTTCAACCCCGGGAAGAAGCCAGTGAGATCGGGAACTGACATCTTGTGGTCGATGTAGTGGATCTTCGGCCGGTAAATCGGCGGATCCGAAACGACGTCGTTTTCGAGATAGATTGAAAGATCAACGATGCGCTGGCTCATTTGCATACTCCCTTTGCACCCAGTTCGGCGAACGTCTCGCTGATCCAGTCGGCAATGTAATCCCGCGCGTTTTCGACGTTGTCCGCGCTCACGTGCTCGATTCCGCCTTCCCTCGGAGTAAAGAACTTCAATTCCCGCTTGGGACTGTTGACTGCGCCTTCGAACTGGGCGTGCGCGTACTCGCGCGGGATTTGACGATCATTCGAGCCGTGCGTTACTAGGAAGGGCACCGTTATCTTGTCGATGACGTGCTCCAACGTGACCTTGGGCGCGAACTCCATAAATTCTTCGAGCGAGTCCTTGCCCCACACCCACTGGACGTGTTCCCAATAGTGAGGAACCGGACGGTCACCTTCGCGGGCAAGGCGCCGGCGCTGCAATTCACCCCAGTTGAAGTTGGCTCCCCATGCGACGCAGAGCCTGAAGCGCTTCTCAAACGCTGCCGCTCGTGGCGCATAGTAGCCACCCAGTGACCAGGCGCAGACGCCGATCATGTTCGAGTCAATCTCGGACCGGGTTTCGAGGTAATCGACGACCGACCCTGCCCAGTTTTCGCTCTCCACAATGGCGTTGAGTTCATGGAGGCGCAGTGCTTCCCCGACGCCGGGCTGATCAACCATCAGTGTGGAGATGCCGCGGCGAGCGAGAGCCTGAGCGATGCCCGCGCCGTAAATCATCTCCTTTGTGCTGTCAAGGCCATTGAAGTGCGCGATGCAGGGCGCAGGGCTTCCATCGGTCCGTTCGGCTTTGACGAGGAGTCCTGCGAGCACTTTCCCCTCGTACGGAATTTCAACCCGCTCACAGTTTTCCTGGTTGAATTTGACAAACTTGTTGAACGAATCGAGCATTTTTGAATATGCAACCTGACGCGGCCGGTAATCCCGGTTCTGGGTACGCTCGGCAGTCAGGTAGTAAGTCGACGCGCGACCGTACTTCTTGCCAGCGCTCAGCAGTCGACCCTTTTCGACGTCCTCCTGTGCCAACTCTACGAGCGTATCTGCCTGCTCGCACCATGCGGCGAAGAAGGCTTCAGTGCCCTCATCGTCGCCGCGTTTGGACGCATCGACCACATCGCGGCAGATGACGTCAATCTCGCCGACGTTGCCGCCCATCATCAATGCGAGGTTCGTGGCAAGGTTCCATACATAGTTGGTCGGAAAATACTCAAGCATGTCAGTCTCTGTCGATTTGTGGGATACGCTGTAGCCGATACCGTGGACTTGTATCGGTGAAGTAAGAATCAGAACGATGTCTGGGCGGCCCCTTTGAGCGCGAGCATTTCTCTCGCTTCGTCAGGTGTCGCCACCTCAAGCGATAGTTCCTCAAGGATCCTGCGGATCTTTCGGACCTGTTCCGCGTTAGATGTCGCGAGCTTTCCCCGCTCCAGGAACAGACTGTCCTCAAGACCGACTCGCACGTTGCCGCCGAACACTGCACCCGCCGTCAGAAGCGACATCTGGTGCCGGCCTGCACCAAGGACGGAAAAGCGGTAGTTCTCGCGGCCGAACAGGCGGTCTGCGGTCGTCCGCATCAGGGCCAGGTTCTCAGGGTCCGGGCCAATGCCGCCCAGAATGCCGAAGATCGACTGGATGAAGAATGGTGGCTTGACCACGCCCTCGTTGATGAAATGCGCGAGGTTGTAGAGATGGCCGATGTCGTAGCATTCGAATTCGAACCGTGTGCCGGACTCACCAAGCTGTTCGACAATTTTCCGGATGTCGCGAAACGTGTTCCGGAAAATGATGTCCTCAGTGCCCTCGACATACGGCTTTTCCCAATCGAAGCGCCATTCCTTGATCTTTCTCGCGGCTGGATGAATCGAGAAATTCATCGAGCCCATGTTCAGGGAGCACATTTCGGGCTTCGCGATAAGCGGGTATGCGAGCCGTTCAGCGAGCGTCATGCTTGTGCTGCCGCCCGTCGTGATATTCACGATGGCGTCGGTTGACCTGGCGATCTGCGGGACGAACTGCTGAAACACCGCAGGGTCGGCCGTGGGTCTGCCATCTTTGGGATCGCGAGCATGCAGATGCAGAATCGCGGCACCGGCCTCGGCAGCCTCGATTGCCTGCTCCGCGATTTCTGCGGGCGAAAGCGGAAGGTATTCGGACATTGAAGGCGTGTGAATCGCGCCCGTCACTGCACAGCTTATGATGACTTTGTTCATCGTTATCTCTCAGGTTTAAATCGATTCGCTGAGAACCGTGTATGCATTTGCGAAAGCATCGTTGTACGCGGCGTCGGGATCGGGCTGCCCCTTCCACTCTGATTGCTCCCACCGGCCGAGCTGAAGCCCTGTCTCGTAGACAAGTTGCGCGCGGGGTGCGCGCCTCCTCCAGAACCCGTTCAGTGTCGCCTCGACGTCAGTCGCGCCCTCAAGCATTTCAGCCAAAACCACTGAATCCTCGATCGCCATCGCTGCGCCTTCGGCAAGATGGGGCGTGCCCGAGTGCGCGGCATCGCCAATCAACAAAACCCGGCCGTGGTGCCACGGTTGCGGCAGCATGACGACTTCCATCGGCCTGTAGACAACAGCAGCTGGATCATTGACAAGCTCGCGCAACTCGGCAAGCAGGCCGCCATATTCCAGCATGCGTTCGCGAAGAAGGGAGCTCAGTTGGTCTGCAGGCATGCGTGGATTGCCTTCTTCTGCGGTAACCAGAAAGAGGTACATCGACGATTCCGACAAAGGAACGAGACCGCCCTTGCTTTTCTTGCCGAAATACATGCATCCCCAATCGAAGTCTTTGGGACGCGGAAAGTTGTAGCGCCAGACACCTTGCCCGGTGTATTGCGGCTGAATCGCGTCACCAAAAAGCATTGAACGCAGTTTCGAATAGGCTCCGTCTGCCCCAATCACAAGATCGAAGCTTTCGGATTTGCCGTCCGTAAAGACAACTTCGACGCTATCGCCGTTGTCCTCAAGCGTCCTGATCGTTACCCCGAGCCGGACGTCGGTCCCCTGTTCAAGTACGGCCTCGGTAAATATTTTGTGCAGAGCAGGTCGCGTGATGCCGTTCGCCGCCGGATAGCCGGGTCCAGCGATGTTATAGCTCGCTGCTTCCCCCAAAACCGCACCGTTCGCGTCGCAAAAGCGCCATCCATTGAAGCCGCGACCGACGGAAAGACATTTCTCTCCGAGCCCCAGGCCATGCAGCGCCCGAAGCATGTTCGATGGCTGGATGATTCCCACGCCATACACTGACCAATCGGGATTCTTCTCGACTACTACGGCGTCAATATTCCTGCGTTTGAGTGCGATGGCCGCTGTAAGGCCGGCGATGCCGCCACCAACGATTAGGACTTTTCTGATGTTTCTCACGACATGTCTCCTGATTGGGGATAAACCGCTATCACCCTCCTATTGATCTATGAATCAACGCTCCTCGTGGGGCAGATCACCGGTTCCACTCAGGAATTTGAACTCCCAGTCAGGTGCTTCGCGAAGCCACTCTGGAAGGTTGTGGACGAAGTGGGCGTATCCGAAAAGCGGGACGTTCCATTCGCGAGGCACCCAGGCGTCGTCGATAAAATCTCCATCCGCTCCATATTCGGCTTCGCCACCCGTGGGACAAGGCAGATAGAAGAACAGCGCCGAATCGATGCGATGCCGACCCAGTCCGAGATGAGACTTCGGCCACCCCTTGCGCTCCATGTAGTTCGCGCCGGTCATGATCTCGTCGATGTCTTCCACGCCATAGTTCGCGTGGTGAAACCGTGGTTGCCCGTCCAGATCCGGGAACGGCAAGTCTGCGTTCAACAGGAAAAGATTGTGGTGACTGTTGCTGCCGGAAGCGCGGCAGTAGATGCCGAATCCGCGTTGATAGTCAGTCAGCCGGAAGTTCAGACGGTCCCGGAAAAACGCGAATGATTTTTTAAAATCCTTTACTGCAAAGACAACGTGCTGGATGGTCTTCGGGTGTGCTCGTCGCCGCCATTTGCGGTGCGTATTCAGGCGGTTCACAACGCCAGGTGCGTTCAGCAGGTCCGGGGCATTGATTACGGGACGCTTCTGGTACAGGGAAAGCGCCATTGGCAGACCGCAGTCGGACAGGAAGTGCGCATCGCCGGCCTCGTCGACCGTTACCTCGCGGTCGGTGGACAGATTTGCAATAAGCGCCTGGAGGCTCTTGCTGGACTCGACTCCCCAGACAACTTCGCGCACCCCTGGGCCGACCAGCGAGCAGGACGGCAAAGATTTGTCCTCCAACGCCCGCACAACGACGCTGGAGCCTTCGGCGAGGACGAATACAGAGCCTTCCGCGTCGCTTTCGACGAGCGGAAGCCCGAAATCTTCAAAGAACCGCGTGCAAACAGCTACGTCCTCGACGCCGTAGACCAACGATTTAATGCCCAGAATAGTCATGCCTATGACCTCTAATTGAGAAGACGAACGCACCCCCGACACGTGGGAAACCACATGAATTCATCGAGAGCAATAGGTATGGAGGCGTGGCGACGCCAGATTCAGGAGGGGGATTTACGGATCATGGGGTGTTGTCTCCGATGTCTGCTGGCGGCTGCCAGATCTATGTCTTGTTGGCATTCATGATCGGTCCGACGCCGCTTAATCTCAACTTGATTGTTTCAATGTGATACATTCAGCGCATGAATGTATCGGTAGAGAGAGACCATGCGATTCAACAAGCTTGACCTCAACCAGCTCGTCTTGCTTGATGCTTTGCTCGCTGAACGGAGCGTCGGACGCGCAGCGGAGCGCGTATTCTTGAGCCAGCCAGCGGCAAGCAACGGACTTGCGCGTCTTCGTGATTTCTTCGCTGACGAACTACTCGTGCATGTGGGTAGGACGATGGTGCTAACGCCACTCGCGGAGACGTTGCTGGAGCCGGTAAGAGATGTGCTCCTTCGAATACAAGCGATCACAACGGTCAGGCCGACCTTCGATCCGTCCACCTCGACCCGAAAAATCAGAATTGAAGCGTCCGATTACGTGATTGAGATTTTGTTGGCTGACGTGCTACGGACCGTCTGGGAAACTGCACCGCATATGCAGTTTGAACTTTCAGTCTTGACTGAAAATTCGCGCGATAGGCTTGATAACGGGGACGTTGAGATACTGGTTGTGCCTGATTTTTTCAATGCCGAGGGGCACCCTTCAGAGGCTCTTTTTGAAGATACGTTCTCCTGCCTCATCTGGGCTGGGAATCGGGAAGTGAAGCGACGGCTGTCCAAGGAGCAATATCTGTCGATGGGCCATGTCGGTGTCCAGTGGGGGCTAAACAGGGTTCATACGATTGACGAGACGGTGCTACTCGAACGTGGTATGCATCGACGCCGTGAAGTAGTGGCTCCGAGCTTCACACTTCTGCCGCGGATGCTGGTCGGAACAGGCAGGGTCGCGACACTACATGCGCGGCTTGCGCATGCCATCGCACCGTCGTATGAGCTGCGGGTGTTGCCATGCCCAATTCCGCTTCCTCATTTGAGGGAGACCATTCAATGGCACAAGTATCAGGCCCATGACCCTGCAATATCGTGGTTCAAAGAGCAGGTGCGCGCTGTGGCGGGTTCGCTTCCGCCCGTTAGGCGCTCCGCATAGGTGAGATCCAGGCTCGTTGTCGCAGCTCGGACGGCGTGAGCGAGCAGGAATTGCAAGCGCCCGCGAGCGGGCGGCTGTACCTTCGAAAGCAGTCGTTTCGGTTCAACCAGGCTGAAGGGCCGGTGAGGGTCGAGAGGGTGAGTTCGCTGATGCAGGAAGCTGCCGTCCCGCTACTCGATGCCGCCACCGTCGGCAATCCGCCACATTACTGATGTAGAACCCTGTCCGTTCCAATGTCAGCAATGGCCGAACTGCGCTCATCGTTCGTCCGGCAGATTGCGAAGTAAACGAGTCGTTCGCATGACGGCTCCGCGCGGTAAACGAGCTTCATTTCATGGCCGCGTCCAGTCCGATCACCCACCCAAGAGTCCGCCGTTGCCTGAGACCGACCCGCTCCTGACTTATCCTGCAATGCGTTTGAAACTGGCGTAGTAATCCTCGGTGTAGTAACAGTCGCTCGCCTGCCTGCGCGGTCCGCCACACACAATCCGGCGCTGCCCGCGATCCGTCGAACCTGGCGTGCGAACTGTGTATGCGTGGTAGTAGCCGCGCGGATGCTGCGGCAGCAATCCCGCGCTGTTGCGGAACAGGACACCGTCCTCGGAAAAAGGAAAAGGGCCGCCCGCTTTGATCAGACGCAGTGTTTCGGTTGCTTCCCCCGGCAACTGCGCCTTGGTGACAGTGCCCAGCGCACCCCGCTCCTGCGCGCCCGATGCGGCGGATGCTTCGCTCGCGGCTTGCCCCGGCTGAACCTGCGCCTGACTCGCAGATGCGCCTGGTTCCTGGGCAGCGTTTTGCGATCCGCCTTTGCCACATCCGCCGAGGATCGCGCACAAGGCGAGGATGCAGGAGAAACCCCAAGCTCGTTTCATGAAACGGTTGCCTCCGGTTTGACCAGCATTGGACGACCATGAACGATTTGAGGGTATCGCTAAAGGCAGAGTGGATCAATGTTTGTCCCACGGTGGGATGCCCGAAAACGCGTTGACCAGAAAATCGATTGCCGCACGAACTTTTGCGCTCACGTGGCGACGGCTCGGGTACAAGGCGAGCACATCGATATCCGGCAAGCGATACTCAGGCAATAGCTGAACCAGTCTGCCGGCGCGGAGATCTTCGCCAATCAGAAACGTGGGCTGCCAGATCACGCCGTGTCCCGCGAGCGCCGCCCCGCGTGCTGTGTCGCCGTTGTTGGTGTGCATATGACAGTTGACCTCGACAGCATGAGTTTTGCCGTCGCGGTCCATCAGTCGCCACTCGTCCGCCGTTGCAGCATACGTATAGCCGATGCATCGGTGTCTGAGCAGGTCCGCCGGCCTCTCCGGATGTCCCCAACGCTCCACGTAATCGGGAGAAGCACACAGGATGTTTCTCGATGTCGCCAGTTTGCGGGCCGCATGATCGACCGTGCCGGCGCGCGAGATACGAATGGCGAGATCAAAGCCCTCTTCGACGATATCAACGATGCGGTCGATCAGCGTGATGTCGAGTTCGACGTCCGGATATTGCTGCATGAACTGTGGCCACAGCGGCGCGAGATGCCGGATACCGAAGCTGACAGGTGCATTGATACGCAACCGTCCGCGCGGTTCGATCGACGTTGTCGACACGAGTCCTTCCGTTTCAGCCACGTCCTCCAAGATTACCTTGCAGCGCGAATAGAGCGTTTCACCGGCTTCAGTCAGCGACAACCTTCGCGAGGTGCGATTGAGAAGTCGTGCACCGAGATGCGCCTCCAGTTCATTCACATAGCGAGTCACGTTCGCCGGGGAGGTTTCGAGCGCATCGGCCGCGCGCGCAAAGCTGCCCCGGTTGACTACGGTCACGAAGACTTCAAACGCGCGCAGCCGGTCCATATTGCGCTCCACTCATTCACAAAAAATGAATGATACCGCCACATTTTTGGTCTTTCTCTCGCAAGAACGGAACCCTATAGTTTGTTTGAACGAGCCGACGCATGGGGCGTCGGCTCACGATGAAACCGGAGAGTGAACATGCAACGCTTGACAGGAAAAGTCGCTATCGTCACCGGCTCCAGCGCAGGCATTGGCCGTGCTGCCGCAAAGTTGTTCGCCGCGGAAGGCGCAAAGGTCGTCGTCGCGGCACGCCGCGAGGCCGAACTCGAGGCGCTCGTGGCGGAGATCGCCCGCGACGGAGGTACGGCTATCTCGCTGGCAGGCGATGTGCAATCCGAAGAATTTGCGAAAGCGCTGGTCGCACTCGCCGTCAGCCGCTTCGGCCGTCTCGACATCGCCTACAACAATGCGGGAACGCTCGGTGAAATGGGACCGTCCACAGGCGTCTCGGAAGCAGGCTTTTCAGCCGCGCTGGCCACCAACCTGACGAGCGCGTTTCTCGGCGCCAAGCATCAGATTCCTGAAATGATCAAGCAAGGCGGCGGGTCGATCATCTTCACCTCGACGTTCGTCGGCTACTCGTTCGCGTTCCCTGGGACTGCCGCCTATGCCGCGAGCAAGGCCGGGCTGATCGGACTGACGCAAGCGCTCGCGGCTGAATACGGCCCGCAAGGCGTGCGCGTCAACGCGATCCTCCCGGGCGCGGTGGACACGGATATGTATCGCGGGATGAACGATACGGCCGAATCGCAGGCGTTCGTGACAGGCCTGCACGCGCTCAAGCGAGTTGCCAGGCCGGAAGAGATTGCACGCTCGGCGCTCTACCTCGCCTCAGACGATTCGTCCTTCGTGACGGGCACGGCTTCGTTGGTCGACGGTGGAGTCTCGATTACGCGCACTTGAGCGAGCTCATTCATTCGCTTGCGTCGCTCACGCGAGCCTTTTCCTCGATCCGCCTGAGCGCGTTGGCCATATCGGTGGCCAGCTCGGGCGGCGTGCCTCGTGTGCGCCGATCGGACATCGAGCGCACCTTGCTGGCGCGCTTGCGCTCCGCTTCGAACTCCTCCAGCCAGTGGTCGAACAGCACGCTGGCTTCGCGTTGCGTGACGTCCGGATTCTTCCGCATCTGCTGGTACGCGGCGATCAGGTTCGCCTTCGCAATCTCGACTCCGTCCGCGCCATCCCACAGCGCCCTCATCGCGTCCATCTTCAGATCATTGAACGGCAACAGGCTGTCGTCTCCGCGTACCTCCGAGCCGCTGATGCCGAGCAGCACGAAGTCCGATTCCCGATACGGCGTTTGATCGCTTGCGCCGGCCGCGCTGGAAACATACAAACGTCGGTCGCATACGCGAAGCGTGTCCGGGTTCTGCGGCACGGGTGGCGTGATCATGGCGTAGAAGCCCGTCCTGAGAGGATCAAGCGGCGAGGTGGTCAGCGAAATCCGCTGGCCGGCGAGCATCACGGTGCCATCGAGCCCAAGCAGACCCTCCACCCCTTCAAGCAGCGCCGCTCCCGTTTTCGCGATCATCGCCAACTGGCTGGCCGCCCCGAGCGCTCCCGACAGCCGTTCGATCACACTGAGCAGCTTCTGTGCATAGTTGCGCCGGACGATCTGATAGAAGCTGACCGACACGTCGATATCCCCGCCCCTGTATGGGCACGGGCCCGTCACACACATGTCGAGCAACAGCGAGCCATGCTTCGGAGTCTGCCCCTCGGCCTGCTTGCCGATCAGATTGGGACCGACCACGCTTGGCACCGTCACACGCTGGTTGCCGTAGTTGAACTCCGTCAATACCAGCACGAGCGGATCGTAGACCACATACCACTCGCGATTCGCACTCAAATGCATTTCGTTCACGCGCAGCGTGAAGTACGCCTCATCGCGACCGATCCAGACACCCGCTGCGCCGTCCGGCGAACATCTGTCGGGCGCGATCGCGGCAACCATGGGCAGTGGCACCTGACCACGCCTTATCGTGTCCCACATGCGTTCAATCTGAGCGAAGAAGTCAGCCATGGATCGGCCTCTCACGATGGACAAAGCGGCGTGGCGGTTCGAATCTGATAGATCACGGCTTCGGGTTCCGAGAAGAATGGAGTGTCCGCGCCGCTTCTCTTGATCAATTCGCACGCGGTATGTTTCAGCCACGGCAGCGAGGCTTGTTGAAGCCATTCAGCACGGCCCGGACGAAGATCCCAGATACGTACCGACATCGGGTTTCTGAAATCGCGTTGCTGAAGCAGCAGCAACAGGTTGCCATCGCGCGTGAATTGCAACTTGGTGCCGCCGGCGTCGCCGGTCATCAGCGGGCCGGTCATTGAGGGCAGTGCGTTCGCGGAGTTGGGCCGCGCAAGGCTATTTTCGACGACCCACAGTCCGCGCGGCGCCGCCCAGGCCACTCGCAACCGGTCATCAAGCCACACGCCGGCGAGCGGCGGGGCAGCCCACGGGGTCGGCCCAGTCACCAGACGCAAGTCTTCAGGTCCCGGTTGCGTGGTTTGCAGCGGGTCCTGCGGCGGAACGAAGCCGATTCGCAACGGCGCGACCTTTCCAGAGGTACTCCGCAGGATGGCCAGCACGTCAAATAGATACAGCCAAGGCTCCACGCCCTTGAAGAGAATCGCGTCCCGGCCCAGCACGAAGCTCGTCCCCACGGTTTGATGCTGGCCCGCTGCGCTGGTCGCGGTCAGTCTCGCCACGGCAATGTATTTGGGTGGCTCGAACCCATCCACACGTCCCATGTACAGATCGAGCCCGGCCGACGGCGACGGACCGGATCCCGACACGAGACGTTGATAACGACGCGAGACGAGATCGCTGAAGTCCGCGCTGGCTCGCTCTCCACCTTCGTAGAGATAGGCAAACGTGTCGGGCAACTTGATCGAAGGAGAAAACACCGGGCCGAACGACAGGCGGGTCAGGCTCTGTATGACGCGTCGCGTCGGCAGCGCCGTTTCCGACCTGAGCGCGGCGGCGTCGACATAGACGACGCTCAGGTCGTAGGTGCCGCCGGAGGAAAAGCTACTCGCAGTGATCAGCAACTTGCCGCCGATAAAATCGTAGCGTGGAAACACGGCGCCCCTGATCACCTCGGGCAAGATGTTGCGCAAGTTGCGCATGACCGGGCTACCTTGCTCGTCCCAGTAGTACGCGTAACCGGCAACCAGCGCGACCGGCCCGATCTGGTCGATGAACCCCACCGACGGCAGGAAGTTGCCGTTCGGGTTGTTGGCGGGTGGCGCGGGCAGTTCGAGGTGTTTGACCACCGGCAGTTGCGCGTAGTCGTAACCCGACGGGAGAGCCACGATGGCGAGCGATTTTCCGCCTCGCTCCAGTAGCGCCACCTGGCCGCCCGCCGCGTCCAGACCCGCGGCAAGGTATTGCCCGGTGAGTGCAGGCATGCGCACGAGCGTCTGTCTCAACGCGCTGATCGAGGCGTCGTGCGACGGCTGGTTGCCGCGTATCAGCCACTCGTAAAAGCTGTCGACACGGTCCGTGGCATCGAGATTGGCGAGCAGCAGCGCGAGGCTCTGCCTGAAATTGCCGCGCGGCGCGAAACTGGCGAGGCTGTTGCGCGCCGCGACGAGCGTCTCTTTCTCTTGCAGCAGGTCGTGGCTTCGCCAGGTGATTACCGCGAACGCCATCGCGAGGACGGCGACCAACCCCCCCATGCTCCAGAGCACTTTCTGCCGGCTTCGGCGTTCCGCCTTCTGTAGCTGGAGCCGCTCGGTATAGGACAGTTTCCACCGCACCAGCGCGGTTGACAGAACATCGTGCTGCAGGCTGAAATAGCGCGGCTTTTCCGGCGGCTCGCCGCGCAGCAAGGGTCGCCGCCCGTGGCTGAGCTCGAAGAACACGGCGCGCACGTCGCCCTCGATCTTTTCGTCGCGCGCGCGCTTTTCCAGCTCCTCCACGGACTCGGTCAAGGACACGAGCGTGCCGCCACCCTGCCGGCTGACGAGGCTGTACAACAGCGCATACCATTGATCCGGGTGCGAGCGGGTCCGGCGCGCAGCCTCGCTGACGACATCATGAACATAGGTCTTCATGATGCCGTCCACTCCCCCGAGCGAATGGAAATCCGCATGCGTGATGACCCGTTTGTGCGCGGTCAGACAGCTGAACAGCGCCGAGCAGATCACCTGCAACACCGGAGTAACCGAGCCGACCGGATAGGACTTCAGCAGGTCGTCGACGATTTCCTCACGCACGCCCGGGTTGTACGAGAAGTTGTAAACGGAACTGCCGTCGGCGTGCGTCGCGGTGGTCGGCAGGCTCAGGACGCGCAGTAGCGCCTCCTTGTCTCGTATCGAGCGCAACAGGTAAGGTTCGACGCCGCCGTGTTTCGGCCGATCGCTAAGACGGGTATCGCTGATGCGCAGCTCATCGCGAAAGCGGCCGTAGTATTCCGTTCTCAGCGAGATGATGATGCGCACGTCGATATTGAGCAGATAGACCTTCTCGAGAAAAAGGAAGAACGCCGCCGATGCAGCGCGAACCTCGGGATCGCCGGTATCGCGCGTGAGGACTTCTTCGGCCTGATCCAGCACGAGCACCAGCCTGCCGGGCAGTTGGCCGCAGATATCGAGCAGCACCTCGGCAAGCCCGATCGCGAGCTGCCGTCGCGGACTTTTCGCCAGCCCGCGCAGGCGGTGGCACACGTCGTCGCGCACGTCGCGATCGACCAGCGTACAGACGTCGTTCGCGGCTTCGCCG
This sequence comes from Paraburkholderia sp. HP33-1, assembly GCF_021390595.1. Classification (NCBI taxonomy): domain Bacteria; kingdom Pseudomonadati; phylum Pseudomonadota; class Betaproteobacteria; order Burkholderiales; family Burkholderiaceae; genus Paraburkholderia; species Paraburkholderia sp. HP33-1. Next base: position 658,669 of record NZ_JAJEJR010000003.1, on the reverse strand, counting down.
GCGGCCTCACCCACGATGATCGCCCCACTGTCGAGCGCGTTCGTGAGCGCGTGGCTGATCTGCGGTAAAGGGTCTGCGGTACAGCGGATCGTATGATCGTCACCACCGAGAAACAGACTGCGTCGCTCGGGGTCCTGGCGCAGATAATGGATGAGCCCGGCACGCAGGAACGACGACTTTCCCGCGCCGCTCGAACCCTGTAGCAGCAGTATCTTCACGCCAAAGCGCAGCAGCGATTCCGCACACTGGCGAATGTTTTCGTCGCGCTCGGAGAAAAGAACCGCATCGGTTTCGCGATAAAACCGCAGGCCCGGATACGGATGCTTCGGCCATTTCCCATCGTGTCGATGAGTGTCCACGATTTACGCCGCCTTCAGATGGGTGAACGGCGTCGCCAACCTGAAGCGGCGATCCGCGTAGCACGTATAAAACAGGTTCAGCGGGAACAGGTCGTTGTCGTTCTGCATGTGATCGAACGCGTCCCCGAGCGAGAGGCCCTCCGCACACAAGCCCCACATGATCCGGGTGCCGCACCGGATGGCATGCGTATTGAGGATTTCGGCCTCGGTGCCGATCAGCCCGCAGAACCCTCGCTCGGCAACCGCACCGAGCAGGGAGCAGTTCTCGCCACCCGTCGCGGACAGGCAGCAATTGAGCACGATCAGCGCGGTATGTGCATCGTCGCGATTGCGGTGCAGCATCTCCGCGAACTGCAGCGAGTCGATCCTCGTACCGTCGAGTTCGAGCATGTCGCCATTGGAATGCGCGAAAACGAACACGACGCCGTCCCATCCCGCCGCTTCACCGCAGGCGCGCTGGGCGTCGGGCCAGTCGTAGTAGCCTTTGCGAAAGTCGATCGTCGTGAGCAGCAGATCGAGGTGGGCCCGGTCGTCGCCGAGGTAAGCGGCGGCATTCGCCAGCTCGCTCCTGTGCAGCGCATACAGCGACTTGAACGAAGCCGGATCAATGACGAGCGCGCCGCACGGCCCGCCGTCGATCGCCATCGTGATCTTGAACCGATTGAGCCAGAATCCTGCAAAGTCTTCACGTGACGGCCGTTTTGCATCCGTCGCCGGCGCGTCCGTGGTCTCGGGAGCGGGCGCGTCGTTCGCATAGACGAAGCCGAGCGGCAGCGTCACCTGATCGTCGGAGCAGAAGATTTTCACTTCGGTGCCGGGTGGCAGCGCATCCAGCGCTTCGAGCAATTCCTGCGCATGCTCGTCCCTGAAGTTGAAGATGGCCTTCGAAAGCCATCGCCCACATTCCGTAAGCCGGTTGAGAATTTCCCTGTAGCGAACCCAGCCCGGGTCTTTGCTTTCGTCGAGCTGAGTCGTCTGGACGTAATCGTTGAGGTCGTTCAGCTCGTCGCGTATCTTCCGCCCGCGATCGAGCAGGAACGTTTTCGGCAGCAAAATGGGCCTGGATCGACGACCGCCCTCGTCCGAGCGCCAGACCAACTTGATGCTGTCGCCGTTGGGATCAAGAAAGAGTTGCATGTTGCCCCCTCGCCCCGCCCATCAAGCTCTCTAGACAAACGGTGCTTATGTCCGATTTTTAAATCAAGCTTCGCAATAGTCAGATTGAAGGCGTATGGAGACGATTGTTTGGCCGGTAAATGCTTGCGAATGCGGAATGTGCGCATCCGTTGCAGCGCAGCGGCGCATCTGGACGGCTCAGCGCCGCGAGCGTGCGCTGCAGATCATTGGCAGCCGGCTCGAACGCGGCGTCGCATTGCAGCAGGATCGGGAGGCCGTCGATCAAACGCGCCTGCCTAGACCACCTGCAGCTGTAACGAACGGCTATCCACTGGCTGCTGGTTCACGAAATACACGGTCTCGACCCGATACCGGCCCTGCGGCATCCCATTGGGCAACTCCACATTGAACTGCGCTTCGTAGGCTCCGCTGCCCGTATCACGCGATACGTCCTGCCGATGCACGATCAGCGGCTCCGTCTTGCCGTATCCGTACAAGCGGAGTTCAGCGCTCAGGTCGTTGATCTGCGTGCTCTGGCCTCTGACGGCCTCGATGTTGGAGACCACCAGGAATCGGCTGCCATGCTCGACCACCTGCGACGGCTGCGTGCTGAGATCGGCCCTGTAGATGATCGGCTGCGCCGGTAGCTGTCCGCCGTGCGCACGCAGATAGTCCGCCTCGACCTGGGGCGCGTCCCGGGTCTTGCGCATCGCGAAGTGAATCGCGACGCACGCCGCGGCGCCTGCCCCTGCGCCGATCGCCGCGCCTTTGCCGTTGCCCGCGGCCGCGCCGATCAAAGCCCCCGCAGCCAGCGCGCCCGCGCACGCCAGCATCTCCGAGGTGTTCATGTTCTCGCATGCGGACAGCGCGACGCAGGCCAGCGCAACGCACGCGCGCATGCGCATCGGCGCTCGATGCCGCAGTGGCGACTGTGGCGGCCGTGGCGGCTCTGGCCGATCAACGATCGAAGCGTTCATCTGCAACTTGCTCCTTGGCATGGGCTGGCCGGCTCATCGCTTGTAATCCTCGACGCGCACGCCGGTCTGCCCCTGCCGAATCAGCCCTTGCGCCTGGCTGATGATGCGGTCCGCAGCGGCGGCATTGTTCTCGTCGTACCGCTTCGCGTTCGACGCCAGCTCCACCGCGCAATCGAGTCCGCCGCGCTCGAGCTGCGTGCCCGCGGCGCTCATCAGCATCGCGCCGAACTGCTTGCGCTGCTGGAGGATCGCGGCGCGCACCGCGTCGTTCGACGCGGCGGGTGGTGGCGGCGTCGCCGTCGGACAGACCGGCTCCGGCCGCGGCGGTGCTGGCGTACGTTGCGCGCGCGCCGCCGCCGCGAGACGCGCCGCTTCGGCGCCGAGCGTGCGCTCCTTGCCGGCTTGCGCCAGCGCGACCTGAACCTCGCGCTGGGCCACTAATGCAACGGCGTTGTCGCGATCGAGCACGAGCACACCCGCTGCTGCGTTGTTCGCGCACTCCCAATCGCCACTCTGCAGACAGCTACCGATCTGCATGACCAGCGCGTCGGTCTTGTGCCGCACGGCCACCGGCGGACGATGCGCGAGCCATCCGCCGGCGGCGCCCATCATCATTCCGGCGGCCGCGCCGACGCCGATCATCAGCATTCGCCGCCTGCGCAGCGCGGCGACCACGCGCTGCTCAACGTTGCGAGTGGCGCTCTCGATCTCGGTCCTGGCCTGTGCGATCTGAGACAGCAGCGAGTCGTTTTCCTTGCGCAGCGTCGCCTGCTTCGCTTGCAGCTCGCTGTTCTGTTGCCGGGTCGTCTGGAACACACTTTCGAGGCCGCGCATGTTGTCCTCGAGCGCCGCATGCTTCGTCGCGGCGTCGCGGGTTTCGCGGCGTGCCTCGTCGGTGGACTTGAGCTGGTCTTCGAACGCCTGCTTGTGTTTCGCGATCTCCGCATGCAGGTTCTTGACGATCCGCTCGCGCTCGGCTTCGACGCTTTTCAGCTGCTCGGCCAGCTTCTCGTACAGCCTCGCTGCGACATGCGGCTCCGCTGGTTCGGCTGGCTCGGTCGGTCCGGCAGGCCCAGCTTGAGGCGATGTGCCTGTCGGCGTCGGAACAATGATGGTGGCGTCGGAGGGAGTCGGTTCGCTTTCAACGGCCCGCTTCGCGAGTTCGGATGGCGTGGACGGTTCTGCGTGTTTGTGTGAGCGCCCGTGTCCCGGCGGTTCTTCTGTCTTCGGTTGCTCCTTGACCTCCGCGTGATCCTCGCGTTTCCCCGTTTCTCCGATCCGCTCCGGCGCGCCCCCCGCCTTCCCCGACTCCGACGATTCGTCGCGCGCCCCGGGCTCGACCGATGTCTGCTGCGACAGGAGCGCCTGCTGCTTGCGCCACGCGCAGCGCAACACGTTCGCGTTCTGCGGCTGGTTGCACTCGTCGATGGCTCCCTCGACCTGAACGACCCGGGGCCACCGCCCGCACCCTCTGCATCGCTTTTCGTCGTTCACGATATCCGCTCCGCTCAGCCGTGCTCGCTGAACACGAACACTTCGTCAGGGACGTTGTCGACCGCATGCCGGCCGAAACAACGCGTCAGCGGCAAAATCATCTTCACGCCGTCGCCTTCCGAACCCACCTCGACGAGAGCAAGCGGGGCGTAATGGTGCTCGACGCCCTGCGGCGGCAATGCGGCGGGTTCTCCTCCGTGTTGCGGCCAGATCACGTCGCCCGTCGCCACGCGCGCCGCGACCAGCCAGTAGTCACCGCTGCGGTAGACATGCGTGGGCGAGCGCTCGAACATGACTTCGATGCCATCCTCGAGCGCGAGCCACTCGTCCTCGACGATCTGCGCGGCGCCGTCCACCAGTTCGAGCCCGCCCTTGCGCGGCTCACCGGGCTGTTGATCCCAGCGGCGCAGGATCAGCGCTTCGCCCTCGCGCGAAGCGTGCTTTCGCAAGGCCGTATCGACCTTGATCTGGCGGCTCGCCGGGTCGACCCACACCACCTTCGGCAACGCGCCCGCGCCGCCGTGCAACAGCCGCTCCTCGTCAACCAGCTCGACGATCTGGCCCACTGCGATGCCCATCGTCTCGTCGCGGGCCCATTCGCGCAACGTCACCGTCAGGCAGTCCTCGGCGAGGCTTTCCACGCGAAAGGCCACCACGCCGTTGTCGCGGGAAAACTTGAAGCTCGGCCGCGGCCGCTCGCCACTCTTGCCGCCCTGATGAATCTCGATGCGGTATAGCTGGTTCTCGGGACCGCGATAAGTCGCGCGCGCTTCACCCATGCCCGCCGCGGACTGCGAGTCGACTTCCCGCGCACGCACGCGCAATGCACCGCGATGGCGGTTTTGCCAGCCGGCCAGCAGCTCCGGCCACGGCGGATTCATGTTCATGAACCCGCGGGCCCGCTCACGCAGCGTCGCCGTGCGCACCTGCCAGACCACCCGCATGCGCGCGGCCGTATCCGCGCCGCCCAGCGCGACTTCGCTCATTGCTTCGTCATCGAGCGCGGTGACCTCGCGCTCCCACACATCCAGATAGACGAGATAGCAGCCCGCCGCTTCAATGCCGCGTCCGCGATGTTCGGCGCCGGCGTGCTGCGAGTAGTGAAGGAACCTGTCGTTCTCGCACAGGATGCCGTCCACGTAGTAGCGGCCCTTGGAGATGATCAGATCGGTCCGCTCGAGCTGGCGCAACATCACGACGACTTCGTCGCGATCCTGGGCGACCACTTCCTCCACCAGATCCTCCTCCGTGAGCAGCACGCGAAAACCGCACGCCGCAAACGGACCACCGTAGCGGCCGGTGAGGTCGATCATCATCGTGCGCAGCGTGCGCAGCATGATCGACGCCTGCTCGTTCAGGTCCGCATCCAGCTGCACGCGCCCCTGTTGCCAGATGACACGGCTGAAGCCGTTGGCGGGGTCGAAGCTGTCGCGTGATATGTCGACGTTTTTCATCATGGCCTCCGTTCGTGTGTGGCGCGTCCGGCACGCTTCGGCTAGATCGCAAGGATGACACCGGCGTCCGCGCCGGCCGGCACGAATTCGTCGAGCCGCGCGAGCAGATTCGACATGCGCTGCGGCTGGTACAGGTCGTGAAACACGCCCATCTCCGATTCGTCGTCGGCGCCCTGCGCAATTTCCGGCGCGCAATCCTGTGCAAGCTGGCAATAGGTGGGGGACCCATAGCGCGTGCTGTTGAACATCGGAATCAGCCGGCGTTGCGCGCTCTCGCGTGCGTCGCCGCGCACTTTCGCCATTGCGGTGTCCGGCTGGCATTCGTAGCGGCGCGGCGTGCGAGCCCGCGCGGACACATAGCAGAACCGTACGCAGCCCTGATGAATTCGCTCGACTTCGATGCCGTCGTTGAAGATGCAGTTTTCCGCCAGACTGACCCCGTTGACCCGCACGATGCCGAACACCGTGCAGCGCGCGATCGTCAGCACCGCGCTCGCAAAACCGTCATCCGATCCGCCGAGTGCGGCATGGCGCGCGACCCTTGCATCGACGATGCTGTCGGCAATCGACACCTGCAGCGGCTCCTGCTCCGGATCGTCGGCGGTGACGACGAGCGGCCCGAGAATGGAATGCTCGATGCTGACCCGCGCCCGCGTCTTGACGAGCGACAGACTCGGCGAGTTCGGTGCATCGCCGGAACCGGCCTGGCGTTCAATGTCCCAGCCGGGCACCAGCGTGCAATGCCGGATCGTCAGCTGCGAGAGTTCACCCTTGACCTGCAGTCCACGCCCCGTTACTAGCAAACCGTCCAGCACGAGACGGCATTTCGCCTCGCCTGAAATCGCCATATAGTCCGGACGGTTCGCCTGTAGATCAAGCAGGCGGATCACCGGACGAACCCGCGCCGCCGCGCGGATCTCGAGACTTTGCGCGTTTTCCAGCACGATCCTCACGGCATCGGTGTAGACCTCGTCGGCAGTCAGTTCGATGATCGCGTACGCGGGCTTGTCTTTGTGCCACGCATGCAACGCTTCCTGCAACGAGCGGAAGTCCCCTTCGCTGCCCACGCTGTAACGAGCGACGGCCACGGGTGCGCTCGCCGCCGCCTGGAGCGGCGGTACCCACGAGGGCATCGGGCGCGTGTAAGCGCCACCGCCGATGTCCGCCGCAAACCCGTAGTGGTAGGAGACCACGAGGCCATGCTCGGGCGCCTCGCCGCGCGCAAAGGCAACGCGTCCGGTCTGCGGATCGATCGCGATGGTGCCGCTGCGTGGTTCGACGCCCCACTCCGACAGGTCGGCGACGATGAGCTTCTCCACTGCAATCGGCGCGTTAGCGTCGCTGTCCGTCCATAGCGCAAAGCTGCGCCCGGCCCCGTAGTAGCGAGGGTCGACGTGCCCGTCGGCGAGCGCAACGTCCGAGCGCCGCAACATCACGGGCCGGGCGCGAGCGGCATCCGCGTGCGCGGAACCCGCTTCGGCCGAGGCGTCGAACAGCGGGCAGTTGTTGCCGAGCACGCTGAACGTAAAGCATTCGGGGGCGACCTCTTCGACGCAATACGCCTTGCTGCGCGTGATCGGATACGAGCGCAGCCGCCAGACGAACAGCCCCACCGCGGCGATGCTGTAGCGCCCTGTGCGGTAGCGCGATTGCGGGCGGCGCAGGTCGGTCAGATGCGCGGTGATGTCGGAGACCGAATCGACCCGTTCCATCGTGTGCGCGTGCCGCACATCGGCCGTGCCGCCGCACCCCGGCCGCAGATGCTTGAGTGACTGGGTCGACGCGATGAGTCGGGCGAATTCGACCGCGTGAGCGGGCCAGCCCGATACGGTCGTCGCGAGATCGTCGAGCAGCGACAGCGTGCCTTTGCGGCGCCGATAACGCAGCGTATTGGCGACGTCGCGCCGCGGGAACAATATCCGCGTGCGAGCGGCAGCGCGCGCGGCCGACTGCGCGAGCGGCGCGCCGGCATCGTGCAGCGTGCGGTAGCCGATCAGCTCGCCGATATACGGCACGACCCAATCGGCACAGGTCTCGATGAACCAGTTGTCGTACAGATCCGTGATGTCCTGCTCGAATGCGTTCACCTGCTCCGCGATCACGGCGAGCAGCGCGCGCAGCGGCTCACCCACTTCGCTGTCGCGCTGCCGGTAGATGCTCGGCAGCAGGTTGTACAGGCGGTCGTCGAAAGCGGCGCTCATGCGGCAATCTCCGTCAAGGTCAGCGTACCCGGCACGTCCGCGCTCAGATAGGCGATTTGCGCGGCCCGCACGGAACTCGAGCCGTCGCTGCCGCGGCGGCGTTGCGCGAGGCGCGCCTCGATCAGTTGCCGCGGCACCGCGGACGGCGCGCCGGCGATGCGTTCGAGGTCGGCGAACAGCGTGTCCGGCGAGACACGGTCGAATACGCCGACGTCCGCATAGTCGACGCCCGCGACGCTCTGGATCGCCGCCAGTACTTCGCTCAACGCGGCGGACTGGCCAAGCTCGCGCCGCTCGAAGCTGAAGGTATCGAGCAACGCGGCCCGGACCAGCGGTTCGACGTCGGTCCACTGGCTGCCTTGCGTAACCCGCACGCGCGCGCTGATCACGAGCAGCAGGACATCGCGCGCCGCCACTCGCACCGGCAGGTGCGGATCGCCGAACTGCGCGAGCGCGCTACGCAGATTCACCAGCAGCCCCTCGCCGGCAACCAGCGGCGCATCGCCAGCGGCCGCGACCGTCACATGCACGAGCCACGACCCGCCCACCGCCAGACGACAGGCGCTCGCCTTCGCGACGCCGGCAAAGTTGCGGCTGAAGTCCGCGAAATCGGCGACTGATACCAAGCGGTCGAGCGACGCCAGGCCGAGCGCCATGTTGTGCCGGATATCGTCGGCGCTATCCGGGTCGGCGCCGCCGCTCGCAGCGATCGGATTGACCACGCTCATCACGCCGAGCGGCCGGGTGACGAGCTGGCTGAGCTGCCCCGCATCCGCGTTGGCGTCCGCGCCGATGCCGGTCCGGTAGGTAGCCCGCACGTTCTCGATGCCCGACGGCAGATTCGCGCCCTGGGTGCCATTGCCGAAGGTCACCCGGGTGGTGCCGTCGGCGAGTGTGTCGGTCACGAACACATGATCGTTCGGACCGGCGCTGCGGAAGCTCTTGACCTCTTGCCAGCCCACGCCGTTCACGCTGACCTGCAAGGTGCTCGCGATGCCGGATGGCGTTGGCGCGGCCACGTGCGTGAGCGGCGAGCGCCGCAACACGAAGCTGCGCTGCGCCGCGCGGCCGTCGCCACTGCCGAGTATTTCGGTGTGCGTTTCGCCGTGGGTCGCGGTGGTCACGTTGCCCGATACGCTCAGACTGTCGCGCCGATACGTGTACGCGAGCGGTGCCGCGAGGGTCAGCGTGGTGCGCATGCGTCCGCCCGGCAGCAAGGCGGGCGACGCATCGCTGGCGGCTTGCGTGGCGCCGCCCTGGCTGGTGCCGTTGGCATCGCCGACGGTCTCCACCGAGTGCTTCGCACTCCCGAGCATGACGAGTTCCGTGCCGGTCACGCCGGTGGTTTCGGGAACGTCGGTCCGCTCACCCGACACCACGAGCCATTGGCCCGGTGTCATGTCCTCGTGCAGATCGGCCAGTTCGATGCTCGAACCGGAGACCGGTGTCGTCACCGGCTCGTCGGCCAGGTCGAGCGCCTCGCTCTGCGCGTAAACCACGCTGCCACGAATCACCGTCTTGAACGACGGATCCTTCACGTCGAACCACGGCGGGCTGGCGAGCCGGATGCGCGACGTCTTCGCCGAAATGCCGTAGTCGGCCCGGGACTCGCTGTGCACTTCCTTGACCTGACTGATCACCGGCGCCTTCGGTTCGCTGTTGTCGTCCACGCCGCAGACCACCATCCAACTGCCCGGGACGATCTTGTCGTAGGCGGCGTCCAGATAAATCACGTCGGGCGATTCCCAGGCCGGCTGCTGGTCACTCGCATTGTCTGGCGACGATTGATCGGTGATGACGGCCGGCAAGACCTGGAACTCCCATTCGATCTGCGTGACGGTATCCGTGCGGGCGTTGTCCCCGCGCCTGATCACGGCGTGCTTCGGCGCGCTGCTGCCGAACGGCGCAGCTTGCACATTGAACGCGTAGACCTGCACGTCGGGCGCGGGTGCGATCGTGGTGTTGCGCAGCGCCGTGTCGAGCGAGCCCTGCAGCGCCGGCGAAAACTTCACGAGCATTTGCCGGGTCGTGTCCGTGTCCGGCTGCATCGTCTGGGACAGACTTTGCGGCAGCGCCGCCGCGCTGACCGGATGCAGCGCCGGCGGGCGCGTCAGCGCCTTCGAAAACGACTGCGTGAGCACCGCGGCGAGCGTGCTGGCAGTGACGGGCGCGGTGGCCGGGGGAGTGGACGAAGCGGCACTCGAAGACTGCGCCGCGGCGACGGGTTGCAACGCAAGCGTGATCCGCTTGTTGGGCACGTCGACATCGATCGAGCCGATGCGCCTGAACGTCTGCGACGAACCGCTCACGATCAGCAGCGGGTCGTTCGCCTTGAGCCGCGTCGAAGTGCCGTTGATATAAACGGCCGGGGCGTCCTGCGTCACCTGCTGGGCCCGCGTCGTGCGCAGCGCAAGCGAGGTCCGGCTGGCGCGCGTGACCAGCGGCGTGCTGGTTTCGAACACGCGCGGCACTTCGCCCGCCGTCGGCATCGACATCAGGCTGCTGCCGGCCGGCACTGAGACATCGCCGTCGGAGCCGAGATCCTGGACCGAATACGCGACCGTCACCGACGCCGCCACGCCCGGCCGTGGCGCATAGCCGACCAGCCGCGCCAGCTCCTGCAGCGAACGCTGTTCGGTAGCGGTGCGCAGGTAGCCTTCGTTGGCGATGCGCTCCTGGTAGAACGTCAGGACATCGGCCACCATCGCCCATGCGTCGAGCAATGCGATGGCCGGATCACTGGGCTCGCGCGTCATCGGCGGCGCGGACGGAACGCCGACCGGACCGTCCGGCAGCGTCGGCAGCTGGCTGTAGTAATAGCCGAGCCGCCCTTTCATCACCTCCATGAAGGTCGACCAGGTGCCGATCCGATACGAGATCGCGCTCAGTCCCGGGCGATTCGTAATCGTGACAAGCGTGTCGGCGGTATCGAACGGATACGCGGAGCAACCGCAGGAAGAGTTCATCGACCGCCTCTCATCCGGAACCGGATCCGGCCATGCTCGGGATAGTTCGGGTCATTGTCGAGCCGCGCGATCTCCTGCACGGCGAGCGGCAGCACGCCGTTCGTGAGCGCATCGTGCGACGGCACGAACATCCGCTCGAAGCGCGTGACGACCGCCCGCACGACGCCCTCGACTGCCTGCGCGGCGGCGACGATCCGGCTCAGATAGATGTCCTCGCCGAAGTTGAGGTTATCCGGCGCGAACAGCCCTTCGGCGGCGCGGCGCGCGGGGCCGGTGCCGAACGCGTCGAGCAGCGCCGCTTCGACATGGCCGCGCAGATAGTCCCGCGCGATATGCACGTCCAGTTCGATGTCGAGCGAGACATACGTCGCGGCGCATACCTCAAGCACGTGTCCGATCCGCCGGTAGCGTTCGAGAAAACGGCCGACCTCATCGAGCAAGGCCGGCGCGACCTGCTCGCTGCCGTAGGGCGCGATCGCCACCCGCGCGGCGTAGCCGCTCCCCGTCCAGAGCAGGGTCGCCGCGGCGCGCCGCACCGCGGCAACGCGTGTCGCGAGGCTTGCGTAGTCGTCGGCGGTGACGGCGCGCTCGAGCGTGTCGAGAAACGCCGTCGGCGCGTTGACGCGGACATCGTCGAGTGTCTGCGGCGCGGTCCCGCCCACCGCGGCGAACGGATTCCACACGCGCCGGATCGTCGGCAGGGAAGCGGGCGAGCGGCACTGCAGATGGATGATCGTGCCGGCGCCGACGTTGCCTTGAACACCTGAGCCGACCCGGTACGCAATCCGGAACGCGGTGCCGGCCGCGGGCTGCATGCCGTTCAGGCCATCGCCAAACCGCAGGCTCGCGCCGCCGTCGTCGTCGATATCGACCACGTAGTCGCAATCGTCCGGTCCGCTCGAAAGCAGGTCGGGCTGCGCCGACCACGGCATGACGAGCACGGCGAGCTGGGTCTGCAACATCTGCACGAGCGCGGCCGGCGGCGGCGTGGCGCCGTCGTATTTGCGGATCGCCGCGCGCGTCGCGTGGGACAGGCGGTCGAATAGCGCGCTCGTCGCCGGATCGCGATTTTTCAGGCGCAACAACAGCGCTTGCGGCGCCGCGAGGTCGTCGAACGAAAACAAGGGACTGGAGCCGTCGGGCTGTCCCGGTATCGACGTCACGACGACTTGCGGCGCCGCGGCGCGCGGGTCCTGCTGCAACTGTGCCGACGCTGGCCCCGATGCGCGCGGCGACGCACGAAACGTCAGTCCTGCGCGCTGCAGCGCGGGGCCGAACTGGCCCGGCACGACGTCCGCCTGGGCGGGCTCGCCGACGTCTTCACAGCCCTGCAGGACGATCGTGGCCGGCACCTGATCTTCGATGTCTTCCTCGACATAGGCGCCGTGGTCGATCAACCACACGTTCGCGCGGGCCACCATGATGTCTCGCGGCGCCTCGTAGCGGCGCCGCGGTCCCAGGTATCGGCACTCGGGGGCGGGCCCGATCGCCGCGATCACGAGCGCGAACGTCAGCGCGTCGGCCGCTTCCCATTCGACGTTCACAATCGGCTGCTCGTAGACCGGATCGATCGCCGGGTTCACATGCGTCAGACGTACCACCTGGCGATGCGCTGGATCGGCGTCCTCCTCGAGCCCGGTGATCGGACTGCAGACCTCCTCGATGAACAGGAAGGCGCCCGGCTTCAGATGCGCGAGCTTGCGCAAGCGTTGCGGCGGTTTGCCGCTCGCATCGGACGCCGCTGTGCCCTCAAGCTCGCCCGGCTTGCTGGCCGGATCGGCGGCCCGTGGTTTCGCCGCGTCACCGTCCTGCCATCCATCGACCAGCGTCGCTGCCGTCGCACCGGGGGGCAACACATATTGACTCGCGCCCCACGCATAAAAGCTGATCTGGCTATGCGCCGCGTACACCGCGAGCGGCGCGCCGTCGATTGGTGCGAACGCCTGATAGATATCGTCGGGCACGTTCGCGAGCGCCGTCGGACTCAGAACCGGCGACGGGTCCGGCAACAGCGAGTGACAGTCGGTCACGAAGCGGCAATCCGCGGCGGCCAACGGCGGCAGATCCGCGCTGCTGTCGATGCAGATCCACGTGCGCGCGTTGCAGCCTTCGTGCATCACATAGTCGAGCAGGCGCGCATGGCGGCGCACCGACAGGCGCCGGCGTGCGGTGCCGAGATACGCCTCGGTCGCGACCGCATCCTGGTAGTAGCTCAGATAGTCGCCGACGTACGCGAGTATTTCGACCAGCGCGATGCCCTCGTCCGGTTCGTGGGTCTCGGTCCACTCCGGCATGATCAACGCCAGCCGGTTGAGGATCAGTTGCCGGAAGCTCGCATAGTCTTTCGACAGATAGTCGATCTCCGGCTCCGCGCGCGCCGCGATCAGGCTGACGGGCGCGCTCACGCAGTCGAGTTCCTTCGGCGTGCCGACCCAGAAACTGAACGCGCAGCGAAGGTAGTGCGGGTCGAAGCCGGGTACGCCCTTGATCACGAGCGTGTAGACCGAATAGTCGCCGGGCCGGTCCAGCGTCAGGATCGCGCATTGCGGGCCCGGTGCGTGATCGCCGTCGGACTCGCGCACGCTCAGCACACGAATGCCGCGCACTCGCGCACCGCCCTCTATCGTGCAGTGCGAAGCCTCGAGCGCGTCTGGGGCGTCGAGAAAGAACATCACCCGCAGTTTGCGCGGATTGTCACCGACCTCGATGTAGTCGATCCCGTTCAACCCCCGGTGGCGCGCATCCACGCGTCGCTGATGATCGTCCTCGACGACAGGCTTGATCATTGCCATGTCAGATCGCCCTCACGAACTGCGCGTTGGTGGTCTGCGTCGTACCGCGCATCAGGTACTGCACGTTCACGGTCAGCGTGGCGTCGCTGGCGGTCACGGCAAGCGAGCGAATGTCGATCAGATCGCCCAGCCAACGCTGCAGCGACGCCTGCACCGTGAACTGCAGCGCCGCCGCGAGTTCGGCGCTGTTCGGCGCGAACACCATCTGCTGCAGGCCCGAGCCGAGATCCGGCAGATTGACCCGCTCGCCGGGATTGGTGAACAGCATCTGTTCGATGAGGTCGCGCACATGGTCCGCGTCCGGCGCCTGCGCGGTGCGCCCGAGCGGGTCATAGCGAAACGGATACGCGATGTTCATCGCCTAACTCCCCTTAACGAAGAGTTGCGTGACGCCAAGGATCAACGGCGTCTGGTTCGGCTGGCAGCTCGACTGGCTATCGGTCAACACCACCGGCGCGCCGTCCGCAAAAACCTGGCGCGCGGCGGCAATCCAGCTCCCCGTCACGCAGGGTGGCGCGCCTGTCGTGACGATCGGCAGTTGGCAGCCAGTCACGCCATAGGTCGAGATTTGCGTGATCACGGCCTGGCCGCTGACCATGACTCTGGCGCTCGCCTGGGTGGGCGTTGCCGGACCGAGATGCGCACAGGTCACGATCACGCCTTCGTGCATCAGGTAGCCGGGCATCGCAGGTCTCCTTTCGCTTCGCGGGGCAGTGAGGCCGCCTCGCCTCATACCGGCACCGGCGAAACCGTCAACGCCTCGCCGCAAATCTTCACGCCCGAGACCGACAGTTCGATCGACACCGCAGGCCCGAACGACAAGGTGATACCGTCGGCCGCCAGCACGATCCGCGGGCCCAGGTCGGCGAGCGCGGTTTCGAGCGTGATCAACTTGTCGCCGAGCGTATTGATGACGAGCCGGTTGCCGGCCGCCGACTGCATCGCGAGCGGCAATTGGGTCAGGTCGATCTGCTTGCCGAGCGACAGCGCGAGTTGTCCGTCCATCCACCAGCACCCGGTCCAGATCGGCTTGTTGAGATTGCCCTCTTCGAATTCGATCCATACACCGGCACCGGGAGGAGGCATGCCGAAAAAACCCATGTTCGTCCCGGCGAACGGCGTGCACACCTCGGCAACCACCATCACCGGCGTGCCGCCGACGGTGATTGTCGCGGTGAGGCGTCCATTGGTTTCGGGTGTCGTCGAATTGATGACGACGCCTCGATACTTGCCGTAATAGCGGTTCTCATCGTTCATGTCGGCACCACCGGTGTCAAAGAACCGAGCCCCTCGCGGGTCAGCGTGAAGCTCTGCCTGTATTCGCCCTTGCCGATGCTGTGCGTGACGCTCTTCACGTAGTAGAAGCCGTCGTGCATGTACCCCGCGCCGCGCACGCTGACGAGACGCCGCGGCCGCAGGATCGTTCCATAACGCAGCATGTCGAGTTCGCCTGTCGCCAGCACGGCGTGGCTCGCGTTATTGGTCTGCGCCTGCGCACGCAAGAGCGCTTGCGGGAAAGAGAGGCCACCGACGTCCTCGGCCGCCACCATGCGCAGGGTCTGCGGCTGCAATGCGAGCGGCGGGAGCGCGGCGAGCGGCGGCAGCGTCGGAGCGAGCGTCGCGAGCGGAATCGGCACCCCGGTTGTTTCGTCGATCACCGCGCCGACGACGAGCGCCGGTTTGCGCGAGTCGTAGCGAAAGTTGATCTTCGCGTTGGTCTCGGGCCCCATGTTCACCGACAGCACCGTCTGCGGCGGGGGCGTCAGATTCAGCGGCCCCCAGTACGCCAGGTTCACCATCGGCGCCGCGGTCGGCTCCACGTAGAACACGCAGCCATAGTCGTGCGCAAGCTGCAGCAGATAGCTCAGGTCGGTGTCGCTCTTGGTCGGGATCTGTTCGGTCGGCGGGGCAATGCTCGGGTCAACGGGGATGATGATCGGCTGCGTGCCGAGATACATCGAGTAGGTCAGCAGCGTCTGCTCGACGATCGAGGCCACGCTTTCGCCGGGGTAGTTCAGCGCCGTCTGCCGTATGTCCATCATCACGCGCACGTCCTCGCCGATCACGGTGAGCGTGGACGCGCCTGGCTGCTCGCTTGGTTCGAGATGCGTGTCCATGATGAAGCCGTCGATCAGCACCTGCGGAAACACGCCAAGCCACACCTGCACGACGACCCGGGTCGACGGCCTGAGCAACGGGTTGCTGAGTAGTGCGTAGTCGAGCGCCAGCACGCCCGTACGGCCGACCGTGAAGACCAGCTGGAAACCGTCGCGCGGGCCATCGCTCAACGTGACCTCCACATGCGAGAGCGCCTCCACGATCAGCGCGGGCGCCGGCACCGCGATCGTCGGACCGAGCCACAGCGTGAGCCGCGTGCCCAGCAGACTTGCCGCGCTCGACATGACGTCCATCGCTCACCCCTGCGGCGTTTGCGGCATCGGCACGCGCACCAGCGTGCCGACGGCGGCATCGCCGGTCAGATCGAACGGATTCATCGCGCTATTGGCATCGCAGATCTGCCAGTACTGCGTCGGCACGCCAAGCGTGCGCGCGGCGATCAGATCGAGGCGGTCGCCCTGCGTAACGCCAACCTGGGCCAGCAGCGTGAGGCCGTCCGGCTGCGGCAGGAAACGCCGCCTCACATAGGGGATCTGGCGCCCGCCGGTCGTCGTATAGACCGCCGTATCGAGCGAATAGTAGCGACTGGTGTAGTCGAACACGGTGCGCTCCGTCAGGTGAGAGAGATGCTCGTATTGCCGCCGAGCACCGCGCCGATATTGTTCACACTGGCAATCGTCGCCATCGTCTCCTTGACGATCTGATGCGCGAGAAACAGGTGATAGCCGGGATTGACGATCGACAGATCGTTGTAGCTCAGCACGCGCAGACCGAGCGACGCCTTGGCTCGCAGCGGATTCAGATGTTCGTCGTGGGCTTCCTCGCTGATGCTGAAATCGGTCAGGCGCACCGGCAGCACGCGTTTGATGCCCCAGATGAACAGCGTGAACGGCGCCATCGGCGGAATGATTTCGATCGTGCCCGCCGCGAGCAGAATGGTGTTGGCGATCACCTGCGCGCTTTTCGGATAGATCAGCATTTCGAGCTGCGAGAGCTGCGGATAGATGCCCATTGCGAGCGCGTTGCTGTCGCCGTTCTCCAGCTGATCGGTCGCGTCGATCTCGATGTCCACCTTGATCGTCTCGATCGGCGCGCCCTTCAGACGCATCGCTTCATCGCGGTCGCCCTGCTCGCCGCCCATCCCCTGCGCCTGCAGCGTGCGCGTCAAGGTCTCGGGGTTGTACTGGAACATGATGACGCTCGCGAGCGGATTGAACAGATCGATGCCGACGATCGCGCCTCTTAGCAGCCGCGGGCCGATGGGATACGTGGTCATCGCGCGCCTCCTCCAATGCAGCCATGCACCGACGCCGCGATCCGCGCGCCCAATGCATGCGCGTCGTACACCCCGCGCCCGCCGGCTTCGGGAGGCGGCAACGTCAGCGCCGCGCCGCGCAGATACGGCAGCGCGCGGCCGCCACGCCAGTGCGCCGCGAGCCCCTCGGCCGCGAGCAGCCGCCCGAGTTCCGCCTGCAACGCAGCCGCGATCACCGCGTTGCCGCGCGCACTGAGACCTAGGTCTTCGAGCACCAGACGTTCGATATGCAAGACGATCCGCATCATGTGGCTCCCAGGCTGCCGGCTACGCGCAATTCGCTTTCGTTGACGGGCCGGCCGAGTTTCGTCAACTCGGCCCGCACCGCGGCCATGATTGCTTTCATCGTCACAGGCTCGTTAGCCTGCGCCGCGAGAAACGCCGCGCTCAGCGCCGCGCTGTGGATGTTGCCGCCCGACAGCGTGAGCCATGCGAGCCGTTCGAAATCCAGCAGCCGGCACGGTGTTTCGGCGGGAAACGCTTTTTGCCAGATCGCTTTGCGCTCCGCGATGCCGGGAAACGGAAAATGAACCACGAAGCGCAAGCGCCGCATGAAGGCGGTATCGAGCGCCGCGCGCATGTTGGTCGCGAGAATCGCGAGGCCGCGATAGCTCTCGAGCCGCTGCAGCAGATAGTTGATTTCGATGTTCGCGTAGCGGTCGTGGCTATCCTTCACCTCGCTGCGTTTGCCGAACAGCGCGTCGCACTCGTCGAACAGCAGGATCGCGCCGCCGTCTTCCGCGGCGTCGAACAGACGCCGCAGATTCGCCTCGGTCTCGCCGATGTACTTGCTGACCACCGACGAGAGATCGATTCGATAGAGGCTCAGGCGCAGATCGTTGGCAATCACCTCGGCGGCCATGGTTTTGCCCGTGCCGCTATCGCCGCTGAACAATGCGCTGATGCCCAACCCGCGATTCATTTTGCGGGCAAAGCCCCAGTCCTCGTACACGACGGTTCGCTGCCGCACCTGGGCGCTGATCTGCCGCAGCAGGTCGAGTTGCTCGCACGGCAGCACGAGGTCGTCCCACTGCGCGCGCGCATCGAGACGCAGCGCGAGACGGTTCAACGCGGGCCGCGCACTTTCGCCGCAGGCCTGCCAGAGTTGCTCGCCCAGTTGCTGGTCGTCGGCGTGCGCAGCACGCGCCAGGGTTTGTGCCGCGATGCGGCCGATCTGCTCGGCTTTCAGATCGAACTGCGCGGCGAGCGTGCCGCCCAGTTGCGCGGCACGGCCAGGTAACGCCGCGCACCAGAGGTTGCGCTGCTCGGCGGGCGTCGGCTTCGCTACCTCGATGTCGAAAGAAGGCCGGCCCACCGACGCCAGCCGCTCGCGCGTGTCGATGAAGCATGGCCCGTCGCAACGGGACAGGAAGCGTCGCAGGATGGCGTGAATCTTCGCGTCGTCGTCGCCCCCGCGATCCGGCAATTCCATGTACAGCGCCACGGGCCACAACATGGCCTCGCGATACCACAGCCGCGCCAGCAACTCGAGTTCCGCAGCCTGCTCGGGCAGCGTCTCCGCCGCCAGCCGGTACAAGCGGCAATCGAACTGCTCCGCGACCCGGCGCGCCAGCGCGAGCTTGTCCGCGCCCGGCGCGCCGAGCAGCTGGACGACCGGCAGCGCGCCGTCGTGAACCGCGTACTCCAACGCATCGATGACCCGCGCGAGCGCGGCGTCCTGCGACGGCTGCACATCGGTCCAGTCGACCGCGGGCGGCACCGGCGCGACGAACCTGGCCAGTCTTTCGTCGAGAAAGTTGAGCCCCTTGATGAAGGACACGATGCGCTCATCGACCGACAGTGCCCGCATGGTGAACGGCTCGCTCGAGTCCGCCGCGACGACCAGTTGCCAATAGCGCAACGGGCGCTCCGGCGACATCAGATCCCACGTGGCATCGTCGAACAGCGACATCGCGAGCGCAAAGGTCGGATAGGGGCGCCGCGCCGAACCCTGGGCCAACGCGCACAGCTCAGCGATGCGGGTGTCCAGTTCCATCGCGGCACACAGCAGCAGCACGTTCTGTTCGAACGGCGAGAGCCCGACATGCCGGCTCAGCGTCAGCAGTGAAGGCACGCGCGTGACGTCGTCGACTTCGCACGCGGCGAGCCGCGCTTCGGCCTCGCGTAGCGCGGCGTTGGCGTTGGCGTCACGTCCCGGCACCGGGACGCCGCCAGCGCCGCCACCATTGCAGGCGGACTGCGGTTCGCTCACGGCCTGCGCAAGCACGCTCAACCGCACGCGCAGCCATGCCAACGCGGCGGACAACCACTCCGCATTGGCTTCATGCCAGTTCGCGGGCGCGTTCATTTGAACACCACCTTCTGATTGCGAAACACCGGCGGCTTCACCGAGCGGTCCACCAGCAGACTGTCCACGCCGTCCACGCGCAAGCGGACCAGATACGTGCCGGCAACCGCCTGCGGGACCGGGAACGACAGGCTCCCTGTCGCGTTCGCGGACCGCGCGCCCGCAATTTCCTGATCGCCCAGCAACAGCGCGACGCGTTGCACGGGCTGCACATCCGGCGAGCATTTCAGCTTGACGGTCGCCGCGCCGTTGGCGATCGTCGCTTTGAGCGGCATGGGGCTGGTAATCGTCGGGGCGAGCGCCATCGGCAGCGCGTTGGTCGAGTGCACTGGCGGATTCGGTTGATCCGGCGTGCTCGTGATCTCTACCGTCACCGCATACCAACCCGCGACCCACGCAAACTGCGCCGTATCGAGCTGCACGTCGATGCGTGTGGCCGTCGCGCCCTGGCCCGCCGGCACGCGAATCGGATTTTGCAGCGCTGGATGGGCGAACACGACCTCGACCTTGTCGCCGGCCAGCAGCGTCCCCGCAATCGTCACGACGTCGCCGATCTGCGCGCCCGACTGCTGGTTCGGCGGCGTGATCGACTGAAGCGTCGGCAGCCCCGGATCGAGCCGCGCCAGCGCGACGGGCCCGGTATCGCCGGTGCCGCGCATGAGCACCGGCAACGGCGTGCGCGCCGAGCGCGCGCTCTCGATCAGCACGACGGACGCCTCGTAGGATGCCGACAGCCGATACTGCGTCTGAAACCCGGACCACAGCTTGAAGATGTCTTCGACGGAAAGCGGCTGTAGCGAAAAGCGGATCCGCTCCATCTGGAGGTAGGCATCGTTGCCCGGCAGCGCGAGCCGGATCTCGTCGCTGCCGAGTAGCGGATGGTCGTGCATCACGCTCATCGCGCGGCCCAGCAGGAAATGGCTGAATGGACTTTGCGCGTCATTGTCGCGGCCCCACGCGGTGATCAGGTAGTACAGGTTGAGCGCGAGCGGCGGAAAGCCGCTCTCGAGCGATTGCACCTGACCCGGCATCGACAGGTTGCGCCACGCGGCATTGGGGGTCGTCTGATACAGGAACACGTTCAGCTGGTTACCGCTGCCGCTCGCATCGCGCGCACGATCCATCGGCAACGTGGTGACGATGGTGTCTTCCAGGCCGGCCTCCACCTTGACGCCGTCCGACAGCAGATTGCGCAACGCGGCGGTGACAGCGGCAATCGCATTCGCGCTCACGATCCGCTCCCCTCGGCGCGCGCTTTCAGATACCGGTCGAGCGGCGACGGCTCGCGCGTGTTGCGCGCCGGCTTCGTCCTGCTGTTCGACGGCGCTGGGCTCGCGCGAACTTCGACGCGGCCGATGGTGACGTGCACTGTTGGCGCTGCATCGTTCTGTGGCCGCCCGGCGCTGTCCGGCCGCGCGCGCGAAACCGCCGCGACGTGCGCGGGCGGCTCGGTATCGGCCGAGCGTCGGGCGAGAGGAACGGGCGGCTTGTGCTGCGAAGCCGCGCGATGGGTCGCGTGCGGTAGTGCGCGCTCGGGTTCGGCATCGACCTGACCGGTGACGGGCACGGCCTCGTCGTCGCGCGCGCGGTCAGCAGGCGATAGCGTGCGGCCGGGTGACATCTGAGCGTGGCGAGCAGGTTCGTCCGTCGCTCGCGCGACCAGCGGCAGGCGGGTCGATTTTGACGCGGCCTTCTCGTGCACCGCCGAGCGATGCGCGTCGCCGTCGCGGGTCGGATCGAGCGGCGGCTGCGCTGATGAGGCGGTGATCGTGGGCTGTGCCAGTGGCAACACCGGCTGCGACGCGTTCGGTTGCTGCGAGTGCTGACTGATTGGCGGCATCGGATGCGCAAGCGTAGCGCCGTCACGTAGTGCGTCCATGCGATACGCCACGCCGTCCTCAGCATCGGGCTCGACACCTGTCGGCATCGCGCTGGAGCGCGCGTACGTCGGCACAGTGACGCTACGCGCCTGCACGGCGACAGATTCGTCACGCACTTCTGAACCGGTCTGCTTGCGCAACTCAGGCGAAGCGATGCGCTCGCTACGGGTATCGCGGTTCAGTTCCGTTGCAGGGGCCACCTCGGCTTCACGCGTCCGAGCTTCCGCGTGAAGCGCGGGCGGCTCGGAGTGGGGCGGCACGCGCTCGTCCGGCACGCGGTGTGCGGGCACGGCGTCAAACGTGTCGAACACATCAAACATATCGAACGATTCTGCGCGCGGCGGACCGAACCTCGACGCGAGCCGCGGCTTCACGATGTCGGCCGTGCCGAGCGCGCGTGCCGCAAGGTTGTGCAGGAATGCGCTCATGTCGTCAGCATCCCGAGGTAGTACTGGCGACGGCTCGGGCTGAGCGCCAGGATCTCGGCTTCGCTCCACCCGTAAGCCGACGCGAGTTCATGCACGTCGCCGAGCGTGCGGCGCGCCCAGTCGGCCACTTCTTTCCAGAGATACGACACGATGTCGAACCCCGCCTGCCATTCGTGCGCGCACGCGGGACACTGAATGTGAAGGCGTACGTCGGCCTGCGGATCCGCGCGTTCGAGGTGCTCGTTCACCGCGACGCGTACGGCGGGCGGCACGCTGCTCGCGGACAGCGTCGCGCCGTCGTGCCCGGTGACCACCACGCAGCGGTCGAACAACGCGTTGGCCACGCTGTCGACGTCGGCAGTGGCGTCGATCGCGAGCAGGTCGTCGGTGTTCACCGGCCGGCATTCGACGCGCAGACCGTCGATCTCTAACTGCGCGATGCCCGGCGTCGACGGCGCGGCGAGCAGCGCGTCGGCCGTCAGCTCGAACTCCGCGCTGGCGCCGCACAGCGGACAGCCGGCGAGGCCTTCGAGGCGCGCGCCGAACTGCGCCGCGCGCAGCCGCAACAATTCACGATCGCGCACGCCGACCGGCCAGAAGCGCACGTCCTCCGCCGGCACGCCCGCCTGCGTCTGCGCCAGCGCCGCGCCGAGCAGCCAGAGCGCCCACGCGTCGGCCGGCAACGTATGGCCACGGTCCCATGCGTCGAGCAGCATGAACGTATCGAGACGCCGCATGATCGCTCCGCTCACGGCGACGGCACGGTGAAGGTCGGCTCCTTGGGCTCGGTGACGCTCAGGTCGCGTTCCCACCCTTCGTTTTCCAGCTTGATGTGCTGGATCGCGACCGCGTTCGCATTCGCATCGAAGTCGGGCAGCGCCTGATACTCGGAGACCCAGCAGCGATAAAGCTTGTAGGAGATCACCAGCTGCCCCGCCTCGTTATAGACCTCGATGATCAGGTCCTTGCGGAAGTCCTGCAGCGACACCTCCATGCCGAGCCCCGCGCCGTACTGCCAGATCTTGTTGGCCCATTTCTCGAACTCGGTGTCGTGCGTCACGCCACGCTCCAACGTGACGGCTTCGTATTCGCTCTTGCCGGGCGACTTGCGGCTGGTGCTCGGGTCGCCCCCTTCGCGATGCTTGACCACCTCGGTCGTGCGCTTGAGGGCGCTCATCTTGCTGATACCCGCCACGTACTTCGCGTCCCACTTGATCCGGAATTTGAAGTTCTTGTACGGATCGAAGCGCTGGGCATTCACGGTGAACTCGGCCATCATTGTCTCCGTCGAGGGTTGGATTAGACCTGGATCTGCCCAGCGATCTGCTGCAACTGGATGACCACGAACTCCGCCGGCTTGAGCGGTGCAAAGCCCACGATCACGTTCACGACGCCCAGGTTGATGTCGTTCTGCGTCGTCGATTCGCTGTCGCACTTCACGAAGTACGCGTCGGTTGGCGTTTGTCCCTGGAACGCGCCCTGCCGGAACAGCGTCTGCATGAAGGCCCCGACGTTCAGCCGGATCTGCGACCACAGCGGTTCGTCGTTCGGTTCGAACACCACCCACTGGGTGCCGCGATACAGGCTCTCTTCGATATAGAGCGCGAGACGGCGCACCGGGATGTACTTGTAGTCGTCCGCAATGACATCGGCGCCCATGGTCGTGCGCGCGCCCCAGACGACCCGGCCGATCACCGGGAACGTACGCAGACAGTTCACCCCGAGCGGGTTCAGGCTGCCGTTTTCGCCGTCGTGAAGCGGCACGGTGAGCTGCGGCACGCCAACCAGCGTCGCATCGACGCCGGCGGGCGCTTTCCACACGCCACGCTGGCCATCGGTGCGCGCAAACACGCCGGCGATCGCGCCGCACGGCACGAACTCCTGCATCTGGTTGTTCATGAGCGGGTTCGGCTGTTTGAAGCGCGGAAAGAAGATCGCCGCGTTGCGGCTGTACGCGCCGACGTTCTTGCCGAGGTCGCTGGCCTCGGCCAACGCCCCCTGTGCCGTACCCCATCTGGCCGGCGGATCGACGATCATCATCGCGCGGCGGGTCTGGCAATAGCTGACCGCATCCGTGACCACCGAGGTGGACAGCGTGCCCCCTTGCACGAAAGGAGGAATGCAAAGCAGATTGAAGATGTCTGTGTTGTCGAGCGCGTAGATGCCATGCTTGTTCTGGATGAAGTTGTCTGCGCCCTCTCCCGTCACGTCGAAATCCTTCAGCGGGCCGCCGTCCTGGCCGTTGCCGTCGGCCAGCGCCGGGGTCTTGCCGGTTTCGGCCGGCACCGGCAGCGGATCGCTCATCGAGTCCGCCACGCGCACCAGCGACGACTGGTCGACGAGCACGTTCCTGATGTAGTTGGGGCTGGCCGGATCGATCGACAGATTCAGAAATTTTTCCATCGCGATGGCCGTCGACGCGCTCGATGAACCGGGCGACGAAGACGATGACGGCGACGGCACCGTGCTGTTCTGCACGATCGTCAAATTGAAGTTCTTGCGCTTCGTCGGGTCGGTGACCGGCAGCATCGTGTAGTCGACCGACGCGCTCAGCGTGTTGCCCCAGGTGCCGACGCTCGCTGCATTGAGCAGCAGATCGCCGGTCGAGCCCTTGATCGCGATCTGCGCCGCCGCGGCGGGTGCGGGCGGTTGGGAGGGCGCGGGGGCCGGGGCAGGTCCGGGTGCAGGGGCCGGCGCGGGAGCCGGTGCAGGCCCAGGCGCCGGTGCGGGTCCAGGCGCGGGAGCGGGTCCAAGCGCTGGGGCGGGCGGGGCCACGGTGCCGGCGACGAGCCGGACGATGATCGCCTCGCTGCCGCCGTTCAGGAAGAAGTCGCGCACGGCGAACCCAAGCATCATATTGACGTTCAGGCCGCCGAAGGTCGCTTCGAAATCGCCGTAGCTGTAGACATTGGTGGCGACTTCGACAGGCCCCTTCGGTGTCTGACCGACGAAGGCAGCGATCGATGTCGCGACGCCCGTGATGGTGTGCACCCCGCTCGATACCTCTTCGACGTAGACACCTGGATAAGTCAACGTAACAGGCATGGATCACTCCCAGCAAAATGCGGTTGTCTGTCTCCCACCGCGAGTCCATCGAACAGGCGACGCCTGCATTACCCGCGCGCCGCACGGACCTGGTCTTCAGCGCGCTTTGTCATCCTGTGCCGTCACCTGGTGCGCGTACAGCGCGGTGCCATCGATCAGCAAGTACTTCGTCACCTGCCCCGCCTCGACCAGACGATCGAGCGCACGCTCGATCATTCGTTCGCTCACGTCGCGCTGTGAGACGGGCAGCCACCAGTTCGCTATGCCGCAAGCGGTGTCCGCTGCGTCCGGGTGTCGAGCCAGATAGCGCAGAATCGCGTCACACAAGCATCGAAGAATTGCTTCGTCTGGTTCCACTCGTCTACCGGTATCGAATGTCTTTTGCGCGGTGGAGCAATCAAAGCAAGAGGTGGGCCGTCGCTGCGATCGCGTGGGTCGCATTGCGCTGAAATGCGTCGCAATGCCGGCCCGATGTGCGCGGGCATGTGCCGCGACGAAACATGGAGCGTCTGTCCGTTACGCGCCGCAGCGCTGCGGGTGGGGCAAAAAGAACGCACTTACGCTCACGACCCGGGTCGCCGCTGCCCCACCGACGACGCACGCGCTACAAGCGTTCGATGCCGTGCTTTTTCAGCAGCTTGCCGAATGCGCGCCGCTCCTTTCCGACGAGGCGCGCGGCGCGCGTCACGTTGCCTCCGGCGGCGTTGAGCGCGCACGCCAGATAGCGTGATTCGAACTCCGCGATCGCGCGGATCTTGGCAGTGCGAAAGTCTTCGAGATGCATCGACGGTGCGAGCCCGGCCTGACCGTCCGGCACTTTGCCGTCGATCCCCGCAGGCGGATCAATGTGAATGGTGGTCGCGTCCGAGAGCAGATACTCGCGATAGATGAGGTTTTCGAGTTCGCGCACGTTGCCGGGCCAGCGGTAGCGATTCATCCACGCGAGCGTGGCGGGATGGACCTGTTTGTCGCCGAGTCCGAAACGTTCATTGCATTCGCACAGGAATGCTTGAACCAGCAAAGGGATATCGCCATGCCTCTCGCGCAGCGGCGGCAGCGTCACGAACATGATGCGCAGGCGATACAGCAGATCCGGCCGAAACCCGCCGCGCTCCACCAACGCCGACAGATCGCAATTGGCCGCCGCGACCAGCCGGACATCGGCCCTGATGCTTTCGGGTCCGCCCAATGGTCGGTAGTGCTGATCTTGCAGGAAGCGCAATAGCGACACTTGCGCCTTGAGCGGCAACGCGTCGATCTCGTCGAGAAAGAGCGTACCGTGACGCGCGTGCGCAACCAGCCCGAGCTGTTCAACGTTGGCGTCGGTGAAAGCCCCTCGCTTGTGGCCGAATAGTTCGTTCTCCACCAGATCGCCGGGCACTGCGCCGCAATTGACCGGCACGAACGGTCCATCGCGCCGGCTTCCACCGTAATGGATCGCGCGGGCCGCGAGTTCCTTGCCCGTGCCGGTTTCTCCTTCAATCAGCACGGGCGCCTCGCAGCGCGCGATTCTCTCGATGAGCCTGCGCGTGTGGACAAAGGCTGACGATTGACCAATCATCGGAGGTCGCTCCCGCTATTGGGCTCGTCCGTCCCGCCTTGCCGCCCATTGCATCGGACCGTTCGAAACGCGCGAGTTAGCGTGAATTATTCTGGCCCGGAACTTTACGTGGACAACCGCTCCGTGCAATCTTCTTTTTGCCTCCGCCAACACTCGCAATTGCCCATGCGGATGGCAAAATCAGTCTAGTACGCAAATTTGCGATTATCCAGCAAGTCCGGCCTTCCCGAGAAATCGAATCGAGTGGAAATCCCGATACGAAGACGAGCTGACTCTGGAGTTTTTTAACGCGGTCACCGGTGAATTGATGGCATCTGCACGGGGCATTAGCGGGAATCCGCCAATCCGTTGTTTATCTGGCCTTGATTGCCTGGCCATGCGTATCAACGGGGTCCGATGCGAGTGCGGCGCAGCGCAGCGCAACAATCAAACAACGAAAGGAGCGAATCGCCGGGCAGTATCACGATAGAAGCGCTTCCATCCATCGCTGCGCTAACCTTAAGCAATACCCGCGCATTTTATGACTGCATTTTCTGACACATTTCTTTGCCACATTGTCCCGTGCCTTTAGCCTTGGCGCTTACGGATGAACTTCGCGGCGACCATCCCGGATGCTATTTGATCGGAAATGCAGTGACCACCTGGCTATTTGCATCCACCACGACTCGCATGCCGAACAGAGGTTTGCCTTTACTATCTGCATCCGTCTGTCTGTTTCCCTGACTTGTATTGGTAACTGCGGTGGCCTATCGTTCAAGGAGCCATGCGATGTGCCGATGCTTTCATCTCCGCACGATTCGCCGGCCTGGTAATTTCAATGTTCGGCGCCCGCATGAGAGCGACACGGCGTTTGTCGATCCGGGTTGTTGTAGTGCGCGCGGCATTGGATGCTCGACCTCGCTCCTCGTCTCTGCACTCGGCCGATAGCGAGTGGTCCGACCTCACGGAATTGGGCGGAGATCTGGCGCCCGTGGTCATGAGCAATGATGGACGCCCGTAGGAGTTCGATTTCATGCATGTCGCGCCGATGCTAAAAAAGCAGCCCGTGGTTGCACCGAGCGCGGCACTAGCGCGCCGGCGGCAAGACAGCGCGGCGGTGCGGCGCGATCCTTCGAACCGGGATGCGCAGCAGGCCGAATGGCCGTTCTTCGACGACCGTGCGGCAAGTGACTCCCGTTGCCTGCAGCGCAAGCTGGCGATCGGCGCGGCCGACGATGCACTCGAACAGGAGGCCGATCGCGTTGCCGAGAGGGTATTGCGCACGCCGGTGCGCGACTGGGAGCCGCGTCCGGCACACCCGCGAGTCGCCCGTAAATGTGCGGCGTGCGACCTGGAGGATGAAAAGCTGCGCAGAAAGGAGTCGGCGGCGGGCGCAATGGCCTTGGGCGATGCGCCTTCCATCGTGCATGAAACGCTGCGCTCGCCCGGACAGCCGCTCGACAGGAAATCGCGCGATTTTTTCGAGCCGCGCTTTGGTTACGATTTCAGCGGCGTGCGCATTCACGCCGGCAGTCAGGCGGCCGAATCGGCGGGAGCAGTGAACTCGTACGCCTACACGGTGGGGCGAGACATCGTGTTCCACCAGGGGCAGTACGCGCCCAATACGCCTCACGGAAGGCGCTTGCTCGCGCACGAACTCGCTCACGTGGTGCAGCAGTCCCATATGAGCCGGCGGATTCAGCGTTTCTCGTACGCCGAATTCAAGGAAAAGGCCTACGAGCACCTGATCAACGGACTACGGGCAGCGAAAAAAGCCGCGCTCGACGCGCTGCGTGCCCGCGTCGGCGATCTGCCGCCGAAATGGTATGGCGCCGCCAACACGATCATCAGTGTGATAGACGAAGTCCTGGGCGTAATCGAAACGCTGATTCTCGCCATCATCGGGTTGGTGGTCGGCTTTGGCGAGGGCGCGGTCGGTCTGGTGACCGGAATCATCAAGCTGGGCTACGGCATTCTCAAACTGCTCTACGACCTGGCCATAGGGGCCTTCACCAATTTCGAGGCTTTGAAGCAGGATTGGGACGCTTTCGCGAAGGCTCTACTCAACCTGCCCACCGCGCTCCGTAACCTGGTGACCGACTGGCTGGACCACTTCGAGAAGGCGTCGCTAGAGCGGCAGTCCCTGATGATCGCGGAGTTGGTCGGACAGATCGAAGCGCTCATCGCAAGCTTTGGCGTGGCCGCGTCGCGCGCAGGAAGTGCAGCGACGCTTACGGAGACAGGCAGCGAAGTCGCGGGCGCTACAGCGCGAGCCACGGCGGGTACGGCGGCTCAGGAAGCGGCAGCGGCCGGCACCCAGGCAACGCGGCCAGCACTAACCGTCATACAAGGCGGTGGTCGCGGAGCCGCGCGCGCGGCGCAAGCCAGCGCAGGAGCGTCCCGGGGGAATCTGGCGCTGAAACTGGCGCCCGCAATCGAGGATGCACCGGCTGTGTCGCCCGTGCGATTGGTGCCGCCGCTTCCCGCTGCGCAGCCTGCCGCTGCGGCAGCCAACACAGCTGCGACGGCCGCGGCATCCGGCGCGCGAGCGAAGATCGTAGCCACGGTCGCGGTAGGCGCGCCCACAACCGCGAGGCAGCTGAAGGATCCCTGCGCGGACTGTTCCAAAGCAAACTGGCGGCGGTTCAACAGG
Source organism: Paraburkholderia sp. HP33-1 (assembly GCF_021390595.1). Taxonomy (NCBI): domain Bacteria; kingdom Pseudomonadati; phylum Pseudomonadota; class Betaproteobacteria; order Burkholderiales; family Burkholderiaceae; genus Paraburkholderia; species Paraburkholderia sp. HP33-1. The sequence continues at coordinate 630,023 of NZ_JAJEJR010000003.1, read as the reverse complement.
CAGTTCATGAATGCGAAGCTCGCGCAGATTCAGTCCGTGCCGAACCATCCGCTCAGCTTCCTGATTACCAATGGGGCATGGGCGAACCGGACGTCGATGAACGAGGTCGGCGTGCATGCGGGTCATCGGATCGGTCGACGCGGCTGCGAATGGGGCTTCGGCCTGCTGCGGCTGGCCGTGGAAAGAGGCTGGGAAAACCTGTACGACTCCGATACGGAGAGAAACGCTGCGGTTCTAAAGGAAACGGTCATGATCGAAGGAGTCGAAGTCGATCTTGGATCGGCGATCGAATGGCAGAAGGAAGGCCATCTTCAAGGCATCGATCTGAAGGCATTGAGCAAGAGCACACCTAGCGAAGGCTGGAGACCCGGCATCTGTTTTTGAAGGCGGAGTGCCGGCAAACGAATTGCGATTCGACGATCCGCACTTTCACGCCAGACGCGAAGACTAGTGCGGAACGCAACAGCGAGAAGCGGCTTCACTGCGATTTCAGCGAAAGCCTCGATGCCTTTTTGGCTCTCAATTTGGTTACTAAGAAGTCGGTGCTTTAGCGCACACTCTTGGGTCCACTGTATGTTTGAAGCCGCCAGGGGTAACTTCTGGTTGGTCCTTTTCAGGTGGCGCTATATTCACGCTCTCGACGTGCTCGACGATTCGCACCCCTTTCGAAAGATTCCCGCCAACGGATCGACCATGTTTATCCAGGAACGTGGTTTGAGTGTTCACCGTAAGGATAACGGGGTATTCGCCTGTGGCGCTACGCCAGTTCGCCCACATAGAATATGGCCCAATCCTGGTACCGCCTAGTGCCTTCGATTGAACGTTTCCTATCCGAGTCCCAATTGGATCGCTAACGATGTCAAAGCCGCAAAGGACGAATTGTCTCAGTGTAGGGTTCTGATTCAATAACGGCACAATCGAAGAATTAAAGTTAACGGAACCAGTTCACTCAAGGGAAAACGAAACAACCGGCCAAAGCAAAATGAGCAGGAACAATCGTTTCATGTCAGGTACCAGGAAATTTGACACGCGCGTTTTGAAGATCGCCACCGGATGCTCGCCATGCTTCTGTGGCCGCACTTCCGGGGCCGCTGAAGTGATCAATGTGATTGCCCCGAATTCCGCCCCCCGTACGCCTATCGCGCGCGATGACCGGGGAGCGCCCGTGACAATTGCACGCCCATCCGTAACCCTGGGCTTCTGCCATGTCGTAGCCGGTCGAATACGACCGAAGCCTATCCTGCGGAAAGAATTCGCCGGTTTCGACGTTCATAGCCATTGCGGATGGCATCGACGGAACAGTGGAGAATATTTAATATGTGATGCGACATAGATGACACTCCTCCCTGCCTCCGGTACCTTCCTGTTTCTGTTGCTCCATTCGATCTCTCCTCGTGGTGGTGAACCGGTTCTGTGATGGCATCGTGCCAACGCCGGACGAATATCGGGCCGCTATGGAACAGGCGGATAAAGCCCACAAACGTGAAGAAGTGCTACGGCTACTGGAAAAGATCGCAACAGAACGGAACAAGTGGCGTCGTTACGGGTCGCCCCAACGTGTCAATCGCTGGAATCAGGCGTAACGGCAAAAGGCCCGCTCGCGGGCCTTTTCGCAGCAAAAAGCCCTGCCGAAGCCGGGTTGACTCACCACTAAATATCCGAATAGTTGGAACACGACCGGACTACTAATTTTCTTTGGGCGGCTCAATCTCTATGGAATCCAAAGTCTCTCTGATTGATATTGTTTTTCTCAGATCACCACCAACAATCTCTCGATGGTGGATGTCAAAAAATTGAGTTTTTGTATCTATTATGAGGGTAACAGGAATGTCGCCTTTTTGGCTATGCCAGATCGCATTAAATCTATATGGTCCCATGCGGGCGCCACCCATATTCGGCATTGTCGGGCTGTCTATCCGAATTCCCCATCCCGTATCGGCAATTGAAAATGATTGGGTTATGAATTGCTCAAAAATTGGGCGCCCCTTCATCATCGGAGCGATATCCGATGTAAAGCTAACGGAACCATCAGCATAGGCAAACGAGATTGGGACTGTACTTAGGCAGCCTGCTATCATTGCGCGTGAAAGATATTTAGTAATTCCCATTTTCAACCCCCGAAGCCAATATATTTAACCTTTCGTTGCGTGTTATTTACCGGTCCGTTTTCCCATGCTTCCTGTATGGCTGCGCCAGCGCCGACAAAATTGTCTATATGATGCCCGATGATTGCGCTTCCTGTATCATCCGCAAAACGATTGCCGACCATTTCGATAGTGACATGAGCACGCTTTGGAATTACGTTGGGATCAACGGCGATTGAGTGACTCTCTCTGACGGCACCATACGCGCCTTGCACCGAGTCTGTATAAGTAAATGCCACACCTTCCGGATTGTCGAGATAGTCGCGATTACCACGATTGTTGCGATGCCAGCCCGAGTTTACCTGCGTTGGTCGAATGTATCGACCATTTGACGCTTTCCCTGTGCCTTGCATGACTACGCCACGCGCACTGTATAGAAAGTCTCTCTTATGGCAATCATTCGTGCCCCGTGCAAGTACCTGCTTTCCTGTGAAATCGCTTTCAAAGCAAACGTGATATCCAGTAATCAAGAAGGTACTTTCATACCATGCCTCTTTCAGCGTTATGCGCAAAGGCAATGCCGTTATGTCGTCATCCTCGACTGATAACGTCAAGTCGCCCGGCTCGCGCGATTCGAGTATCACCATTGCACAGCCGCTTAAATCGGTCGGGCGTGAAACCCGCACAGTATCGTGCACACGATTGCTCTTGACGGATAGAGTACGACCGGCGAGAGGAACGCCGGCACGGCTTTTTACTGTAGCTTTGATCGGCAGACGGTAGAGAATCTTTCCGTGCTGCACACGCGCGGACGATGGAATTACAGGCAACTTGTCGCCATACTTGTTATCCGGAATTTCCCATGACAACAGGTTCGATGCAATCCTGACTTCAACGCATGAGTCCGGATTTGTGTTTGTACATGCACTGTCGTGAACCGTTACCCAATTTCTACTTTCCGGCATTCCGACTGCTCCAGTTGAACTTCAAGGCTTGATGCTCTGCGCGTAGCTTCGCACTCAGTTTGTCCGCTCCCGCTCATGATCCTCGCTATCTCTCCTTCTTCGTCAACAACGATCCTGTCTCGCACATATGCGAGCGAGCGGCGTACTTCATCGAACAGGGTAAATTGCTCGTCATAGGGCGCTGCTTGTGCGGCTTGCCGTGATGAATTCGCATCACGTTCCTCTACCAATTTCAAGTGATAGCCCCCGCGCGTCTTTGGTGGTGATTCGCTGCGTGCGGCCCTCCTCGTCCGTGACGCCACTTGCGATTACGTTCGGGCCAACACGCACCCGATAGTGAGCGTTCGTGAATGGTCTCCCCGCACCATCTCTCAGCACGAACTGTTCATCGAAACGCTGCCGTGAGCGCTCGCGACAATTGCATGCCCACGCGTATCCCAAGGCCTCGGCCATTTCGTAACCGGTTGAATACGAATGAAGCGTATCCATCGGAAAGAAATCGCCGGTTTCGACGTTCAAAGCCATTGCGGACGGCATCGACGGGAAAGTGGAGAATATCGAATATGTGATCCGGCAAAGATGGCACTCCTCCTTGCCTTCGGTGCCTTTCTGTTTCTGCTGCTCCATTCGTCCTCTTCTTGTCTATCAGACAACACCCGACAAATTAACCATCCAGACGGGGTCACGGTCAACAGCTTTAAATTGGGATAGAACCGTTTTGACAAACATTTACGACAATTCCGGGTATCTCATTTTAAGATGCATCTTTCCGGTTCGCGGCTCAACAAACATTGATGCGCTGGTAGCCCTCACTGATCCGGATCATGACCTCGATCATGTTCCGGTGTTCGTGTCTTTCCCCGACAGTTACAGCAGGACTACTGAACAGAATATCGAGAGAAACGCGAGATCCTTGTCCTCGATCCGCGTCCGCGCCCTAGCGACCATGCGCATACCGAAGACACACATCGCCTTTGCGCCTGGCGATGGCCGCGCTCGTCGCAGCAAAGTTTTCGGAGAACGCTCGCTGCGCGAAACAGGGCGCCGAATTCGCGAGCAGTGCATCGACCTGCGCGTACTGTTTGTCGAACACCCAGGGCCTGCGCGCGAGCGTACGATCGTTGAGCCAGTAGGGACTCCAGTCCCGGGTCGTCTCGATGACCTCGCGCGCGAATTCCGGCCCATACTCGAGCGCGCCCTCGATCACCACATCGACATACGATTGAACCAGCGGAAACCTCGCGTCAGGCACTGGAAGCCCTTCGCCCGGCGGCTCGCCTTCGGCCTTCGGCACGTAGACCCAGACAGTTCCCTTCGCCGGCAGCGGTTGCCATGACACGGCCTCGATGAGTGCGTGCGGCACCTCGACGCGCACGTATCCCTTCTCGCGCTCGTCGAACGCGGACATGTCGTTGCCGGCAACGGGATAGATCACTCCGTTGATCGTCATCGGCGCCTCGCCCTCGAACGGCCGCCGCAGGCCGAGCGCCGTGAACCCTGAACTCGCGCGGTCGCTCCAGCTGCGCACGTAGCCGAACGCCGCCGCGACGCGCACCGGAATCGCCGCAATCGGCTTGCCGGCCGTCGCGTCGCGCGATGACGTGTTGATGAGCGAGCCGTAACCGAAGATGAACTGCGTCGGCTGATCGGGGAGGCGCGTTCCCCAGAAGTCGGTGGTCTGCGCGCGCACCGCCGAGCCAAGAAGCGCCAGTGCCACAACGAATGCTCGAATCTTTGCCATCGCCGACATCGTCAGATCTCCGTCCAATGCATTGCGGCAGATGATCGCCTTAACTGGGCCGCCCGGCAACTGCCCGCGTCAGGCAGCCGCAAGAACGGCAGATTCATTCAGGTACCGTTCATATACGGAATCTGTGAAAGATTTCGCTTCGATTCCAGTAGTTGAATCACCAATAGGTCGCGCTGGCGCAGCATTTCTGGAAAATCGTACGACTGCAGTTCCGTATCGACGGCGCTCTCAATCCACACAGACATGCACCGCTATCCGTCCTTCACCTCGTTTTTCAAAGGCTCATTCTTCTCGAAGGCGGTGATGCTTTTCAGCGTGGTTTCGCAGATGGTCGTCAACGCCTCACGCGTCAAGTAGGCCTGATGCCCCGTGACGATCACATTGGGAAACGAAACGAGGCGCTGAAAGACGTCATCGGTGATGATGTCGCTGGAGAGATCGCGGAAAAAGAGATCCGCCTCCTGTTCGTAGACATCGATCCCAAGCCCGCCGAGCTTCCCGGACTTCAGCGCTTCGATGACGGCTTCGGTATCGATCAGCCCGCCACGGCTCGTGTTGATGAGTATCGCGCCCGGCTTCGCCTGCTCGAGCGTCTCGGAATTGATGATGTGGTATGTCGCGGGCGTGAGCGGGCAATGCAGCGAAATAATGTCGGCCATCTCGGCGACCTCACCCGGCTTCGCGTAGTCCAGACCGAGCGCCTCGAATTCCGCGGAGCGATAGGGATCGAAACCGATCACCTTGCAGCCGAAGCCGAGCATGATCTTCGCGAACACGCAGCCGATCTTGCCCGTTCCGACCACCGCGACCGTCTTGCCACAAAGGTCGAAGCCGGTGAGCCCGTCGAGCGAGAAGTTCGAGTCGCGTGTGCGGTTGTACGCGCGGTGCACCTTGCGGTTGATTGCGAGCAGCAGCGCGACCGCGTGTTCCGCGACGGAGTTCGGCGAATACGTAACGACGCGCACCACCTTCACGCCGAGCCTTGCTGCGGCTTTGAGGTCAACGTTGTTGAAGCCGGTGCAGCGCAATGCGAGCAGGCCCGTCCCGCCCTTGCGCAGCGCTTCCAGCACCTGTGCGTCCGCCCTGTCGTTGACGAAGATGCAGACCGCGCCGTAGCCCGCGGCGAGACCGACGGTGTCCATCTCCAGCAAGACGTCGAAGTAACGCAGCTTGTGCTGCTCGACCTTGTTGGCCTCGTCGAGATACTGGCGTTCATAGCGCGTCGAGCTGAATATCGCCACTTCCATCATGTACTCCTCTGCAACCTGGATTTCGACTTCCGTTCGCGTGCGGCGCAGGCCCGTCTAGCTAGCGGCAATCGCGATCGCGATCTGCACGAAAAGCACCTTGACGATGGTCATCGACGGAAAAATCATCGCGTACATGATGTCGGGCTGATCCGTCGGCGCGATGCGGTTGGCGAAGGCCAGAATCGCCGGATTGCCGGTCGCGCCGCAGATCACGCCGACCGACGTATCGAAAGACAGCCTGAAGACCCACAGGCAGCAGATAGCTGTGACGCCGACGAGCACCAACAGCGTGATCGCACCAAAGAGCAGCAGCATCGGCCCGGCGGTGCCCACGGTCGTGATGAACTTCGGTCCGCAAGAAATGCCGACCTGCGCGAGGAAAATCGTGAGCCCGACATTGCGCAGGACGAGATTCGCCGAAAGCGGCATCACCCATACGAACGGTCCGTTGCGGCGCGCCTTGCCGAGGCACAGAGCGACCAGCAGCAACGCCGCCAGACCCAGGCTGAACGCGCCGAGACCGGGCACGCGCAGCGGAATCGCGCCGACGAGCAGCCCCGCGGCCGCACCGATGCCAAGGCAGATGAAACTGAGGTCGGCCGTGCCCTTGATCGAATCGCCGAAGAACGCGCGGACCCTAGCCTGGTGCGCGGGATTGACGATCAGGCCGACGCGGTCGCCCGCTTCGAGAACGAGGTCTGGCGTCGATAGCAGATCGGCGTCGCCGCGCCGCACATGCGCGATCTCGCAGTTCACGCCGTCCGGGAAGCGGAGATTGCCGAGCGCCATACCGACGACCAACGGATTCGACGCGAACACACGCATATAGTCCAGGTCTTCCCGATGACTCGTGATGCGGCCGGGTTGCAGTTCGCCGCACAGCGCCGTTGCTTCGTCAAGCAGGCGGCGGTCGATGGCGGTGGCGAGAAGGACGTCGTCGGCGCGCAGCGTGAAGTCGTCGGTGGGCAGCTGGTTGTGGTGCGCGCGCCGCACGGCCGCGATCGCCACCCCGGCAGGCAGGTGGCCCCGCAGTTCCGGCAGCCTGAGACCGAAGAGACTGGCATTGCGCAGCGCGATTTCCGCGGTCTCCATCAACTTCGCATCTGGCTTCCGGATCTTGACTTTCAGAGCAGCGTTCAGCGCGTAGAGGAACAGGATCGGCCCCGCCACGCCGAACGGATAGGCGACGCTATAACCCACGGCGGCATCGTTGCTCTTCATCGACGAGATCGCAACCTGCAAGCTCGCCGTGCTGGTGCCGCTACCCGCGAACATCCCGAGCGCATCGGCGAGCGTGATGCCGGAATGGATGAAGGCGCACGCCACGAGACCTGAAACGATGACGCCGAGACATGCGGCCGCATTGGCCTTCATGCCCTCCCGGCTCGTGAGCCCGCGAAAAAATTGCGTGCCGTACTGAATGCCGATGCCATAAAGAAACAGCAGCAGACCGAGCGTGCCCAGCACCGCCGGTGGCGCGGATTTCGGCGCGAACGCGCCGAGTGCCAGTCCGACGAACAGCACGGCCCCGGAGCCCAGAGCCACTCCCTTGATGTTGATTTCGCCGATCAGATAGCCGACCGCAATGGTCAGAAAGAGCGCGAACAGCGGCTGATTCTCGAGGAAAGCTCTGACTGCATCCATGTCGCCCCCCTATGGGTGGCCGAATCAACGCCCTATCGCATCGCGCCCGCGAGATTTGCCGCATCGAGGCCCACGATCAGATCGAGTGCGCCGTTCTTCAATGCCTGTGTCGCGGCCACGCCCGATGCTTTCAGTGCGGCCGCATCGATTCGCGACGCGTCCAATAACTCGACACGCAGCCGCGTAGCGGCCAGCGCGTCGAGCTTCCTGATGTTCGTCGCGCCGCCCAGCGCCGCACGAATCTGTTCCGCGCGCGCCGTCTCTTGCGGCGAGTTTTGCGCTGTGGCGACGAAAGCCGCTGGAGCCGTAGCAGTCGCCGCTGCCACGCCAGGCGCGCCGGCCGGCGGCAGATCCGCGTCCGCGCCCGCTGTCTTCAGATACTCCTGCATGTCGGTTTTCATGTTCTCCGACAACGGCCCGAAGATCGCCTGCACACCGTTGCCCACTCGCACCACACCCGCGGCGCCTAGTGCCTTGAGCTTGTGTTCGTCGACGCGCGCCGGGTCTTTCACGGAGATGCGCAGCCGCGTGATGCATGCGTCGAGACTCGTGATATTGGAGCGGCCGCCAAAAGCGAGCACGAGTTCGCGCGACCGTCCCCCCTCGCCGCCCGCGGCAACCGCCGCCGTGTCCTCCGTGTCGTCCTCGCGGCCGGGTGTCTTGAGGTTGAAGCGGGTGATCACGAAGCGGAACACCCCGTAATAGATCACCGCGTAGATCGGACCAAGGATGAAAACGTACCAGGCGTGCGTGGCCTTCCCGCCAATCAGGTTGAACATCAGAAAGTCGATGCCGCCTTGCGAGAACGTGAAGCCCATGCGCATGCCCAGGGTGTTGGCCACGAACTGCGCCGACGCCGCGAGGCAGGCGTGAATGAGGTAAAGGACCGGCGCGACGAACAGGAATGCAAATTCGATCGGCTCGGTGATGCCGGTGAGGAAAGAAGTCAGCGCGGCCGAAACCATCATGCCGCCGACGGCCACCTTCTTCTCCGGCTTCGCGCAATGCCAGATCGCAATCGCGGCGGCAGGCAGGCCGAACATCTTGAACAGGAACGCGCCTGACAGGATGCCCGCGGTTCGGTCGCCCGCGAAATATCGGGTGATGTCACCGTGAACCGTGTTGCCGGTCGTCGGATCGACATAGCTGCCCATTTCGAAGAAGAACGGCACGTTCCAGATGTGATGCAGGCCGAACGGAATCAGCAGGCGCTCTACGAAACCGTAGATGGTGGCGGCGGTGCGCGGGTCCGAAACCGCCGCCCAATGCGAGAAGGCCTTGATTGCGCTGCCGATCGGCGGCCACACGAAGGACAGGATCGCACCGAGCACGATTGCGCCGATCGCCGTCACGATGGGCACGAAGCGCTTGCCGGCGAAGAAGCCAAGATACGGCGGCAATGCGATGCGGAAGTAGCGGTTGAACATCCAGGCCGCCAGACCACCGGCGAGGATGCCGCCGAACACGCCGGTCTGGATCGACGGAATGCCCATGATCATGTCGGGTTCGAGGCCCTCTATCTTGGCGATCACACCCAACGTCGCCGTCATCACGAGAAACCCGATCGTTGCGGCGACGCCCGATACGCCATCGTTCTCGGTGAAGCCGAGCGCGACGCCGATGGCGAAGATCAGCGGCAGGTTGGCGAAGATCACGTCGCCCGAGTTCTTCATCAGTGCGAGCACGATGGCCGGCACGTAACCGTGAAAGTCGGTGGAGCCGAGACCGAGCAGCAGGCCGGCCACGGGGAGCACGGCGACTGGAAGCATCAGCGATTTGCCGATTTTCTGGAGGACTCCGAAGGCATGCGAGAACATGGCTGGTCTCCTGTTGATCCGCTCAATCGGCAAAGCGTGACAGATGCGCACGGACTTCGGCGGCAGTGCCCAGACGCAGCACCTCGGCGGCGAGTGTGCGTGATTCGTCGAGCGTCACGCGTGCAAGCTGGGCCTTGATCGAACCGACTGCGGGAATGCTCACCGAAAGCTCGTCGATGCCAAGGCCCACGAGTACCGGCACCGCCATCGCATCCGAGGCGATGCCGCCGCATATGCCGACCCATTTGCCGTGCTGGTGCGCACCATCGACCGTCATGCCGATCAGGCGCAGCACCGCCGGGTGGAGTGCGTCGGCCTGCTTCGCGAGTTGCGGATGGCCGCGGTCCATCGCGAGCGTGTATTGCGTCAGGTCATTCGTGCCGATCGAGAAGAAGTCGACTTCGCGTGCGAGCGGCTCGGCGATCAGCGCGGCGGCTGGAACCTCGATCATGACGCCCACCTTCACGCTCGCCGCGTGATCGCCGGCTTCCTCGAGCAGGATTTTGCGCGCCGCCCGCACTTCCTCGACCGTGGCGATCATCGGGAACATCACGTGCAGATTGCCAAGCGGCGCCGCGCGCAGGATCGCGCGCAGTTGCGTGCGGAAGATGTCGGGACGCTCCAGACTCACGCGCACACCGCGCAGACCGAGAAACGGGTTGTCTTCCTTCGGCAGCGGCAGATACGAGAGCGGTTTGTCGCCGCCGACGTCGAGCGTGCGGACCACGAGCGGACGCTCGCGGCCCAGCGCAGTTGCGACGGCGCAATATTCGGTGGCCTGTTCGTCTTCGGATGGCGCGGTGTCTCGCGCGTCGAACAGGAACTCGGAACGCAACAGACCTACGCCTTCGGCGCCGGCCTCGACCGCGTCGCGCGCTTCCTGCGCATTGCGGATGTTCGCGACGACTTCGACCCGGTGGCCGTCGGCCGTCATTGCGAGCTTGCTCGCCGCGAGCTTGTCGTCTTCGCGTTTGGTGGCCTGGCGTCTGATGCGTTCGCGCGCCTTCTCTAGTTCGTCGGCGCTCGGGTTGCGCCGCAAGCTGCCGCGCGAACCGTCCAGCACGACCGGCGTGCCGTCGGCGAGTTGCAGCGCGCGTGGGTCGATACCGCAAATCGCCGGAATGCCAAGCGAGCGCGCGAGGATCGCGACGTGGCTCGTCGCGCCGCCGGTGGTCGTGCAAAAGCCGAGCACCTTGCTGCGATCGAGCGATGTCGTGTCGGACGGCGAGAGTTCCTCGGCGATCAGAATCGACTCGTCGGGCACGTCGATCGGCGCCTGCTTCGCGCCGGCGAGCAGCGCGAGCACACGACGGCCGACATCGCGGATATCGCCGGCGCGTTCGCGCAGCAGCGGATTGTCGAGCTTTTCGAGCATGCTTGCCTGCGTCTGGAACGCATCGCGCCACGCGAACCCGGCGCTCTTGCCTGCGCTGATGCTACCGATCGCGGTGTCGTTCAGGTCGGGATCGTCCAGCAGTTCGAGATGCGCCTCCAGAATCTGCGCCTTCGACGGATCGGTGAGCGTCGCCTTGAGCGCTTCGATCTGCTGGCGCGCCTGATGTCGTGCCGCTTCGAGTTGCGCGCGTTCGCGTTGCGGCGACTCGCCCGCTTCGTTCACCTCGATGACCTGCTGGCGGAACTGCACGATCTTGCCGACGGAAAGCCCAGGCGAAGCGGATACGCCGATGTATTCGTCGGCGTCGGCGGGAGCCGCCTGGCTTGGCGCTGGCACCGGCGCAGCGGGCGCAGGTGCCGCAGCCGGCGCAGGTGCGTCGCCGGGCTTTTCGCCCGAGCCCTCGGCCAGCAGACGCGCGACGCTGCTCGCCGCCTCACCCGCGTCGGGACCGCGGGCCTCGACGCGCAGCTTGTCGCCAAACTTCGTTGCGAGTCCCATGATCGCGACGACGGACTTCGCATTTACGCTATCGTCGCCGCGCAGGAGCCGAATCTGCGACTGGTATTTCTTTGCTTCGACCGCGACGAGCGCAGCGGGCCGCGCATGCAGTCCCGCCGGATTCGGCAGCGTGATCTCGTCGGAGAGGATGGCGCCGCTGGTGCCGGCCGTATCCTTGTCCTCCATGCTCCCGACCATTTCGACGTATAGCGCGACGTCGGTGCCGGCGACGACAAGGCCGTGCGCGGGAACGTAGCGCGTGACGAGCTCGCCGTTGGCGATCACCATTTGCGTGAGCAGGCTGGCTGCCTTTGCGCCGACCACGATCGGGTCGAAGCGGATCAGCGGCGTGCCCGCCGCGACGGCGTCGCCTTCCTTGACCAGCGGCATGAAGCCCTCACCGCGCAGCAACACCGTGTCGAGCCCGATATGCAGCAGCACTTGCAGACCGTTGTCGCCGGTGATCGTGATGGCGTGGCCGGAGCTATGAAGTTGCGTGACCTTGCCGGCAAGCGGTGACAGCAGTTCATCCGAAGTCGGATCAATCGACACGCCATCGCCGACCATCTTCTGGGCGAAGACCGGATCGGGCACGCTATCGAGAGGCACCAGTACGCCCGAGAGTGGCGCCATCAACTCGACGCGCAGAGGACGCTGAGGAGCTTGCATCTCCAGGACTCCTTATATATTGATGTTCGCGCCGTTCACCGACACGCGAGCGGCGCACATCACCAACGCGTCAGTGACAGAAACCTGATTTCATGATTGCGGAAGCGGTACGCCAGCATTTGAATCAGCCACGTCTAGCCATTTCGCATACTGGTTGAAGATCGAGTCCACCACTCATGCGAACGCTTCACGGGTGAACGGAGACACGTCAGGCGCGCTGCGACGGCGCTGTTTTGCTTTGCCGGGACGCCTTGCGCCTGTGGGCACTCCCTTGCACCGTGGTTCCGGAAAAAGAACCTTAAACGCGCTCTGCAAATGAGCATATGTTACTGAGCGCAGATTGCAAGACGAGGCGATCTCGCACATGAGTTCCTGAACTTTTCGATTTCTCGGCCGGAGATGGGCATGGTCTTTTGCTGATTGGCGTGAATCGTCTCCTTTAACTTTTTTGTCTTATACGTTTAGCGAAGTCTTGACGCAATCAGCGCCGCCTGACTGCGAGCCCACGTGCCCTCAGGCTACGGTGGCCTTCTGTCAGCAGCTTCAACAGCCGATCGCGGCTATCGTGGATATGCCTCGCGACGAGGGCCGCCGCCTGCGGTCCATCGCCATTGCGCAATGCCGCAAGAACCGCACGATCACAGAAGGAAGATACCCGGTGCGCGACAAAAACCGCCGCGACACCGTCTTAGCCGTGCAACCTGTCATGGTCATGCACCGCGTCTTTGACGCGCTGCATCCATCCGGTCGGCGCAGACGGCAGATGCCCCGACGTCAGAAGTCGATCGACACCCAGAACACGCAATACGTGATCCGTGTCGCCAGGCACGAGGTGGAGTTGTGCGGAAAATCGCACGTGCAAAACCGTGGCAAACGTGCGCTCGAAGGCGTCCGGATTGTCGCCGGCGGGCATGATCGCCCCGAGCGCCTTTGCGAAGCCCGCTGCGCCTTCGATGTCCGCCCTGCTGAAAACGCCGCTCCCCGGAGAAAAGACGCGCTGCACGTCGTCCTTCAGCTTCTGAATGGCCGCTTCGACCTTTTCGTACACCTGATCAGGCACTCCAACATGGCCCTGAAGGCCGACTGTGTGCATCGCCGGCATACACGCGAGCGCGTTCCTGTTGATATCGTGGTGCGCGGCGAGGGTCTTGAGGTAAGCAACATCCGCGGGGCGAATGGCGTCGCGCCCGCAACAGCACGCGTGCGCGCGCGCAGCGCCCTGCATCGCCCACGCAAAACACGGGAAGTCCCGGAAGTGCAAATGCCTGGCCGCACAGTCTAGAACTGCGTCAGGTGGCAATCGCAGTTCGTGGGCCACCGACAGGCTCGTCTTCATCACGATCAGGACAAGCTCACTCCACTCGTCCTGACGACAATGTTTTATCGAGCTCTGGTACATCGTAGGCCCCTGTATGCACGTCGCATAAAGCCATACTACGCCGCGCAGCCTGCCCGCGGCGATACCAGGGCAGCCCCTGGCTCATGGGACCGCGAGCGCTTTGTGCACCGTCTTTTCGTCCGCATTGGCGGACCATTGCGAGCGGATCTTCGTCACGACCGGGTCTGGGAGAGGGACGTAGTCCAGCGCGCTGATCGTCGGTCCGCCATGACTGAACGCCCAGTCGAAAAACTTCAATGTGGCTTCGTCGTGGCCCGGCTTGACCGGCGTTGCGGGAAGCAACACATAGGTCGCGCCCATTACCGGCCAGGCATCCTTGCCCGGCTGGTTGGTCAGCAATTGAGAGAGTGAGCCCGACCAGTCGGCACTCGCCGCCGCTGCCTTGAACGTTGGGGCGCCTGGCTGAACGACGTAGCCCGCCGCATTGGTCAAGGCAAGGTACCTCAGGCGATTCTGTTTCGTGAAATCCCACGCGACATAGCCTATTGCGCCAGGCAGATAGCCGACGTACGTGGCAACGCCCTCGTTGCCTTTGCCGCCGATGCCGAGCGGCCATCGCACGCTAGTGCCCTCGCCGACCCTGCGCTTCCATTCCGGACTCACCTGCGCGAGGTAGTGAGTCCAGATGAGCGTCGTGCCCGAGCCATCCTGGCGACGCACCACCGCAATCGGATAATTGGGCATCTTGATCTTTGGGTTCAGCCGTACGATCGCGGGGTCGTCCCAGAACTGAATCTTGCCAAGAAAAATTTCGGCGATGACCGGCCCCGTCAGCATCACTTCGCCGGCTTTGAGCCCCGGAAGATTGACGACCGGCACCACGCCGCCGATCACGGTCGGAAATTGCCGCAAGCCGTTTTGGGTCAGTTGATCGTCGGTCAGTGGCGCGTCCGATCCTGCAAAGTCGACTTCCCGGGCGATGACCTCTTTGAGTCCAGCGGATGAACCCGTGCCCTGATAGATCACTTTGCTTCCGCCCGACTTCTGGTAGTCGGCGGCCCACCGCGTGTAGAGAGGAGCGGCGAACGTACTGCCGGCTCCCGTAATATCGGCTGCATAGGCCGTGGCGGCGCATGAACAGCCAATCAGAACAGCCATGACGGCGCCCAATGCTTTCACAAATGTCTCCCGTCGGTTCTTGTACCGGGACATCGCTGAATACGGCCCATTACAGAACGTTGACAGGTCGAATTCCAATTGAATCGTGCTATCGATTGCGTCGCGTTTTGCGTGTCGTCCGGACGGTTTCGCGATTGAACGCGCAACGACCGCGCTGCCCAGCTAGCGCGGTGGTGACAGGCGTCTGAAACGCTTCCATAGTTTCTTCAGAGTCCGATGATCCGCAGCGACGCGAGAAGCGAGAAAGCCTCGCACAAAGGCCGCGCCTGACACCGACTCGGGGGAAGTTCGCGATAGCGCCGTCAGAAGCTGATGCGCGACAACCGCGTCGTTGCGCCAGCCCAGATCATCCTGAAGCGCGCTCAGCGCGTCGACATAGTGGCAGACGGCCCGCCTCGGGAACAGCGACGCGAAAAACTCGGTGGCATAGCGAACTTTCTTTGCTGCGATGCGGGCGCGATGACGAAGATGATCGTCGAGATCCGCGAGGCCCTTGCCGCGCTTGATCAGTTTCCTGTGCCGGCGACGCAGAACATCCTCGGCGAACTGCTTCGCTGGGCTGCCGATCTCTTCGCGCTGTTCGTCGGACATGCCGTCTCGCCAACCCTTCCGGTTCAACCAGAGCGCGAGCTGGAGCGCAAGCCGCGTGTAGCGAACCGACTCGACCGCGGCAGCGGCGCGCTCGCGGTTGTCGACGGCAATCTTTTCGCACGCCTGCCTGACAGGCAGGATCTCGTCCGCATTGCCATTGATGCCGGCATGATCAAGCGTCGATCCCGCCAGCACTTCCCAATCGCGCGCGGCACCCAGTTCCGAGGCAATCCAGCGCAATTCCTCGTCTAGGCCGGCAGATGCGGGAATGACCTTCGCAAACAGGTCAAAGGCCGAACGCAAACGACGAAGCCCCACGCGCATCTGATGAACGCTCGACGGATCGTGGCCGGACACGACTCCGCATTCGTTCGCTTGAACCTGATCCAGACAGTTGCGCGCGATAGCGGAGAATGCGTCCTCGACAGAAGCACGTTTGTCCAGTTGCACCGGTTGCGCCTTGACCGCCTTGCCGTGCCCGGTTCCAAGCAGTGCGTATCCGAGATCAGCCTTGCTGAGATGATCGATGCGCAGCGGCACGGCTTCGAGCAACTCGAGCGCGACGTTGTACAGGCTTTCCGGCTCTCCCTGCTTCAGTTCCAGTTCTACCGCAGCGATGGGCACCGAACCCGACTTCGCGTCGACGGTCCCCTCGTCGAGCGCGATCTCGAGTTCGTCACCGGACGGTATGCGCAGAGGAAAGACCGATCGGTTGATTCGCGTGACAAACACTGGTTCCAGCTGCGCGGCAATGCTTTCGTCGCGAATCAGCTTGCCGCACTCGGTGTCAGCAGGAACCTGATCGTGCAGTCGCTTGAGATCGGGGACGTCGCTCTCGACCGGCACCTCGAACTCGTCCCTGTCGAAAAGTCCCACGTGCACCGCCCTCTCCACCTTCAACGTCTGCACTCTGTCGTTGCCGACGGTACGCACCCGCAGCGAAGCCTTGATCCCATGAAACGCGAGCGCGGGCGTGTCGAAATACGTGCTCGTCAGCAGTTGAGGAGCCTCGGGCGCGCTGTTCGCTTTTGCGAGCAGAGGCGCGTGACGCAACGCGTCAAGACCTTCTTTCGCGACCCTTAGCTTTAGCTCCCGCTCCATAAGGATCCCCGTGTACGCTCGGAACTATCACACTACATCAGATCCGCGCGGCTGCCGACGTTATGCCTTTGCCCGTGACGCAAGGCGCGTAATCATCCGCTCAGCCATTGCGCGGTCGATGACCGTGAAAGAGCGGCTCGCGCGCTCATAGGCATACATGTCGCCAGTCGCAATGTCGAACCACCAGCCGCTCAGTACCAGTGCCCCGGCAGCGACCTGCTGGCGGACGATCGGGTATGTCATCAAATGCTCAATCTGCACAAGCACGTTGAGTTGCGACAATTGATCGTGCGGCTTCAGACTTTCGTCGAGCGGACCTTCGTGTTCGAGGCGAAACGCTGCGTTGTTGGCGTGGTACAGCCATTTATCGAGGTTCGGCGCTTTCAGCTTGGCGTTGCGCGTATACACGGACTTCATTGCACCGCACTCGGAATGCCCGCACACAACAATATTCGCGACTTTTAACACCAGCACTGCGTACTCGATCGCGCTCGCCTCGGAAAGATCACCAGTAGAGACGCCGTCCGCAGTCGCCGGTGGTATCAGGTTGCCGACGTTGCGCATCGTGAACAGATCGCCCGGATGGGTCGAGGCAAGCAGGTCCGGCACAACCCGGCTGTCCGAACACGTGATGAAAAGAGCATCAGGTGTCTGCGCGAGCGCCAGTTCGCTGAACCTCTGCGCGTATTGGGGCAGCATTTTCTCGCGGAATTCGACGATGCCCATGATGAGTTTGCGCATGGTATGTCTCCGAAAGGTCAGGGGACCGCTCCACGATCGACGTATCATCTGAATAGTATGCGGCCGGCAGCCGAACTCGTATGTCTCCTTTCACACTGTTCAGAAGTCTCCACGCCGGTATCAGCCGGAGTACGAGCGGAGTACGAAATGGACGATCCCTATGACCTTCAGCGCTTTGTCGATGCCCAGGATCCGGTGTATGCCCAGGTATGCGACGAATTGAGGCATGGACGTAAGCGAAGCCACTGGATGTGGTTCGTGTTTCCTCAAATACAGGGGCTCGGAACCAGCGCAATGGCGCAGCGATTCGCGCTTGCGTCGCTAGCCGAAGCGCAAGCCTATCTGCACCACCCGATACTCGGTCCACGGCTGCGCGAAACGACGCAACTGGTCAACCTCGTCAGCGACCGCTCCATCGAGGAAATTTTCGGGTATCCGGATGACCTCAAGTTTCGCTCGTCCGTCAGCCTGTTTGCACGCGCCACGAACGACAACGAAGTATTCGTCGAAGCTTTGCGCAAGTATTTCGGCGGAGAAGCCGATCCGCGAACACTTCAGCTGCTGTAGGCCGTTTTTGCGTCGTCACTGCCCTCTCACATCGGCCACACGGGACCTGTAGAGCAACAGGTGATCGGTACCCGACTCGGACAGCCACACCTCGCCCGGACGGCCCATCATCTCACGCACGTTCGCGTGGTCACGCGGCAGCGGCAACACGTCGAACCGCTCGGCACGCGGGTCAAAGCGCACTAGCGCGTTAGCGCTCCATTCACTGAGCCAGACGATATCCTGGTCGTCGACAAAAATCGCATACGCGTGCGGATCGTCGCCGGGCAGTCGCCATTCGCGCCATTGATGCGTGGCGGGATCGAATACGCCGACCTTGCCGGCGTTCCACTCGCTGACCCAGACGCGCCCCCTGGAATCGGACCAGACGCGGCGCGCGCCCTGCTTCGACGTTGGCGGGTCGATGACCTGCGCCGCACCCGTCGCGGGGTCGATGTGACCGAGATAATTCCCCGCCAGTGACGCGAAATACAGCTCCCCTGAGCGGGTCACGCAGATACCGTAGGCCCCTGGGCCGCGTGGTGCATCAAAGACGCGCATTCGGGCTCGCTCGGGATCGAGCTCGCCGTAGATGCCACTTTGCCCGGTAAACCACAGATGCCCCTGCTTGTCGAACACGGCGGTGTTCAGATTGGCATCCGGCCGGTCCTTGGGCAGCGGAAAACGCGTGACGGCGAGCGTCTTCGGATCGACGCGCACAATCGCGTTCAGGCCGCCGTCGGTGACCCACGCCGCGCTATCGGGACCGACGATAACACCATGCGGGGCCGATCCGGCGCCGAGCGCAATTTTGTCGATTTTGCCGCTGCGCGGGTCCAGTCGCCCGAGCGCTCCCTGCGCCTGCGCGGTGTACCACACGGTGCCGTCATGCGCCGGCGCGACGTCATGCGGCGCACTGCCGGTCGGAACGGCGAAGCTCTCGAACGACGGCGGCTGTGCTTGTGCCTGCGCGAGGCCGATGTTGCCGGTGGTCATCGCGTAACCCAGGGCGTATATAGCCAGGGCAATCAGAATCCCGACAGTCGATCGCCGCATGGTCGTAGGTATCAAGCAAGAAGACTAAAGTGCCGCGTTCCTGCGCTCGCGGGCCGGCTGCTTCGCCACTTAAGTCTAAACCTGTGCCGATGGGAGCGCCTCGGTTGAATACGAAAGGGTTCCGAACTATTGAACTTGAGCTTTCGGCCCGCCGGGCGTGGCCGAATAGCCGACACCCAGCCGTGCCGATTGACTGACTAATGCTGATGACGATGGTGAATATCCGGGAAATGCGCGTGCGAATGCGTGATGGGCAGATGGACGTGGGGATGGGTGTGGGGCTCGTCACCGTCATACGGAAAATCGTGTTCGTGCTGGTGATGTTCGTCATGCCGGTGCCGGTGCGAGTGCTCCATCAGTTCGTGCCTATGCTCATGCTCGTGCCGCTCGCGTACATGAAGCCAGATGCCAAGCGCCATCAACGCCGCGGCAATCCAGAAGATGACGGACGGCTGCTCCGGCCAGATAAGCAGCGAAATGCCGACCCCAAACAACGGCGCAACCGAGAAGTAGGCGCCGGTCCGTGCCGTCCCAAGCTGACGAAGCGCGACGACGAATAGAACAAGACTCACTCCGTAGCCGGCAAGCCCTGTGAGCATGGCAGCACCCAGTGTGATGGCTGGCGGCAGTGATGCTCCGGTCGCAAAAGCGATCACAAGATTCACGGGACCGGCGATCAGACCTTTCAGGCAGGCGATCACCATCGCGTCATTCGCGGACACCTTGCGCGTGAGATTGTTGTCGACCGCCCAGCACAGACATGCTCCGACGATCAGCAGCGCACCGGCAGGCACACCCGCTTCTCCGGGTGTCCAGGACAACATCACTCCTCCGGCGACGATCGCAACCATGCCGAGAAACACTTGCAGGTCGACGTTCTCCCGGAACACCACCCACGCAATGACGGCAGTCAGCACGCCTTCGAGATTCAGCAGCAGCGAACTCGTTGCGGCCGGGGTGCTCGATAGACCCAGCATCAGCAGCGCCGGTCCGGCGACACCGCCGGCGACGATCGCGCCGGCAAGCCACGGCAACTCATCTCTGCGAATCCGGTGCTGATTCGCGGCTTGCGCCGGCGGCCGTCGCATCCGGCGGGTGATGATGCCGACGCCGAGGCCAAGGCCGCTCCCGAGGTAGAACAGGCCCGCGACCATGAACGGTGACATCGAGCCGAGCAGGGCTTTGGCCAAGGGCGTCGCGGCGCCGAACAGCGCCGCGGCGGTGAGGGCAGTCAATACCGCGCTAAGTCTCGAATTCATGGTCAGGTGGATGTTCGATCAACGCGAGAGGAAGGCCGCAGCCGCCCTACCCGCCCCCTCACTCATCCGCCAGAAAATTCGGATGACTGGTCCTGATCTGATCGATCTGGTTCAGCGTCCCCGACAAATGCTTGCGCAGCGCCGCCTGCGCGGCCTCGACATCGCCCTTGCCGATTGCATCGACGATCTCGGTATGGTCTCGCACTACCGCCATCGTCTTGCCCTCCACCGGCAAATGGAGGCGCCGCAGCCGGTCGATATGACCGCTCAGCCGACGCACCAGATCCCATAGCTGCGGCACACCCGCCGCCTCGTACATCTGCCGATGAAACGCCTGATCGAGCAGCGAGAACTGCTCGTAGTTCTTCAGGTCGAGCAGTTCCGTTTGCCGCGCAATCGTAGCGCGCAACTGGGCGATCAGCGCCGCGTCGCGCTGCTCCGCGAGCGTACGCACCACTTCCAGTTCGATCGAGCGGCGCAGGAAATGCGCCTGCAACGCGGACGTCACGTTGATCTGACTAACGACCGTCGCGTGCTGCGGATAGATGTCGACAAGACCTTCCTCGCCGAGCTTCATCAGCGCGTCGCGCACGGGCGTCTGGCTCAAGCCGTACTGGTTCGCCAGTTCCGTGCGCGAGAGCACCGTGCCCGGCGTCAGTTCGAGGGAAAGGATCATTTCGCGCAGTCGTTCGAATACTTGCGGCGCGGCGTGGCGGGAGCGGTCGAGCCGCTTCACCACCGACGAGGTAGCGTGGTTTTTCATGGCAGAAGCTGAAGCATGGAAGCAGGCGGAACCGGCGTGGCCGCCCGCTGAGGCACTAGTACTATAGCCGACGCCTGCCCCTTCCAGCGGGCTCGCGAGCGCAATTCCACCAAAACGGGAGATGCGTATTTACCCCACTAACGCACTAATACATTAGTGCTTTACCATCGGCGACATCGTATTCCCCTTGTTCCCTTGCCGATTGCCATCATGACTCGCGACATCACCATCACACAGGTGCGCATCACCCCGATCGCCTTCCGCGACGGCCCGCTGCTCAACGCCGCCGGAATCCACGAACCTTGGGCGCTACGCGCCATCGTCGAGCTGGAGACGAGCGACGGCCGCGTCGGCATCTCCGAGACCTACGGCGACGAACCGATGCTGCGCGTGCTCGAACAGGCGAAGTCGCTGGTGCTCGGCCTGTCGCCGTTCGACCTCAATATCATGGAAGAGCGCGTGCGGGCCACCATCAAGGCGAGCCCAGGCGCGGTCGAATTCGAGCTCGCGCCCGGCTCGCATTCGGCGAAGAACGCGCCGAAAGTCATCAGCACGCTCGAAGTCGCGATGCTCGATCTGCAAGGGCAGATCGTCGGCGCGCCGATCGTGGATCTGCTCGGCGGCAAGGTGCGCGATGCGGTGCCCTACAGCGCCTACCTGTTCTTCAAATACGCCGAGCACGTCGACAAGCCCTACGCGCCCGACGCATGGGGCGAAGGCCTGAGCCCCGAGCAGATCGTCGCGCAAGCGCGCCGGATGATCGAACTGTACGGTTTCCAGAGCATCAAGCTGAAGGGCGGCGTGTTCGAACCGGCACACGAAATCGCTTGCATGCGCGCGCTGCATCAGGCGTTTCCGGGCGTGCCGCTGCGCCTCGATCCGAACGCCAACTGGACGCTCGAAACCAGCATCGCGGCCGCCCCGGAACTCGACGAGCTGCTCGAGTACTACGAAGATCCGTGTCCGGGTCTCGAAGGGATGGCCGAACTGGCGAAGCACACGCGCTTGCCGCTCGCCACCAACATGGTGATCACGACGATGCAGGACTTCCGGCGCGGCGCCGGGATCGGTTCGGTCAAGGTGCTGCTGTCGGACCATCACTACTGGGGCGGCCTGCGTGCGACGCAGACGCTCGCCCGCATGTGCAAGCTGTGGGATCTCGGCATGTCGATGCACTCGAACTCGCACCTCGGCATCAGCCTGATGGCGATGACGCACGTCGCGGCAAGCATCCCCAACCTGACCTACGCTTGCGACACGCACTACCCCTGGCAGGAAGAAGAAGTGATCAAGGGCGGCCGCGTGAAGTTCGACAACGGTTCGGTGCGTGTGCCCACCGCGCCGGGCCTCGGCGTCGAACTCGACCGCGAGCGCCTCGCCGAGCTGCACGCGCAGTATCTGTCGTGCGGCGTGCGCAATCGCGATGACCTGACGCAAATGCGCAAGTACGAGCCGGGCTTCACCGGCAAGAACCCGCGCTTTTAATTCGCGCTTATGATCCGCGCCTACGCGCCGCAGGGAACAACGGCTCGCAGCGTGTGACCCGCGACGCGCCACGCGCGTCGTCATCGAAGGAGACAACCCCATGAGCAGTCCGATTGCCGATGCGGCACGGCCCGAGCGCGCCGACGCGCTGGCGGGCGCGGTGCGCAAGATCAAGTGGCGCGTGCTGCCGCTGTTCGTCGTGATGTTCGTCGTCAACTACATCGACCGCGTGAACATCGGCTTCGTGCGCCAGCATCTGAGCGCCGATCTCGGCATCGGCGCGGCGGCTTATGGGCTGGGCGCGGGTCTCTTCTTCGTCAGCTATGCGATCTTCGAAGTGCCTTCGAACATCCTGCTGCAGCGCTTCGGTGCGAAGCTGTGGCTCGCGCGTATCATGCTCACCTGGGGTTTGGCCGCGGCCGGCATGGCGTTCGTGCGCGGCGAGACTTCGTTCTATGCGATGCGGCTCGTGCTCGGCGCGGCCGAAGCGGGTTTCTTTCCCGGCGTCATCTACTACTTCACGCAATGGCTGCCGAGCAACGAGCGCGGCAAGGCAATGGCGATCTTCCTGAGCGGCTCGGCGCTCGCGTCGGTGCTATCCGGGCCGATCTCCGGCGGGCTGATGCTGATCGAAGGCGCGGGGCTGCGCGGTTGGCAGTGGATGTTCGTGATCGAAGGCATGTTCTCGGTCGTGCTCGCCGGCTTCGTCCTGCTGTGGCTCGACTCGAAGCCGCGCGACGCCGCCTGGCTTACTCGCGCCGAGCAGGACGCGGTGCTCGATGCGGTGGACGAAGAGCAACGCCAGCGCGCCGCCGCGCACCCGCTCAAACCATCGCTGGGCACGCTGCTGCGCGATCCGCAAATCCTGATCTTTTGCCTGATCTACTTCGCGGTGTCGCTGACCATCTACGGCGCGACCTTCTGGCTGCCCAGCATCATCCGCAAGATGGGCCGTTTCAACGATTTCCAGGTCGGCCTGTTCAACTCGATTCCTTGGCTGATCTCGATCGCGGCGATGTATCTGTTCGCGACGCTCGCGGCGCGCTTCAAGTTTCAGCAAGCGTGGGTCGCGTGCGTGCTGCTGATCGCCGCGCTTGGCATGTATGCGGCCGGCCAGGGCGGCCCGCTGTTCTCGTTCGTCGCGATCTGCTTCGCGGCGATCGGCTTCAAGGCGGCCTCTTCGCTGTTCTGGCCGATTCCGCAGGGCTATCTCGACGCGCGGATTTCCGCGGCGGTGTTGGCGCTCATCAACTCGATCGGCAATCTCGGCGGCTTCGTCGCGCCGGCGACCTTCGGCTTCCTCGAACAGAAGACCGGCTCGATCGAGGGCGGCCTCACTGGACTCGCGGTGATGTCGGTGGTGGCAGCCGGCGTCGTGTTCTTCTCCCGCATGACCCCGCGCGAAGGATTGCCCGCCTCCGCGCATTGATCGTACCGAACCGAATCGACACCATTTCCAAAAACCTTCAGGAGACTCGATGAAAACACTAGACGCCACGGCGGCCGCCGCAAGTACGGCCGTCGGTCGATACCGATGGACGATCTGCGCGATGATCTTCGCCGCGACGACGATCAACTACATGGATCGTCAGATGCTCGGGCTGCTCGCGCCGCTGCTGCAAAAGGATATCGGCTGGAATCAGGTGCAGTACGCGCAGACCGTGATGGTGTTTACGGTCACCTATGCGGTGGGCCTCGCCATCTTCGGCCGGATCGCGGACCGCTTCAGCACGAAGAAGGTCTACGGCAGCGCGATGGCGATGTGGAGTCTCGCGGCGATGCTGCACGCGGTGGCATCGACCGTGCCGGGCTTCGCGGCTGTGCGCGGTCTGCTCGGTTTTGGCGAAGCGGCCAATTTTCCGGTTGCGATCCGCACGACCGCCACGTGGTTTCCGAAGAAGGAACGCGCGCTGGCGACGGGCTTCTGGAACATGGGCGCGACGATCGGCGGAATCGTCGCGCCGGCCTTCGTGCCGATCGCCGCGGTCATGTGGGGCTGGCGCGCGACGTTCATCGTGGGCGGCGCGACCGGCTTCATCTGGCTGGCCGTCTGGATGCTGGTTTATAGGCAACCTTCGCAGCATCCGTCGGTGACGAAGGAAGAGCTCGACTACATCAATGCGGATCGCGAAGAAATCGTCGAACAGAAAGTCAGCTGGTTGTCGGTGCTCAAATACCGTGAGACGTGGGCGTTTGTCTTCGGCAAGCTGCTGACCGATCCGGTGTGGTGGTTCTATCTGTTCTGGCTGCCCAAGTGGCTCAACGAGTCCCGCCATATCGACATCGGCAAGATGGGCCTGCCGCTGATCGCCATCTATACAATGGCATCGGTCGGCAGCGTGGCGGGCGGCTGGCTGTCGTCGCGCTTGATGGCGCGCACCAACAGGCCGAATTTCGCGCGCAAGCTCACAATGCTCATTTGTGCGTTGTGCGTGGTGCCGATCGCCACCTTGTCGTATTTCCAGAGCCTGTGGTACGCCGTGTTCGCGGTTGGTCTCGCTGCAGCAGCGCACCAGGGATGGTCGGCGAACCTCGTCACGACGGTCGGCGACGTGTTTCCGAAGCGGCTGGTCGGCACGGTGATCGGTATCGGCGGCGTGGCAGGGATGGTCGGGTCGTTCTTCTACTCCGGCGTGATCGGCGAGACCTTGCAGCGCACCGGGCAGTATTGGGCGCTCTTTACGGTCGGCGCATCGGCGTATCTGGTTGCGTTGGGCATCATTCATCTGCTGATGCCGCGCATGACGGCGGTGAAGCTGCGGGATTGAAATTGATCAACGCCGCGGGCTCTCGCGCACAATAGCGAAATCCTTGCACCCTGAGCCCGCGCTTCGCCCCGAACGCGGTCACCACGAGAGCCCTCATGACCATCGATCCCTCCGTCGTCGCCGCGTTCACGCCCACGGGTAAGCTGCGCGCGTCGATCAATCTCGGCAATCCGATCCTCGTCAATCGTCACGCCGACTCCGGCGAGCCGTGCGGCGTATCAGTCGATCTCGCGCGCGCGTTCGCCGCCGCACTCAACGTCGAACTGGAGCTGGTGGTCTTCGATACAGCCGGCAAATCGGTGCAGGCGGTCAGCGAGGAACGCGCGGATTTCGGCTTCTTCGCGATCGATCCGTTGCGCGGCGAGACGATCGCGTTCACGGCGCCGTATGTGTTGATCGAAGGCTTCTATCTGGTGCGCGACGACTCGCCGGTGCGATCCAATCAGGATGTGGATCAGGCGCACAACCGGGTCGTCGTCGGCAAAGGCAGTGCGTACGATCTGTTTCTGACGCGCGAGCTGAAAGCCGCGCAGATCGTGCGCGCACCGAGCTCGCCGAGTGTCGTGCCGACGTTCATCGAGCAGCATCTGGAAGTGGCGGCAGGCGTGAAACAGCAACTCGAAGCAGATGCCAGGCAAACCGCCGGGCTGCGGCTGCTCGACGAGCGCTTCATGGTGATCCGGCAGGCGATGGGCGTGCCGAAGAGCCGAGGCGAGGCCGCGGCTCACGCGTTGCACGCGTTCGTCGAACAGATGAAGGCTTCGGGTTTTGTTGCGCAATCGCTTGCGAAGCATGGGATTGTCGGGGCGTCGGTTGCGCCTGCGGCGTAGCCCTGTACAACCTCGTTCATGAGCCAGTGCGTGCCGACCGGCCTCACACGCCAAATGGAAAAGTCTGCGCCGTGCTGTCCTTTTCGTCGGCGGAAACGGGCAGCGCAGTGACCGCGCTCGTGCGATCGAACCACACGAACGCATCGAACTGCCCGGCCAACGACGCTTGCGCGTAGTGGCAATCCCGGTCGGTCTCCGGACGATAGATGACGCCGATGAAGCGCTCCAGCAGCGGCACGCGCAACCGTTCGCGCGCCGCGTCGTGCACGCCGGGCCGCAGATCGAGCAGGAAGCGCGCGAGGCCCGTGCCGTGCATGCTGAATTCGACGCTGCCCTCGAGCGACGGCAGCACACTTTTCACCTCCATCGGTCCACCCCACTCGCTCGCCGCGGCGACCGTGCCGCTGTGCGTGCCAAACCCGATCAGCGCCGCCGCGTCGCCGAAATGTGCGCGGCACAGCTCGCCCAGATTGAGCTCGTCCTGCTCGCGGCCCATCTGCGTGGCACTCGCGTCGCCGATATGCGAGTTGTGCGCCCACACGACCAGACGCGCTTGCGACCCGTGCCTGTCGAGCGCAAGACGGAGCGTGTCGAACATGTGCGTCTCGCGCAGATTCCAGCTTTGCGGGTCGCCGTAATACATCGCGCGATAGTAATGCCTGGCGATCGCGACGAGCCGCGAGTTCAGCGCCGCGTCGAGGGGGCATTCGCCGTCTTTCTGCGCATAGTCGAGCCGGCTTTTGAGCAGATCGACGAGCTGCGCGACCACGTGTTCCTCGCACTGCGCGTAGCCGCCGCTCAATGCGGCCCGTCCATACACGGCCAGATCTTTCTGCCACGGACTGAGGCACGCAAAGCGCGCGCGAGCGATGCGCGCCGCCGCCGGGTCGACGCTGTCGAGGTAGTGCAGCACGGCATCCAGCGATTCAGACAGGCTGTAGATGTCGAGCCCGTAAAAGCGTATCTCGCGCTCGCGGTGCGCTGCATTGTGCGAGCGCAGCCACGCGACGAATCCCATGAAGTCCGTGTTGCGCCACATCCAGGCCGGAAAGCGGCAAAACGGTCGGGGCCGCTCGACGGGCATCGGTCGAGCGCGCACATGCCGGTCGATGATCGCGGCGTCGGGCCAGTCGGCCTCGACCGCGATCATCGAAAAGCCGTGTCGCTCGACGAGGCGTCGCGTGATCGCCGCCCGCGCGCGATAAAACTCCGACGTGCCGTGAGTGGCCTCACCAAGCAGCACGACCCGCCGCTCGGCGAAGCGGTCGATAAACCCCGCGAATTCCGGGGAATCGATGTCGGGCAACGGCTCGGCCGCGTCGCGAATCGCAACTTCCAGCGTGGGCGTTGGCGCAGGCCGCGAATTCGCGCGCGACGCGCCCCTTGGCTCCGGCCAGCCATCGTCGCCGACGAGAGGCACGAAGCGCACGTCACACAACGTTTGTTCGTCGTAGTCGTGTTCGCCGCGCCGCACGATCTTGACGAGCCGCTGATGGTTCAGGCTGCTGCCGACCGGCATCACGAGGCGCCCGCCCGGCGCCAGTTGCGCGCGCAGAGCCTGCGGCACATGCGGTCCGCCCGCCGCCGCGATGATCGCGTTATACGGCGCATGCGCGGCAAGACCCACGGTGCCGTCGCCGACATGCACTTCGACGTTCTCGTAGCCAAGCCGCTGCAGGCGCTCGCGCGCGCTCTCGGCGAGGCTCGCGTCGCGTTCGATCGAATCCACCCGGCCCGCAATCTCCGCTGCAAGCGCGGCCGCGTAGCCGGAGCCAGTACCGATGTCGAGCACGCGATCGCCAGGCTGCAGTTCGGCGGCTGCGAGCATCTTCGCGACGATGAACGGCTGCGAGATCGACTGCTCGCCGCCGATCGGCAGCGGCGTATCGTCATACGCGAAATCACGCAGATCGGGCGGCACGAATGCTTCGCGCGGCACGCGCCGCATCGCCGCGATCACGTAGTCGTCGCGCACGCCGCGGCGCACGATCTGTCGCTCGACCATCCACGCGCGCGCATCGTCGAAATCGCTCATTGCAGCCTCCTCGCGAGCGCAGCAGCCCGCGCGACACCCAATGGGGCAGCGCCGCGCGGGACCGCTGTCTTCCACGCTTCAGCAACGAGCATACCGCCGGCCGGCATCCGCGGCGAGTCTTCGTCAGTTAGTCGCCATCGGGCAAACTGACTATCCCGAGCAACCATTGAGAGTACACTCGAATGGGGTTTACCTGCCCCGGGTTTACATCACGTCATTCGATGTGTCCTGGAGAGCATGGAACCCAAATATCAGTTTCCAGGAGGAGCCGACCATGAATGAATTACGGTATCCAAACGAAAGCAGGGAGTATCGCGATGCGCGTGACTTATTGCTTAAAGAAGAACAAGAACTTGTCGACAAAGTGAGATCAGTCGCGAAACAACGCCGTGATCTTCCTCAGGGCGGGCAGTTGAAAGAGGACTACGTCTTCCAATGGGCCAACGATGGGAAAGTGGGCAAGAGCGTGAAATTCTCCGAGCTATTTGGAGATAAAAACACCCTGCTCATTTATTCATTTATGTTCGGTCCGAACTGGGACAATCCCTGTCCATCGTGTACGTCGCTGGTCGATGGGTTCGATCGCACGTGGTATCAGGTCACTCAACATGCTGCGTTCGTAGCGATTGCCAAAGCCCCGGCTGATCGAATCAATACATGGGCCAAACAGCGTGGTTGGTCGCAGATTGCACTGGTTTCTGGATCGGGCTCCGCCTATCAGGCCGATTACAAATGCCAGGGAGACTCTGATGATATGCAATGGCCAGTGATGCACGTATTCAGGAGACTGGTTGGAAAGATTTTTCATTTCTGGGGAACTGAATTGTCAGGGAATCATGTTGACACGGTGTGGCCGTATTGGAATCTCATGGACTTTACGCCGGAGGGTCGACCCGACATTCCCACTCCGCCACAGAATTTCAGGTCAGAATTTCTTGAAAAAAACTATCTGAATAAGGAGTAGTCTGTTGCCTGAGCGTGCTGACTTGAATAGCGAGGCGATTTGCGGACCAACTTCGCCGTGAGCCGCCGTTCAAGAACGTTCGCCGTTCACCGGCGGCAGCTTTGTAGCGTCATGGCTCAGCGCGTACAACCGGCCACAAGCGGCCTATTCTCGCTCGCTGATCGATGTCTGCTTGCCTGACGATTGTGTTGAAAAAGTCGCCCGGCATGCGGATTGTTGGGTATCCTGGAAGCCATCGATCGACGGGAGTGATTCGTCATGATGGGTCAACTGGGCAGCGGACAGGACAAACTCTTCTACTCGTTCAACCTCGATAGTCACGTCCCTCGCGAGCACCTGTTGAGAGGCATCGATCACTTTCTTGATCTGCGTGATCTACGCCAGCATCTTGCGCCGTTCTACAGTCCCATGGGACGGCCATCGATTGATCCGGAGCTCATGATCCGCATGTTGATTGTGGGCTACTGTTTCGGCATCCGGTCCGAGCGCAGGCTATGCGAAGAAGTGCATCTGAATCTGGCGTATCGATGGTTCTGCCGCCTGGGCCTGGAGGACGCCGTACCCGAACACTCGACATTCTCCAAGAACCGCCACGGTCGCTTCCGCGATAGCGATGTGCTGCGCCATGTGTTCGAGTCGGTACTGGGTCGGTGCATGTCCGAAGGGCTCGTAAAGGGTGAAGGATTCGCGATTGACGCGAGCATCATCAGAGCCGACGCGAGTTCTGTACGCGGTGTTCCGGGTTCTGAACCCATCGACTGGGGTTGTGTCAAGGGCCAAAGCCGTGCCGTGCGGGAGTATCTGGAAGCGTTGGAAGAAGCGAATCCAGCAGGCACCGAAGCGGCGGAGATGACAGAGTCATCGACGCCTCCAAAGAGGATATCCCTGACGGATCCCGCTGCGAGCTGGACAGCCGCCAAGGGTGGCTTGCCGTTCTTCGCCTACTCGACCAATTATCTGATTGACCTGCAAGCAGGGATCATCGTTGACGTCGAGGCGACGCCCGCGAACCGTTCCCACGAAGTGGAATCAACCAGGACGATGATTGATCGCGTTGAGCAGCGGCGCGATCTCAAACCTCGACGTCTTGCAGGCGACACCGCGTATGGCTCAGCAGCGATGCTTGCCTGGATGATCGAAGAGAAGGAAATTGCACCACATGTTCCGGTCTGGGATAAAACGACGCGCAAGGACAATACATTGTCCAGCAGCGAGTTCCGATGGGATGAACTCGCTAATGAATATCGCTGTCCTACCGGGCACGCACTACGCAGTGATCGGCGCAAATTCAGG